>NZ_JAQNDK010000003.1:359000-718000 GCF_028368935.1 Sorangium aterium | reverse complement strand
TACCCACGCCGCCTCGGGGCACTCGTTCAAGCCCTGCGTGTTGTACACGTCGATCCTCACCGATCTCGCGCCGAGATCCGCGTCGCCGAGCAGGATCTCGCAGTAACGGCTCCCCCGCAGGGCCTCCTGCGCCGGCACGGGCGTCTCGGTTTCGACGGGCGCCGTGCTGCCACAGCCGACCGCAGCGAGAAGGAGCGAGAGGAAAAGGGGGAGCGACGACGGCTTGTTCATGACGTGTACCTCGGGCAGAAGGCGATCGTGGAGCGCGCGGATCGCGCCCTCTTTCCCCTACTCCCGTAAGAGGTCCCGCGGACCCGACACGGCCGGGGTCGATTCTTTCCCGCGCTCCCTCCCGTTGAGGTGGCCTGGATCTCCAGGGAGCGAGGAGAACATCACCTCTCCGCGGCCCGGCGATGCCCCCTCTCGCCGCTCGCTCACTCTGGCAGCTCCGGCAGCTCCGATGAGCGCCTGTCATGGCGGCGCAACAGCGGCTGTCCGCGCGGCGGTCACCTGTCACGCCGCCGTACCACCTCGCCAGGCAAGGCGCGGGCGATCCGCCGGCGATGCGCCCCTCTCACGCGTGGCACGGCGTATGCTCCTTGTCCCTGGCACACAGCGCGGCGATCATGGCCGCTTGTGTCCATGACCGGCAAGCTCGCCGTTGCCGTCAACGAAGGCTCGAAACTCTCTGGACGAGGAGATCGCGATGAAGCGCTCTGCTGGTGCGCACGGGATGGTGATGGGCGTCGGGCTCCTCATGGCGGCTTGCGGGCCGGCGTCGGAGTCGGAGATCGAGGCCGAGCTCGACGGGCCCGGGCTCGAAGCGACGGTGATAAAGCCCGGATCGCAGGACCCCAACGGCACCCCGAAGATCGCGTGGCACACCTGGAAGCTGGAGGTCACCCGCTGGCTGCGGCACCCGCTGCTCCAGAACGGCGCCATCAACCCGGCGATCACCGTCACCGGCGTCTTCTCCGACGCGGGCGGCGAGGAGGTCTTCAATCACACGTTCCGCTGCGCCGTGGCAAGCGGCACCGTCGTGACCTACGGCAACAAGCCCTACCAGGGACGGGGGATGGTGAGCGGCGCCTCGGTCTGGACGGAGAAGGGGCTCTCCGACGACGTGATCGACAACGTGCTGGAGTGCGTGATCGCGTTCGTCAACGACAAGAAGGATGGCGTCAAGATCCTGCTCACGGGATCCCACGTGAACGACGATGGCGGCGACCACGGCGGGTTCATCCACAGCGAGGCGGTCTGGTGCGCGAGCGTGGTCGCGGGCAACGTCGTCGTGGACGTCTACCCGACGCGCTCGTTCCTGCGCGGGTGCGGGATCGACGCCAAGGCGGCGCTGGCTCAGCGGTACTGCTACCAGAAGAACACCTGCGGCCTCGTCTACAAGGATGTCCTCGAGTTCAACGCCGAGTGCCAGGCCGTGGGCGCGCCGGGGAGCGGCCAGTACAACTGCAACAGCAAGGCGTGCACGATGACGTGGTTGGAGGACCCCGCGCCCGACTGGTGCGATCCCCTCCCCCCCGGCTACCCCCAGTGAGCCGCAACGCTCCGCTGGCGCAGCTCACTCCTCAGCGCGCAACCGTGTCAGGCCCCTCGCCCGCGTGCCGCCGCGCCTCGACGAGGCGCGCGCCCACGGTCCGGGCGCGCAGCGGGTTCGCCTGGATCGCCGCCTCCAGGGCCTCGACTTCCCGCAGCGTGGCCTCTCTCCGGGCGGCCACGCCGGGCGCCGCCGCGGCGCGCAGGCGAAAGAGCCCGCCCTGGGCCACGAGCGCCCTGTCGAAGCGCGGGTTCAGATCGAGCGCCGCGCCCGCGTGCCGGAGCCCCTCGTCGATCTCGGCCGCGGCGTCCTGCCCGCGGCCCGCCCGCAGGGCGGCGCGGGCCTCGTGGATCTCGGCCAGCAGCGCGTAGATCCGCGGATCGGCGCGCGGCTCGCCGAGCAGCACGGGCCGGAGCGGGACGAGCGCCGCGTCGAGCAGCGCCGCGTCCGGACGGCCCCGCTGCGCGCTCCACCGGAAGGCGAGGAGCTCCGCCTCGGCGCGCTGCGCCCGGTCCGACACGTCCCAGGGCGCCTCGACGAGCCTGCGATCCAGCGTCTCGCGCGCCACCTGGAGCGCGGCCGCCGGGTCCTCGACCCGCGCGAGCCGCACGCGTGCCTCGAGCATCGCCAGCATCGCCCGCAGCGACTCCGGATAGGCGGCCGCGCCCGGCGCCATCGCCCGCGCGCTCTCCTGGACGCGCGCGAGCGCCGGGCCAGGATCGGCCCCCGCGTCCAGCGCGTGCATCGCCAGCGCGTGATCCAGCCAGAGCCGCCAGTAGGGAGCCCCGGTCCAGGAAGGATCGCTCCGGCGCGTCGCCTCGATCACCGCGTGCACCCGCTGGACCGCCTCCTCCGGAGAGCGGCCGGCGCGGACGAGGTGCTCGACCTCGTAGAAGCCGGTGGTCAGGCGCGACGTTCGCGCGCTGCCGAACCCTGGATCGAGCGCCAGGACCTGGTCGCAGCGATCCTCGGCGCGCTCGAACGACCCCTTCGGGTCGAGGCCGCGCAGGGACTCGTAGCGGCCGCGCTCGGCGTGGACGACGCAGAGCTCGTTGAGGGCCCAGGCGAAGTCCGGCTCGCGCTGGAGCGCGGCCTCGTAGCCCTGGACGGCGCGCTCGAGGGCCTCGCCCTGGTCGCGGCCGATCAGGTCCGCGTGGTAGGCCCGCGCGCGGAAGACCGAGGCGGCCACGTACCGCGCCATGGCGTCGTCCGGGCTCCTGGCGAGCGCCTCCTCGGCGCGCGCGGTCGCCTCGGCGAGGGCCGCCTCCGCGTCCTCGCCCTCCTGCATCCCGCTCGCGACCCACCAGGCGAAGCAGCTGTGGACCCAGGCCAGCTTCACGTACGCCTCGGCGCTCCGCGGGCTCGCCGCGAGCGCCCGCCCGCAGGCCTCCCGCGCCCGCTCGAAGCTCGGGCGCATCGACGCGCCGTGCTTGCCGGCGGCGTTCATGGTCTGGGTCCAGAGCTCGCACGCGCCGGCGTGGACCGACGGGTCGGATCGGCCGTGGTCGGCGGCGATCCGGTACGCCTCGGCGGCGCCGTCGAAATGGCCCTTCATCCGCTCGAAATCGAAGGCGGCGTCGTGGCGGTAGCGGCTCCCCATCGCGAAGAGCACGTCGCCCTCCAGCTTCTTCGCCGCGTAGAGCCACGGCGCCCCCGCGAACGCGGCCCGGGCCTTCTCCAGCGCGTCCTCGTGCCTGCCCTCGGCGAGCGCGAGCAGCCCCTCGGCGTACGCGGGCGCATCGACGGCGCCGCCGAGCGCCGCGCGGAGGTGCAGGACCGCCGGGGCCTTGAGCTCGGCCTCCAGCGCGGCGATGCGCGCCGCGCGCTGCGCCGGGTTGCGGATGCGCCGGGCCTGCTCCAGGCCGCGGCGGTAAAGTTCGGAGAGCGCCGCGCCGGCGGCGTAGTCGAGCCCCGGCGATCGGTAACCCGCCTGCTCGGCCGCCCGGAGGTGCTCGATGGCGGCGGCCGGCTCCTGGAGCGCCAGCAGGCCGCGGCCGAGCGCGTACTCCCCGGGGCCGCGGCCGCTCTCGCCCGCCTGCGCCATCCGGGCCTCCACGGCCCTGAGCCGGGCGCGGACCACGTCGCGCTCGCGCTCGACGTCGTGGAGCGGCATCGCGTGGGCGCCGACGAGGAAGAGCTCCATCTCCTTCACGGTCTCGCCGAGCTCGCGCGCGAGCTCCGCCTGCTCCGCGGCGGCGCGCCGGCTCCGGACGGAGAGGCCGGCGACGGTGAGCGCCGCGACGACCAGCGCGGCCACGCCAGCGACGGCCGCCCGGTGCCGGCGCGCGGCCCGGGCCAGGCGTCGGCCGAGGGAGGCGCGGCGCGCGAGCACCGGATCGCCGTCCAGGAAGCGCTGCAGGTCCTCGCCGAGCGCGCGCGCCGACTCGTAGCGGGCGCCGGGCTGCTTCTCGAGGCAGCGCATCACCACCGCCTCGAGATCCTGGGGGATGTCGCGGTCCAGGGTCCGCAGCGGCGTCGCGTCCGCCTCCAGCACCTGGCGGAGCACGTCCATCACGGCGCCCCCCGTGAACGGCGGGCGGCCGGCGAGCAGCGCGTAGAGCGTCGCGCCCAGGCCGTAGACGTCGGTCCGCCGATCGAGGGCGTGCACCCGCCCCGCGGCCTGCTCCGGCGCCATGTACGCGGGGGTTCCAAGCAGGGCGCCGGTCAGGGTGGGCCCGCTCTCCCCCGCCTCGCGCGCGATGCCGAAGTCCATGAGGTAGGGGCGGTAGGCGCCGTCCGTGCCCCGCTCCAGCATGACGTTGCTCGGCTTCACGTCGCGGTGCACGAGGCCGAGCCGGTGCGCCTCGTGGAGCGCGGCGGCGATGGCCCGGGCGACGCGCACCTTCTCCTCGAGGGTCAGGTCGCCGCGGGCGTCCTGGAGCGAGGGGCCGTCGATGCAGCGCATCACGAGGAAGGGCACGTGATCGGCGACGCCGGCCTCGTGGACCTCGCAGACGTTCTCGTGGCGGAGCCGCGCCTGGGAGCGCGCCTCGCGCAGGAAGCTCCCGTCGATCTGCGCGCCCGCCGAGAGGAGCTTGATGGCGACGCGCCGGCGGAGCCGGAGGTCCCGCGCCCGGTAGACGACGCCCATGCCGCCGCGGCCGAGGAGGTGGAAGTCTTCGAAGCGCGCGTGGAGCGAGGGCGGTATCGGCGAGGGCGCGGCGGGCGTGGACTCGCGCGCGGCGGCGGAGCGCCGGCTCTCCTCGCCGAGGCCAAGATCGGAGGTGGCGTCGGGCGCGGCGGGCGTGGCCTCCGACGCAGCGGGCGAAGCCTCGGAAGCGGCCCCGGGCGCGGCGGGCGCGGCCCCGGGCGCGGCAGCGGTGGCCGGGCCGGTGACGGTCGCGTCGTCGCGGCCGCGTCGCGGCCACGGCGGGGCGTCGACGCGGGGCTCGTCGCCGTCCACGGGCAGGATCATCTGGCGCGGAGGCCGTGGCGCTGGATCAGCCGGTGGACGAGCTGGCGGGAGACGCCCATCGCGTCGGCCGCGTGCGAGATGTTGCCCCCGTGCTGGCGGAGCTTCTCGGTGACGTAGGCGCGCTCCAGCTCCTCCAGCACGACCTCCCGCGCTTCGGGCAGCGGCAGCTCGAGGAGCCTGCGGAGGCGCGCGTCCCCGGGCCCTGCTGCCGCCGCGCCCGACGAACCCGCTCCGGAGGGCGCAGCGCCCGACGAAGCCGCTCCGGAGGGCGCAGCGCCCTGGGGATCGGGGCGCGCCGCTTCCGCGCTGGAGCTCCCCTGCGGCGCCGCCGGCGCAGCGCCGATGATCTCGTGGAACAGCTCGGGGAAGAGGACGAGCCGCGCGACGGTGTTCCGGAGCTCGCGCACGTTCCCCGGCCAGTCGTACGCCTCCAGCAGCGGGAGCGCGCCCGGCGGCAGGTCGGCGAGCGCGCGCGGCGGATCCCGCGCGACGAGGAAGCGCTCGACCAGGAGCGGGATGTCGTCCTTGCGCTCCCGGAGGGCGGGGACATGGACGTCCACCACCGAGAGCCGGAAGTAGAGATCGGCCCGGAACGAGCCGTCCTGGGCCTTCGCGCGCAGGTTCCGGTGCGTGGCCGCCACGATCCGCGCATCGAAGGGGAGCCACTCGTTCGATCCGATCCGCCGGATCTGCCGCCCCTCGATGGCGCGGAGGAGCTTCGGCTGGAGCTCGAGCGGGAGCTCGCCGATCTCGTCGATGAAGAGCGTGCCCCGGCTCGCCTGCTCGAGCAGACCCGGCCGCGCCGCCGCGGCGCCCGTGAACGCGCCCCGGGCGTGGCCGAAGAGCTCGCTCTCCACAAGGTTCGGCGCGATGGCGCCGCAGTCCACGACCACGAAGGGGCCGTCCTTGCGGCGGCTTTGCGCGTGGATCGCCCGCGCAAGCACCTCCTTGCCGGTGCCGGACTCGCCCAGCAGGAGCAGGGTCTCGTCGGTCGGGGCCGCGCGCTCCAGCCGGGCGAACAGCGCGCGCATGGGGAGGCTCCGCCCCGCGGCCTCGCCGAACGCGTCCGCGGCGGAGAGCGGCAAGACAGCCGCGGGGCCCGCAGCGCCGACGACGATCTCGGAGCCGCCGACCGTGGCGGGGACGCCCGGCGGGAGGAAGGCCTCGCGGATCCGGACGTCGCGGATCAGCGTGCCATTCTTGCTGCCCAGATCGCGCAGGAGCACCCCCTGCTCGGTCAACCGGATCTCGCAGTGCCGGCGCGACGCGCGTGGATCGGCGAGGACCAGATCGCAGTCCGCGCCCGCGCCGACGAGGAGGGGACGCAGATCGAGCGGCGTCGTGAGCGTGCGCCGGTCCGGGAGGGCGACGGTCACCGAGACGGCCGGGAGCCGGAGAGAGCGCCCCTGATCGAAGCTCGTGAGCGTGCAGGCCTCCCCGGAATCGTCGCCCATGATCGCCATGGTGCCCCTGGAGGGGGCCGCGTCAACCGGGAACCGGCGCGCGCGCGGGGCCGCAGCGGCGCCTGCAGCGCGCCGCCGGCGCGCCTGCAGGACCGCTGTCACGCCGCCGCGACAGCATCCGTCGCGCGCGCGCGACAGCTGTCCCGGCGGCGTGTCGGCGCGGGGCGCAGCGCTGACCGAAGACGCGCGGATCAGCCTCGAAACGCGCCGATTCGTGCAGCAGACCGAGGCCGGCACATGCGTTGCGATGCGCCCCTCGAACGCGGCGAAACGCGGATCGAGGAGGACACGGACATGACGTCTCGGAACAGCAGCACAGGCCACGTGGAGCACCAGGAGATCGCCGGCGCGCGGCGCGGAGGGCGGCTCGGGCTCGTCGCGCTCGCCGCGCTGGCGAGCGCCGTCTCGGCGAGCCGCCCTGCGGCCGCGGTGAGCGCCGAGCCCGGGCTGCGCGAGATCCGGCTCGACCCGACCGGCGCGACCTTCCGCGCCGAGGTGATCGGCGACGAGCACTTCGACTACCTCCGGATGGCGGACGGCACCGCCGTCGTGCTCAACGACCTCTCGGGCGACTACGAGGTCGCGGAGCTCGGATCGGACGCGCGCGGCGCCCTCAAACTCGTCCCCTCCGGGGTGCTGGTCCGCGATCTCCGCGGGCACGGCGGCCCCGTGGATCCGGCGCTGCTCCAGCGCATCGACGACGAGGCGCTCGATACCTTGTGGGAGGCGGCGATCTCGCGTTCCCGGGGCGCGCTCTCGTTCGCGGCGGCTCCGACGGTGATCACCGGGATCCGGCGCCCCCTGCTCACCATCCTGCTGGAGTTCACCCAGGGGGGCGGGCTCGCCACGCCAGGCGCGTTCACCGGCAGCTTCACCACCGACATCGCGTACTGGAAACAGACGATGTACGGGGGCCTCCCGGGCTCGGTGAACCATTACTATGCCGACATGTCGCGCGGGAAATTCTCCTTCACCCGCGCGAAGGAGACCCAGGGCACCGCCAACGACGGCATCGTCCGGATCAAGCTCCCGTTCGCGCACCCCAACAGCAAGAAGGATTTCTCCCTCCTTCAGCTCTACCTGAAGGAGGCGCTGGTGATGGCGGATCCCTACGTCAACTTCGCCTCCTACGACACCAATGCAGACGGCAAGGTCCGCGGCGACGAGCTCAACGTGGTCTTCATCGTGGCCGGCTACGAGACCGCGAACACGAGCAAGACGCCATCCATCTGGGCCCATGCGAAGGGCTTCGAGGACCCGATCACCCTCGACGGGAAGGTCCTCACCGGCTATGCCGCGCTCGGCGAACGGCAGGTCCACTCCGTCGGCGGCGCGCCCACCACGATGCCGGCCACGGTGGGTGTCATCGTCCACGAGCTCGGGCACGCGGCGGTCGGCCTCCCGGATCTCTACAAGGGCCCGACCCCGCTCGGGTCATGGTGCGTGATGGCGAGCGGGAGCTGGGGGAGTACGAGCGGCTCGCCCGCGGGCTCGATGCCCGTGGCGATGGGCGCCTGGAGCCGGATCCGGGCCGGATTCCTGGCGCCGACGGTGATCGAGCCCGGGGCCCCGCCACAGGACATTGCCATCGTCCGGACGGCCGGCGCGGAGTTCCTCGGACAGGGCGTCGAGCCGACGATTTACAAGTTCGAGACCTCGGATCCGGACCAGTACTTCCTCATCGACAACCGCCAGAACGAGGGGTACGACCGCGGCCTGCAGCGCTGGTTCGACTTCGATGACGTCTCCGGCGGCGTGGCGATCTACCGCGTCGACGAGGCCAGGAAGGCGGGCGCAGGGAAGATCGCGGTCATGGCGAACAACCCCAGCTCACCGAGCTCCCTCGCCAACCTCTACAACGACGAGGGGGGCCGGACCTTCACGCCGCTCACCGACCCGAGCAGCGACGACGCGGACGGGCAGTTCACAGGGCTCTCGGTCACGGACTTCAACGTTTCCGGGCCGATCATGCTCGCGCACGTGAGCTACGTCCCCTTCGCCTGCAACGCGATCACCGCGTCCGTGGCGGAGCACGAGATCCACGGCCGCGCCCACAAGCAGATCGTTGACCTCGGGGGCAACCAGATCTTCCTTGGATACCGCACGACGGGCGTGCAAGAGGCGCTCGGGTTCGACGAGGACGAGATCGTCACGCTCCACGTGGAGGCGCCCGGTCTGTGGAGCATCGGGGAGTGCGAGTGAGCGGCTTGGCCCCCTGCCCGCGGAAGCTCGTGACCGTCTCGATCAGCGCGCGAAGCTTCGGCTGCTCCTGGGTGCGCGCGGGAAAGTAGAGGCAGAAGCCGGGTCCCTTCGTGAGGAACGCCTCGAGCACGCGCTCCAGCCGGCCATCGGAGAGGTCGCGCTCGATGGCCTGGTCCGGCACGTACGCGAGGCCCGCCCCCGCGCACGCGAGCGCGACCATGAGCCCGATGTCGTCGGTGACGATGCCGCCGGGGACGTCGACCGTGATCGTCTTGCCCCGGCGTTCGAGCTCCCAGCGATAGACGACGCCGCTCGCGAGGAGGCGCTGGCGGATCGCGCGATGGCGCACGAGGTCCTCCGGCGCGCGCGGCCGCCCCGCCTTCGCGAGGTAGGCCGGCGAGCCGACGATCGACCACGACGAGTGGTTCGAGATCGGAACCCGCACCATGTCCTTCTCGACCGAGTCGCCGAGCCGGATGCCCGCGTCGAAGCCGGAGGCCACGAGATCGACGAAGGCGTCGTCGAGCGAGACCTCGATCGACAGCTCCGGGTACGCCTCCCGCATCTGCGCCACGAGCGGGGCGACGAGCCACGCGCCGCTGATGCGCGGCGCGGTGATGCGGAGGTTGCCGGAGGGGCGCCCTCGGTAGTCGCCGAGCGCGGCGAGCGCGTCCTCGACGTCGGCGATCGCGGGCCGCAGGCGCTGAAAGAGGCTCTCGCCCGGCTCCGTGAGCGCCACGCGCCTCGTGGTCCGCTGGAACAGCACAACGCCGCACCGCCGCTCGAGGAGCTTGATCTTCTGGCTCACGGCGGTCGGGGTGACGCCGAGCGCGGCGGCCGCGGCGGTGAAGCTCTTGTGGCGGCCACGGCGAGGAACGTCGTGAGCCCGTCGAGCGCGTCGGTCATGCTCGATCATGAACCGTAGGTTCATAAAGCATCAACCTCTTCGCGCATTTTCTTCATGCTCGGGATGTTGCATCTTCCGTCGTGTGAGGGGCGCAGCGCCCCGGCCACGAAGAGGAGATCCCCATGGAAACGAGCAAGCACGAGCGGGTGTGGTTCATCACGGGCGCGTCGCGCGGCATCGGCGCGGAGATCGCGAAGGCGGCGCTCGCCGCCGGAGATCGGGTGGTCGCCACCGCGCGCGATCCGAAGAGCATCACGGACCGCTTCGGGCGGGCCGAGGCGCTCCTCCCCGTCGCGCTCGACGTGACGGACGAGGCGTCCGTCGCCGCCGCGGTCGAGGCGGCCATCGCTCGGTTCGGCCGGATCGACGTCCTCGTGAACAACGCCGGTTACGGCGTCATGGGCGCGATCGAGGAGACCTCGGGGGACGAGGTCCGGCGCGTCTTCGAGACGAACGTGTTCGGCCTCCTCGCGGTGACGCGCGCCGCGCTCCCGCAGCTCCGGAAGCAGCGCGCCGGCCAGATCCTGAACATCTCGTCGCTCGGCGGCTACCGGTCGGGCGCCGGGTTCGGCGTTTACTGCTCGACGAAGTTCGCGATCGAGGGGCTCTCGGAGGCGCTCCACGCCGAGCTCGCGCCGCTCGGCATCGCGGTGACGGTCATCGAGCCGGGCTACTTCCGGACGGAGTTCCTGGAGGCGAAGTCCGTCGTCGAGACGGGCAAGGTCATCGCCGATTATGCGGACACCGCGGGCAAGGTCCGGAGCTACGCGAAGACGGTCAGCCTCCAGCAGCCTGGCGACCCGGAGCGGCTCGCGCGCGTGGTCGTCGAGCTCTCCCGCGCGAAGAATCCCCCGCTCCGCCTCCCGCTCGGCAGCGACACCGTCGCCGCGATCGAGGCGAAGAACGCGTTCGTGGCGCAGGAGCTCGCCGCGTGGCGCGCCGTCGCGGAGTCGACGGACTTTCCCAAATGAAGCGAGGTTGACACCCCCGGAGGCACGAGCGCGCAGGGAGAGACGGGGGTCACGCGCCCGCCGCCTCCGGGTCGTTCACCACGGGCGCCTCGATCTCGGGCCATCCCGACATCGGGTCCGAGAAGTCGAAGAAGCGAAACTCGTACGGGCACGCCCAGATGCACCCTTCGACGACGAGCATCACGGCCGACGGTTCGAAGCGCATCTCCGCCCAGCAGAAGGCGATCCCGTCCTTCGCGTCATCCGGCAGGTGGTCGCGGCGCCTCCCGGTATCGAGCTCCACCACGGTCTGGCCCTGGTAGTCCTCGCCGCACACCAGGTAGTCGTGGCCGTTCGGGTGCGCCTCGACGAACAGGAAAGGGAACCAGTCGAAGTTCCTCTGCACGACGGCGATGGGATCGGCAGAGGCGGTCCTGTAGACCTCGCCCTGGGCGTAGTCCCAGGTGCCACGTCCCGTCGAGAAGCTCGACACCACGAGCCTGTACTTCCCCGTGGGGCTCGAGATCTCGCGGCGCGAGCCCTCCCGCTCGTTCTCCGGCCGGAAGAACGCCGCCTTGTCGGGCGCGCCTGCCGCGGATTCGTCGGTCATGTCTGCTCTGCGCCCACGGGCCTCGTCCGGCTGTGCCGCTCCGACGGGTACAGGTACGCGATCAAGCCGTCTCCGCGCCAGCAGGAACGTGGAGTCTGGCCGGCGCGATGGCGTCCGCCGGCGCGTCGCAGCCGCTGGCGGCGTCCACGTCCGATGCGCACCCCTGGCGCCGGGTGGTCGGGTACTTACTCCACCCTGCCCGAAGGATGGAACCGCCAAGGCGCCATGAGACGCCAAGATTTTTGTGTTTTTCTTGGCGTCTCATGGCGCCTTGGCGGTTCAAAAGACCCCACCTTCGGCCAAAGTACCCCACCACCGGGCGCCGGGCCCTTCGCTGTACCGGTCGCGCGACTGACACAGTGCTTTCGTGCGGCGCGTCCCCTGTGCCTTCACCGGCGAGCACCGTCTCCTTACGCTCCGGGCCATCCCCGACCGGAGCGTTCTGCGATGACCGAGCTGCTGCCCCTTCTGACCTATTGCTTCGTGATGTCGAGCACCCCTGGGCCGAACAACATGATGCTCACCGCCTCGGGCGCCAACTTCGGCTACCGCCGATCGCTGCCGCATCTCCTGGGCATCGGCGTGGGCGGCGCGGTCCAGACCTTCGTCGCCTGCCTGGGCCTCGGCGCGCTGTTCGCCGCCTACCCGGCGCTGCACGGCGTGCTGCGCGTGACCGGCGCGCTGTACCTGCTGGTGCTGGCGTGGAAGCTGACCGGCGGCGCCGCGGTCAAGGGCGCCGAGGTGCCGCGGCCGCTGTCGTTCGCGCAGGGGGCGCTGTTCCAGGCCGTCAACCCGAAGAGCTGGGTCAAGGCGATCACGGTGGCCTCGGTGTTCATGCCGTCGGGCATGGGCGTGGCGAGCGGCGCCCTGCTCGTGTCCGTCGTCAGCCTCGCCATCACCTTTCCGTGCACCTCGGCGTGGGCGCTGTTCGGCGTGGCGATCCGGCGATTTCTGACCGATGCGCGACGGCACAGGCTGTTCAATGGCATCATGGCCGGCGCGCTGGCGGTGCTGGCGCTCCTGTTCCTGCGTTGACCCATGTTCTCGCTCGACCGCGACTCCGCCGTTCCCCTGGCCGACCAGATCGAGGCGCGGCTGCGCGCGCTGATCGAGGGCGCGCAGCTGCCGCCCGGCGCGCGGCTGACGTCGATCCGCCAGCTGGCGGCGCAGCTCGGCGTGAGCCCCAACACCGTGGTGACGGCCTACGATCGGCTGGTGGCGGCCGGGCTTCTCGAGTCGCGAGGCACGGCCGGGTTCTTCGTGTGCGAGGCGGCCTCGGCCATGCCCAGCGAGGCGTGGCTGGAGGCCGGCGAGGAGCAGGAGCCGGTGTGGCTGGCGCAGCAGTCCAACGACCAGCGCGCCGGCGTGCTGCTGGCCAGCAGCGGCGCGCTGCCGGCGAGCTGGCTGAGCGACGCCATCCCTGCGACGGTTCTCCAGCGCGCGCTCGCCCGCAACGACGCCGGCATGGCGGCGCGCTGTCCGCCGCAGGGGCTACCCGAGCTGCGGGAGCGCATCGCGATGCTGATGCGCTCCCAGGGCCTCGCGGCCGACGCGGGCCGCGTGCTCACGACCTGGGGCGGCACCCATGCGATCGACCTGATCTGCCGGGCCTACCTCCAGCCAGGCGACGCGGTGCTGGTGGAAAACCCGGGCTATTTCCTGTTGTTCGGCCGCCTGCGGCAGGCGGGCTACCGCCTCGTCCCGGTGGCGCGAACGCCGGACGGCGTGGATCCGGGGGCGCTGGAGGCTGCGTGCCGCGAGCACCGGCCCAAGCTCATGTTCCTCCAGAGCGTGCTGCACAACCCGACCGGCTGGGGCTCGAGCGCCGCCAACCTGCACCGCGTGCTGACGATCGCGCACCAGCACGGTGTCCTCATCGCCGAGGACGACGTGCACGGTCACTTCCACCCCGGGCATCCCACGCGGCTGGCGCAGCTCTCGGGGCTGGACGGGGTCATCTATTACTCCAGCTTCTGCAAGGCGCTGAGCCCGGCGCTGCGCCTCGGCTACATCGCGGCCGAGCCAGGGCGGCTGAAGCCCCTCTTGCGCGAGAAGATCTATTCGGTGCTGACGACCGGCGCGCTGAACGAGCTCGTGCTCCTGGAGGTGCTGTCGGCCGGCAGGTGGCGCAAGCACATCGATCGGCTGCAGCAGAAGCTCGGCGCGGCACGGAACGCAGCGGCGCGCCGGCTGCGCGACGCCGGCGTGCTGCTGGACCACCCGGGTGAAGGCGGGCTGTTCCTCTGGGGCGCGGCGCCGCGCGGGGTGGACGTCGACGAGCTGGTGCAGGACGCGTACCTCAACAAGATCCTGCTGGCGCGCGGGGCGACGTTCATGGCGGATGGGGCGGGCGATCCGCATATCCGGTTCAATGTGGTGTTCAGCCAGCACGTGCGGGTGGCGGAGTACCTGGGGCCGCGGTTTGCGGCCGTGGCGAGCGCGCGAGGGGCGATGGAGAGGGCGGTGGTAGGGGTTTAGCGGGCATAGGCGTTGACCAAGCTCGTTCGGTCATCGAAGCCCGCCCCCCATCGATCACCAGCGTGAACGTGAACGTTTACGTGAACGTTTACGTGAACGTTTACGTGAACGTTTACGTGAACGTTTACGTGAACGTTTACGTGAACGTTTACGTGGTCGTGGTCGTGGTCGTGGTCGTCCACGGCCAACCGTTGACGACCACGACCACGACCACGACCACGATTACGACCACGACCACGATTACGACCACGACCACGACCACGATTACGACCACGTAGACGTTCGATGTAGGAGAACGCGGCGCGAAGCTTGGTTAACGCCTATGGCGCGTAGCGGGGGGAGAGGGTCCCCGCGAGCGGGGTACAGAGTCCACTCTCCGCATCGCGGAGCATACGAACCGTCAAAGCGCTCGCCCGGTCAAGCGCGCTGCGGGACGCGCCCCGTTCCAGCTTAACGACCATCTGGTATGGTCTTCTGTTGCGCTCCATGGCGCGTCCCCAGCACGGGACGGCTGCCACTCCTCCAGCTCCTGACGAGGTCCTACATGTCCACCATCGGTCGTCGCCATCATCGTCGTCTGGTCCCCTTCCTTTCCCTCGCCGTGCTCGCGATCGCAGGCTGCGGTGCTGGGGCGGAGCCTGAACCCCTCGCCTCGGATGCGCTCGCGGAGGGGGCGCTGGAGGTGAACTCGGCGCCATTGGCCCACCACCACGCCAAAAAGAAGAAGTGCCGCCGCCACGTCGGCGTCCACGCGGAGTGGTCCTCGGTGGCACCGCTGCCGGTGGCGCGAGAGCGGCACATCGCCCTGCTCATGCCGGACGGCCAGGTGTTGGTCGCCGGCGGCAGCGGCGATTATCCCTACCCCACGACGGTCGATTTCTACAATCCCGCCGCTGACACGTGGACGACCGGTGACACGCTGCCCTACCCCATGTCCCCCGTTGGCGCGGCGCTCCTCCAGGACGGCAGGGTGCTCTTCAGCCCAGGCGGGCTTGTCTACGATCCGAGCACGGGCACGACGGCGAGCGTCCCGCTCACGCCCGGCGAGGCGGCCCGTGGTTGGGAGTTCGCTTATACCGCGCTCACCCTCCTGCCGGACGGGCGGGTGTTGCGCACGGGCGGCAGCGACGACGACAGGAGCCTCAAGGAGGCCGTGCTCTACGACCCCGCCACGAACACATGGTCCAGCGCAGCGTCAATGTCGGTGACCCGCTACCTTCATACGTCGACGCTGCTCCAGGACGGGCGCGTGCTCGTCGTCGGCGGCTACACGTTGAACGGCAACGAGATGCCCCAGGGCCGCACCAGCGTGGAGATCTACGATCCGGCCACGGGCGCCTGGGCGGCGGCGGCGCCGACGAACCTGCCCCGCATGCAGCACACGGCCACGCTGCTGCCGAGCGGGCGCGTGCTGGTGGTGGGCGGCGGCGGCAGGATCTACGGCGGCACCGAGGAGGAAATCGAGATCCTCGTCGACGCCGGGGAGACCGCCGAGATCTACGATCCCGCGAACGACACGTGGACGTTGACCGCGCCGCCGAACTTCCTCCACACGTGGGCTTCCGCCGTCGCGCCCATGTCCCACGGCCGCGTGATGGCCGTCGGCAGCGACGGCGCCGAGATCTACAAGGAGGCGAACGGCAGCTGGACCGCGATCGACGAGCCGATCCAGAGGGGCTTCCACACCGCGACGACCCTGCAAGACGGCTCGGTCCTCATCACGGGCGGGTATGACGCGACGTACTTCAGCAATCCGCCAACCCTCGCGAGCGTGGAACGGTACGGAGGATGCGAGTGCAAGAACGAGAAGAAGCATTGATGCACACACGCCGCTGCGCGCTGCTCGCCTCGCGCGAGGCGAGGAACGAGGCGACCTGTCTCACGCCCCGCCCTCGCGCCCGTCGCGGCCATGCCAGCAGGAGACCTCCAGCCTGTCCCCCAGCGGGATCTCCACCGACCCGTAGCCGCTGCCCGCGCCGCGCACGTACTCGAGGTACGGCCGCAGGTCATCCGGCGCGATGTCGAGATCGTCCGCAACGATGAGCGCGCCCCTCCGCAACCGGGGCTCAAGCATCTGGAGCACCGGCAAATAGAGGTTCTTCCATCCGTCCAGCAGAACCAGATCGATCGGCCCCTCCACGTCACGCAGCGTCACCAGCGCGTCTCCCTCCCTGATCTCGACGAGCTCCCCGAGCCCGCTCTCCTCGAGGTTGTGCCGCGCACGCCGAACCTTCTCCGGGTGCATCTCGCTGCCGATCACCCGCCCGCCGCCCCCGGCATCGCGGACGGCCGCGGCCAGGAACACCGTCGAGATCCCGAACGACGTGCCGAACTCCACCACCGTGCGCGCCCTCGTCGCGAAGGCGAGCAAGTGCAGTAGCCGCCCGACCTCGCGGGAAACCGGCAGATACGCGTCGGCGAGCAGGTGGGCGAGCCTCTCGGGGTCGGGGCTCGGCCCGCGGCGCTCCAGGTCGCCGCGGACACGGGCGATGATGCCCGGATCGCCGCTGTCGGCGTCCTGGAAGAGGCGGTCGAGGGTCCTTTGAACGCGCGGCGAATCGAGGGTGGTGCTCATGATGACGGGTCTCCTCCCGGCAGGCCCATGGCGACGGCTCCCCTGCCCTCGCGGCTGCCCTGGTCGACACCCAACCTGCGCCCGAACAGACATGACTTCCAGTGCATCTACGGTAAGTTATTGCTGCGTCCCATGCACTCCATCGATCTGAACCTGCTCGTCGCGCTCGACGTGCTCCTCGAGGAAGAGAGCGTCCTCCTGGCCGCGAAGCGGATGCACCTCAGCCCCTCGGCCATGAGCCGCACGCTCGCGCGCGTCCGCGAGGCCGTGGGCGACCCGATCCTCGTGCGCGCCGGCCGGCGGCTCGTGCCCACGCCGCGCGCCGCGGAGCTGCGCCCGCGCGTGCGCGCGGTGGTCGCCTCGGCCAGCGCGGTCCTCCGCGAGCGGGGCGCGCTCGACGTCGCCGCGCTCACCCGCAGCTTCGCCGTCAGGACCAGCGACGGCTTGCTCGGGCTCGTCGGCGCCCCGCTCCTCGACGCCCTGAGGGCCGAGGCCCCGGGCGTCACGGTCCGCTTCCTCCCCGAGGGCGACGAGGACGTCGCCGCGCTCCGGGAGGGCCGGATCGATCTCGACATTGGCATCATCGGCGACATGGGCCCGGAGATCCGCGTGCAGGCGCTCGTCAAGGACCGCTTCGTGGGCGTGGTGCGCCGCGGCAGCCCGCTCGCGTCCGGCAAGGTGACGCTGCAGCGGTTCGTCGAGCACGCGCACCTCGGCGTCTCCAGGCTGGGCAAGACCTGGGGGCCCATCGACGAGGCCCTCAAGAAGAAAGGGCTCGCCCGGACCACCGCGGCCGTGGCGTCAGGCCACTACGCGGCGCTGTGCCTCCTCGCCAGCTCCGACCTCGTCGGCGCGTTCCCGTCGAACTGGCTCGCGCACGCCGCCCCGCGCTTCGATCTCGTCACGTTCCCGCTGCCCGTGACCACGCCGGCCATCACCATCTCGCAGGCGTGGCACCCCCGCTTCGACGCCGACCCCGCGCACCGATGGCTGCGCGACCGGCTCCGCCGCGTCTGCCGGTCGCTGGCGGAGTTCGGGGCGTAGGCACGCTAACGCCTCTCCGTGGGCACACCATAGAACCGCGCCGGGTTATCCCATAGAAGCTTCCGCACCGATGCTTCAGGAAGGAAGCGTCGGAGCGAGAGCGCCTCGTCCACGATGTCGTCGTCGTGATCCAGGTGGGGGAAATCCGTTCCGAAGAGCAGGTTGTCCACTCCGATGTGCTCCGCGAGGACCGGCAGGTAGGGCTCGTCAGGCTCCAGGCCCACCATGCACTGGCGTCGAAAATAGTCGGAGGGCGCCCGGCGCACCGTCTCGGCCACCTCGCCCGACAGGTGCTTGTACTCCACCGCATCGAGGCGGTGCAGCCAGTACGGTACCCAGCCACACCCGGACTCGAGGAACGCGACGCGCAGCCCCGGGTGGCGCTCGAGCACGCCCCCCTCGATCAGCGCGAGCAGGGCCATCATCTGCTCCATGGGGTGCGAGCAGGCATGCAGCGCGAAGCGGCTCTCGAACCGATCCGCGCCCGCCGTGGGCAGCCGCGCGTGGGTGCCCTCGTGGATCGCTACCGCGACGGAGAGCTGCTCGCAGGCAGACCAGAACGGCTCGTACGCCGGATCGCCGAGCAGCCTGCCCTTGACCGGGTTGGGCCGCAGCACGACAGCGGTCCACCCGAAGCCCGCGACCCGGCGGAGCTCGTCGACCATCGACGCAGGGTCGTGCGGGCTGATGAGCCCCACGCCCCGCAGCCGCTCCGGATCGCGGCGGCAGAAGCCTCGCAGCCACGTGTTGTAGGCGCGGGCGAACGCGCTTCCGAGGCGCGGGTCCAAAGAATCGAAGCCGAGCAGGTAGGTGGCGAACGTGGGGTAAAGAAACGAGATGTCGATTCCGGCGTGATCCATCGCGCGGAGCTGGCCGTCGGGCGCGGCGGCCGCCGCGAGGTGCCCGGGCCTGCAGAAGGCCGCCCACGCCAGCTCGATCTGGGCGCGCGGCGACACCTTCTGCCAGAGCGACTGGCCGTCCAGCATGGGCACCGGCGGCAGCGGGATCGTCGCCCTGGGGCCGTAGCGCGCCAGGCGCTCCGCCATGGGCTCGGACGGCTCCACCGGCTGGAGGTAAGGCGCGTGATCCTTGAACTCGGGCTCAAGGTACTCCCGCCACATCTCGATCGGCTCGATGACGTGCCGATCGGCGTCGATGATCCGGAGTCCGTCTCGCATGAGGCACCTCGTCTCGGGCGCGCCTAGAGGTAGAGGGGCACCGGGTTGAGCTCGGGCTCCGCGAGCGGCGCCGCCACCCACCCGAGCGCGACCGGGACGTCGTAGAGCCGACCCGGCCCGAAGCGCGGCCAGAAATGACGCAGGCCCGGCACGACGACCTTCACGGCGACGAGGCCGAGATCAGGGCGCGTCTGGTCGAGCACCAGCGTCTCGAGCCCGGCGCCGGCGGCGCGCTCGACGCAGGCGCGCACGTCGTCCCTCAGGTCGCCGTGATGGGTTTGAAGGAAGTCCACGCGCCGCCGCGCCGCCGTGGCGTCGGGGAGCAGGAGGGCGCCGTCGCCGAGCGCGTCTTGCTCCCATGGCGCGGCGTGGCTGCGCGCCGGATCGAAGAGCTGATTGAGCTCCGTGAGCGCTCGCTGGACGCCGAGGCGGGCGTCGAAATGGCAGCCGAAGCCGACGCAGAACCGGCCTGTGTCGGCGGCCCGCGACACCGCGGCAAACGCCGGGATCCGGAGATCGGTCGTGAGGTCGAGCACCCAGATCCGATGGCCCAGGGAAGCATAGTGGGCCGAGAGCGTCCTGAAATAAGGCTCGTCGAAGCTGTCGAGATCGACGGCCGGACGGCGGGCGCGGTTGTACCACCAGAGGGCGACCGAATCCCGCTCCACGAGCTCGAAGAACGCCTGGAGAACGGCCTCCTCCACGCAATTTCCGGCGGCGTGTCCGTTGGGGTTCACATAACAGAAGCGCTCCCCGGGCGGCGTCGGCACGTGCTGATAGCAGTAAGCTGTCGGCACCCACCGCCGCCGCTCGTGCGTGAGCGACCAGACGGGAGTCCAGTCGATCTCTGCCCGCTCGTCGAAGGGCAGCGGGACCAGCCGCTTCTCGTCGCTGACGCCGGCGTTCGTCGCGTCGCGCGCCCGGAGCTGCGCCGGGCTGTAGTTCTGGAGGGCGTCCGGGTGGACCGCCGCGTCCCCGAGGTCGACGAAGCGCGCGCGCACGCGGGCCTCGTCCCCCTGGAAGAGGGCGCTGTAGCGCTCGATCGCCTCGCTGAGCGCGCTGGCGCGCGCCTGTGCGGCGGTGCGCCCCTTGCCCATGCTCGTCCGGTGGAAGTCGTCGAACGAGGGAGCATCGCCGGCGGGACAGACGCGGTACGCGGCGCCGTGCACCGGCCGCAGCGGGTGATCGCGCCCGGGGATGGGCCCGGCGCTGGCGATGGCCCCGGTGAGCGCGTCGACGTGGCGCTCTATCCGCGCCAGCGTGTCCTCCGGCGGGGCGACGCGGTGGCCGCCGTCGTCGGTGAAGCGCTTCGGGCGGCTCTGCAGGACGACCGGCGACAGGGCACGTCGCCTCACCATCTCTCCGTCGCCGCACACGGGACACTGCGGACGCCGCGTCACCGGGCGCTCCACGCACGCGAAGCGCGGCAGCTCCAGGGTCAAGAGGTGCTCGTCGATGCGACCGGCGCCGCCGTCCGCGATCCAGCGCGCCAGGGTGATGCTGGCGAAATGGGCGCCGGCGCGCACGCTCGAGGGCAGCTCCGCCCGCGGCGCCGTCAGCGGGCCGGGGACGCCGCTGCGCCGCTCCAGGTAGACCTCCACGGGGCGGTTCTCCCGGAGGCGGTGCGCGACGCACGCCCAGCAAGGCCCGCCGCCGGGGCCGAACATGGGGCCCACCCAGAGGAGGGTGCCCGTCGGCTTGACGAGCGCCCACCGCGCCTTCCTGTCGAGCGCCCGGCGATTCCAGCGCTCGATATCGCGGTGCAGGTAGTCGCGCGTGACGACGATCTCCACCTCGGCCTCGGCATCCACCCGCACGCCGGCGTCGCAGAGGGCCTCGACGAGCGGCCCGGCCTCCGCTCCGCCGGCCGCGTGGACCGCGACCGGCGTCGCGGCGAGCCGCTCGGCCGCGCGAGCTGGGTCGACGCCCTGCGCGCGCCAGAAGGCTGCGCCCTCGGGCAAGCCCCCCTCTGCTGCCGCGATGAGATACCCTCGCTGCTCGAGGATCGTCAGCGCGTAAAGGACCTCCGCCTGCGCCCTCTGCCCGTCGAGCGCGTCGATGATCTGCGCGACGGTGCGGCGCCCGTCGGCGAGGCGCGCTGCCAGCGCATAGGCGCGCCCATGCAACATGAACTGCTCGCGCTCGCCGATGACGAAGGCACGCTCGTCGTCGAGCAGCTGGAGGCGGAGGTGCTCTTTGAGCCGGAGGACCCTGTTCAGCATCGGCGTTCGCGGCGTGACCACGCCACGCGCTCGGGCCGCGCGAGATCGCAGCTGGCCCTGACGTCCCCTTTTGTCGGGCAGTCCAGGGCAGTATACTCGCCCTCTCCAGAAAAGACGACGATGAATGCCCTCACGCTCGAGCCGCCTGTCACGGAACGCCGCGCGCCCCCGATCGCGCTGGCGGACGTGATCTCGACGGCGGACGCCTTGCTCATCGTGCCCCCGTTCGCGCGTCTCGACCTCCCGCACCTCGGGCTGCACCTCCTCCAGGCGTGCGCGAGGCGGGCCGGGTTCGAGGTCGCGGTGCTGTATGCCGGCATGTACCTCGCCCGCGAGATCGGCGACGCCGCTTATTACGCCATCGCAGAGAGCGCCACGCCCCACCTGCTGGGAGAGCGCATCTTCGCCCGCGCCGCCTACGGGGTCGACCTCCTCGGCCGGCGCGCCGAGGCCGCGCTCGCGGACCTCCGCCTGGAGCTCGGGTACGGCCCTCGCCGGTGCACCGTGGACCGCGATCTCCTGCGCCGCCTCGCCCTGCACGCCGAGGGGTGGGCAGACCGGATGGCCGCGGCGCTCGCCGAGATCGGATGTCCCATCGTGGGGTGTTCCACGATGTTCGAGCAGACGGCGGCGAGCATCGCCCTCCTCTCGCGGCTGAAGCGGCTCCGGCCGTCGACGGTGACGCTGCTCGGCGGCGCCAACTGCTTCGACGCCATGGCCGGAGGGATCGCCGCGCTCTCCGGATCCATCGACTACGTGTTCTCCGGGGAGAGCGAGGCCGCGTTCCCTGCCTTCCTCGCGGGTGCCCGGCCGAGCGGCCGTATCGTCGAGGGCGCGCCGTGCATGGACCTCGACGGGCTGCCGACGCCGGATTACGCCGACTTCTATCGCCAGCGGCGCGCCTGCCTGGGCGACGGCCCGGCCGAGCGCGACGGCCTGCTGCTCTCGGTTGAGAGCAGCAGGGGCTGCTGGTGGGGGCAAAAGCACCACTGCACCTTCTGCGGTGTCGCCGTCATGCGGTACCGCGAGAAGTCGCCCGATCGCGTGATCGAGGAGCTGAGGGAGCTGCTTTCTGCGCACCCGTCGCGGCGCATCCACTTCACGGACGACATCATGCCGCACACGTACTTCAGGACGCTGATACCGCGCCTCGGCGATGAGCTCCCGGGGCTCACGATCTTCTACGAGCAGAAGGCGAACATCACGCTGGAGCGGCTGATCGCGCTCCGGCGGGCGGGCGTCTCGATCATCCAGCCTGGCATCGAGGCGCTGTCCTCGTCGCTGCTCGCGCGCATGGACAAGGGGCTCCTCGCGCGCCAGAACGTCGCGCTCCTGCGTTACGCGCGCGCGCTCCGGGTCAACCTCGTCTGGGGCCTGCTCCACGGGTTCCCCGGAGACGGCCGCGATGACTACGACCACTACCTGGCGCTGCTGCCGCTCCTGCGCCACCTCGAACCGCCGCGCGACCTCCTCCCGCTCGCGCTGTTCCGGTTCAGCCCTTACGGCAGGTGGCCCGAGCGCCACGGGATCGCGAACTTCCGCCCGGCTGCGGCGTACGCCGACGTCCTGCCCGACGGCGCCGACGCAGGGCGGCTGGCCTACCAGTTCGAGGGGGATTTCGACAGCATCATCAGCCAGGACCCGGAGCTCTGCGCGGCCATCCGCGCGGAGATCCGGGGCTGGAACGCGGACTGGATCGAGAGGGCTCCTCGCCTGCCGGAGCTGTCGATTCAAGGGTTCGGGCCGGACATGTACCTGCTGACGGACACCCGCGGCCTCCCGGGCGCGCCGGAGGTGCAGCTGCTCCCGGTCCGACAGGCCGCGGCCGTGCTCGTGGGGCGCCCGCTGGACGGCCGCGGCGAGCTGGCCGAGGAGCAGCGCTGGGCCGTTGCCAACCGGTACGCCGTGGAGCTGGATGGGTGGCACGTCCCCCTGGCGACGGCGCCCGGCGACGTGCTGGCGCGGTTCGAGCGAGAGCACGGCGCCGCCGCCGGGGCCCGCGGCGCTGCGATGGACCCCGGGCAGCGCACGGGCCTCGTGACGCCCGCGGCGCTGTCGCGGCGAGCCCGCGCGACGGCGGGGCGCTGAGGCGCCGCGAGGGAGCAGCGCTCAGCAGGTCGAGAAGGGGTAGGTCCGGCCCGAGTGCGCGTAATCGGCCAGGGCGACGGCTTGTTCCGCGTCGGGCGGCGCCGGCGGGAGCCACATGACCACCTTCGTCGGCGGCAGACTCCAGCTCCCGGAGTTCCCTTTCTGATGCCACCCCATGGGCGCGTGAGCGCCCGCCGACCCGCCCTCGTGCGCCGGCGGATGCGGGGGCTCGAGCACCATGAGGTCCAGGTAAGCGGGCAGGTTGAAGCCGAACGCCAGCCGGATGGCCTCTCGCGCGTTCTCGAGGAGCTTCTCCCTGAACTCATTATCGTTCCATGCGCGCGCGACCGTCTGGAGCCAGACGTACCTCCATCGCTCGTTCGACAGCCACGAGTCGAGGCTGCTGTCGCTGTTCACCTCGGCGGCGATCCCGCCGCCGAAGAAGTTCTCCACGTGATGCATCGGGTTCTTGGTCGGATGCTTCTTGTGCTCGTCGTTCACTCTTCGGTCTCCTGCCTGCCAGGGCGCATTCACCCTCGAAGATCATCCGGAAAGAGCGCCATGATGAGCCGCTCCGGACCGCGCAGCGCGCTCAGCGAAGCTCGGCCCCGCCCAGCTCCTCCAGCAGCGCCTTGGCATCCACCAGCGCCGGCGTGTCGAGCCCCTCCTTGAACCACGCGTAGATCGGCGCCAGCGATACGCGCGCCTCCTCGCGCCGCCCGCGGTCCCGGAGGACGCGCGCGAGCGACGTCACCGCCTTGAGCTCCGGCATCTTCACGTCCTGCGCCTGCGCCACGGCGATGGCGTCCCGGAAGCAGCGCTCGGCCGCGTCGAGGGCGCGCGGATCCCGCTTCAGGACGAGCTCTCCTTTGAAGTTGTGGAGCAAGGATACGTAGTAGAGCTCGACGTCGTGCTCGGCCTTCTCGAGGCACTCGTCGATCCGCGCGATCGCCGCGTCGAGGTCGCCGGTCAGCGCCTCGCACTCGGCCACGATCGACGCCCAGTACGGGAAGGCGACGTCGAAGCCCATCGCCCGGAACCCGGAGAGGAGCTGCCGAGGCACCGTCGGATCGCCGTCGATCCAGCCCTGGAACATGGCCGCGAGCCCTCCCCACTGGGGCAGACCGTGCCGCTCTGCGACGGCGGCGAGCGTCGCGGCGACCTCGCGCGCCGGCTCCCGCTCGCCGCGGTAGTGCCAGACGCCGAGCAGGTAGCCGAGCGCCATGCCGAGGCTGTTCGCGTCGTTGAGCTCGCGGGCGAACGCGACCGCCGCCGTGCCGGCCACGAGCGCCCGCTCCGGGTAGCCGAGCAGCCACCACTGCAGCCCCGACAGGGCGAGCGCGTAGACCTTCGAGTCCTGACCGAAGGTGCTGGCATGCGCGCGGTGGACGGCTGGATCGTAGCTCGCGAGCGCGCGGTCGAGGCACGCCCTCGCCTCGGCGTGCTTGCCCGAGAAGAACAGGCACTGCGCGTAGATCGGCAGGACCGCGACCACGTTCCCCACATCGCTGGACCGCTCGGCGAGCCGCAGCGCACGCTCGGCCAGCGACTGCGCCTCCGCCCGGTGCGAGCGGGCGTGGTGGTAGGTGATCAGAGCCCACACGGTCGGTATCGATCGAGGGCTGTCTCCGAGGAGATCGAGCAGCGCCTGGGCGCGATCCAGGGCGCTCTTGAGCTCGTCGTCGCCCCAGCCCCGGCTGGCCATCAGCGCGGGCGTGACGACGCCGTGCAGCTCGAGCTCCGCCTGGATCCGCTCCGACGCCGTCATCGGCTGCCCTTGCAGCTCGGGCGCTGGCGCGGCCGCCGCGGCCGCCCCGGCCTGCTCGTCGTCTTCCTTCGATGACGCGATCCACCCGAGCGCCTGCCGGGCCGCCGCGATCGCCTCCGCGTACGCCGAGCGCTGGAGCGCGGCTACCCCGGCCTTCCTCCCGTACCCGACCGCTTCCCGCCGCTGCTCCGCGGCCGCGTGGTGGTGCGCGAGGAGGTCGGGCCGCTCGCTCGCGATCTCCGGGAACCGCTCCTCGAGCGCCCTCGCGATGCGCAGGTGCACCTCGCGGCACGTGCGCTTGAGCAGCGACTCGTACGCAGCGTCTCGAACCAGCGCGTGCTTGAAGACGTACGCTGGGTTCTTGATCCGCCGCTTGCGGTACACCAGCTCCGAGGCGACGAGCTTGTCGAGATCCTCCTGCACCTCGGCCTCCTCGAGGGGGCTCACGACCCGGAGCAGCTCGAACGTGAACTCCCGCCCGATCGCCGCCGCGACCTGGGCGGTCTCCTTGGCCCGGCCGAGCCGGTCGAGGCGCGCCACCAGCGAATCGCGCAGCGTGGCGGGGATCGAGAGATCCGAGAGCGGCCGCACCAGCGCGTAGCCGCCCTCGCGCTCGGCGAGCGCGCCCGCCTCGATCATCGCCAGGACCAACTCCTCGACGAAGAGCGGGACGCCGTCGGTCCGGCGCGTGATGTGGTCGAGCACCTCCGCCGGCAAGCTCCGGCCGCCCGTGATCTGCGCCGTCATCCGCTCGACCTCCGACCTGCCGAAGCGGCCGAGCTGGATCTGGAGCAACGAGCCGGGCGACCACGGGTGAACGAACTCCTGCCGCGCGGTGAAGATCGCGAGCAGCCGGCTCGATCCGATCTCGCTGACGAGCTGACCGAGCAGCTCCACCGTGCTCGGATCGCCCCAGTGCAGGTCCTCGACCAGGAGCGCGACGGGCTCTTTCTCGGCCATCTCGAAGAGCAGAGAGAGGACCGCGTTGCGCGTCATCTCGCGCTTCCTCTGCGGCGAGACGTCGAGCGGCGTCCACCGCTTCGGCAGCGGGAGCGAGAGGAGGGACGCGAAGAGCGGGACCGCCTCGCGTAGCTCGAAGCCATAGAGCGAGAGCAGGGCCTCGAGCCTGTCCACCTTGCCCTCGGGCTTCGCCTCGCGCCGCGGGTCGAGCATGCGATCGAGCAGCTCGATGATGGGATAGAACGCGCTGTGCACGCTGTCGGGCGTGCAGCGGCACTCGATCCAGGCGTGCGGGCGGGCGCCGATCCGCTCCTCGAGCGCCCGGGCGAGGCGGGATTTGCCGATCCCCGGCTCGCCGCTGATCAGCACGGCCTGCCCGGCGCCATCCGAGGCCCGTGCCCAGCGTTCGAGCAGCGCCTCGATCTCCCGGTCGCGGCCGACGAGCGGCACCTCCCGGAGCGCGGCGGAGGAGGCGCCGTCGCGCAGCGCGAAGGCCGAGACCGGCATCGTGGAGTCGTCCGTGACGCGGATGCCGGTCTCCTCAAGGAGGAGCTGCTTCCGGAGGAGCCGCTCGGTGCCGTTGCTGACGAGAATGCCGCCCGGCTCGGCGAGGAGGCTGAGGCGGGACGCCAGCTTCGGGGTGGTGCCAACGACGTAACCGAGACCGGCGGACGCGGGATCGCGCAGCTCGCGCGCGACCACGAGCCCTGTGTGAATGCCGATCCGGACATCGACGCGCAGCCTGCGGGCCGCCTCGAGCGCGGCGCTGCGACGGGCGACCTCGGATGCGATCGCGAGCGCCGCGCGGGCCGCGCGCCTGGCGTCGTCCTCGCGCGCCTTCGGGTAGCCGAAATAGAAGAGCACGGCGTCGCCGAGCCCGCCGGCGACATGGCCGCCGAAGCGGCGTGCGAGCTCGGCGCACGCCTCCTGCTGGAGGCCGAGGACATGATCGAGCTCCTCCAGGTCGGCGGCCCGTGACCCAACGCCCACGGCGCTGAGGATGCAGCACACCGCGGTGATCTGCCGACGCTCGCCCTGGACGAGCCGCTGGTGGCGCCCGTCGCTCCCCGGCTCGCTCGGGCTCACAGGCGTCTCCGCGTCCTGGGCCGCCCGGCCCAGGCGGCGGTCGCGCGCGTCCGGGCGAAGCCCGGACACGTCGCAGGCCTCGAGCTCGCGGAGGAGCGACGCCGCCGTGACGTCGCGCGCCGCGGGATCCTTGGCGGTCACGCGGCGGAGGATGTCGCCCAGGGGGTGGTCGGCGATCTCCGGCGGGATGGGGATCGGGTCGGCGGAGAGCTGCTTGAAGACGACCTCGGCCACCGTCGCCCCCTCGATCACGCGCTTGCCTGCGAGGCACTCGAGGAAGAGGAGGCCCCAGGCGTAGAAGTCGGAGCGCGGCGTTGTGGGCTGGTTGCGGAGCTGCTCCGGCGCGGCGTACGAGGGCGTGCCCACGGACTCGTCGGTCAGGGTGATCCGGGCCTCGTTCTCGTGGCGGGCCTCGTGGGTGAACCCCCCGATGCCGAAGTCGAGCACGAGCGCGTTCCTCCGGGCTCCGGTGGGCACGATCATGATGTTCGCCGGCTTGAGATCGCGGTGGACCACCCCCTGCGCGTGCGCGCACGCGAGCGCATCGAGGATCTGCATCATGAGGTGCCGGGTCTCGACGGGATCGAGCTGGCCCTCCCTCTCGAGCACCTCGGCGAGGTTGTTCCCGGGGACGAACTCGAAGACCGAGAAGACAACGGAGCCCTCCGCGTGCCCCGAGTCCATGAGCCGGACGATGTTGGGGTGGTGCAGCTGCGCGCAGAGCTGCATCTCGCGGTGGAAGCGGGCGATGCGCTTCTCCTGCGCCTGCGCCGTGCTCTCCTTCGGGAGCCGCAGCACCTTGATCGCCACGTGCTGCCCCGTGGCGAGCTGCCGCGCCTTGAAGACGGTGCCGAAACCGCCCTCGCCCAGCGCGGAGACGAGCTGGTACCGCTCCCCGAAGACCGCGCTCATGGCCACCGTTGAATCGACGTCCACCATGTCGCCCCTCACCCCGGTTTCCGACCTGGTACAGCTTACACCTCTACACCTTTTCCGCGGTGAGCGGGGCAACTTTCCTGGACGCGAGGGCCTCGGCGCGGAGGAGGGTGCGCGGCGGCGGCCCTCGGTCCGCGGCGCATCCGCGACGCCGTCGTCGGCGGCGAGCGCGGGAGCTCGCATTTCCGGTCGGCCGCGACGCGGCCAGTCGCCGCGGACGCGGGCGATGATGTGCGGATAGCCGCCGTCGGCATCCTGGAAGAGGGGGTCGAGGATCCTTTGAGCGCGCGGCGAATCGAGCGCGGTGCTCATGATGGCGTGTCTCCTCCGGGCAGGTCGACGGCGACAGCGCTGCTGCGCGCCCGCGCGTGCGCGCGGTGGTCGCCTCGGCCAGCGCGGTCCTCCGCGAACGCAGCGCGCTCGACGTCGCCGAAGGCGGCCCCTTCGCTGCACGAACAAGGCGCTGGGATCACGCAACTTTTCCAAGAGGACCGGATCGCCGTCGTAACGGTGTCTTCTCACCCTCGGGCAGGCCCGGCAGTTGGGGCTTGACGCCTCCGGGCGGTTGGATTTCCTTCTCCCCGAGCAGCATCATCTGGATCGCGGCGTTCCGCGTCGTTCAAGGTCGGGTCGTCAGCCCGGACAAGATGGCTGATCGACCCACGAGCACGTCAGTCTTGCACGAATCAAGAACACCACGGTTCAGGTCCCCCTCACGATCCGCAGCACCCGGCCGGCGTATCCGATCTCTCCGAAGTTGATCGAGGTGGGCGCCTCGGCGCATCACCCCTGCTTGCGAGCATGAACCACGTGGGCATCGCCAGCGATGTCCACGCCGAGCGCGTTCTCACAGGATGCGAGCTCGAACACGAGGACAGCGATGAACTTGCGAATGCTAACGTCTCCCGTCGCATCGGTATGGTTTGCGGTCACGGTGATCGCCTGCGCGCCCAGCAACCAGGGCACCCAGGTCGGCTCGCCCGGTCCGGCGAGCTCCGCGACTCCGGCCGACAGCGCCGCTCCGGCCACCACCGCGAGCCCGAACGGCACGGCCCAGGCGCCCGCCCCGGCGGAGCCTGCGCCCCTCGGTCCGCCGCTCAAGCCCGCTGCCAAGGGAGCGTTCGCGACGGGTGAGTATCGCAACCTGTTCGCCGAGCTCGGACACAAGCCCGCCGAGATCGACGCCAAGATCGCGAAGGCCTACGAGCAGCTGTTCCACGGCGACCCCAAGGAGCAGGCCGTCCTGTTCCCGGCCGGGAAGAACGCGAACGGCCCCAAGGCGTACATCATGGACATCGGCAACAACGATGTTCGCTCCGAGGGGATGTCGTACGGCATGATGATCGCCGTGCAGGTCGATCGCAAAGACGACTTCGACGCCCTGTGGAACTGGGCCAAGTCCCACATGTACCATGCGGATCCGAAGCACCCCGGCTTCGGTTACTTCTCGTGGCAGATGCACCCGGACGGCACGGCCATGGATGAGAATCCCGCGCCGGACGCGGAGGAGTATTTCGCCACCGCGCTGCTGTTCGCGTCGAACCGCTGGGGGAACGGCAAGGGGATCTACGACTACAAGAAGGAAGCCTTCGCCATCCTCGACGCGATGAAGAACCGGAAGCCGATCACCGGGCCGGTCAACAAGGACAAGCGCAAGACGACGCTGCACTCGCTCTTCAACACAGAGCACAAGATGGTGCGGTTCACGCCCGACGCGGACAACTTCGCGAAGAACGGCGATCACACCGACCCGTCGTATCACCTGCCGGCGTTCTACGATCTCTGGGCGGCCTGGGGCCCCGAGGCGGATCGCGCGTTCTGGGCCGAGGCGGCCAAGGCGAGCCGCGATTACTTCGTCAAGACGACCCACCCGAAGACCGGGCTCGCTCCCGATTATGCCAACTTCGACGGCACCCCCAAGGGCGCCTCGTGGGACGCGGGGACCGCCAACTTCCGTCAGGACGCGTTCCGCACCGCGATCAACTGGTCGGTGGACGCGGCGTGGTGGGCGAAGGATCCACGGCAGACCGAGCTGAGCGATCGCCTCCTCGCGTTCTTCGAGGCGCAGGGCCCCAAGTACAAGGGCAACTTCACCCTCGAGGGCAAGCCCACCGTCGACTACGACTCGCTCGGGCTCGTGTCGGCGAACGCCGTCGCGGCGCTGGCGGCTACCCATCCGCGGGCCTGGCGCTTCGTCGAAGAGCTGTATCAGCGCGAGGCGCCCACCGGCAAGTGGCGGTACTACGACGGCATGCTGTACACGATGTCGCTGCTGCACCTGAGCGGCAAATTCCGCATCATCACGCCGCAGGAGCATGCCGCGGCGCCGGCTGCCGGGAAGGCGCCGGCTGCCGGGAAGGCGCCGGCCGCGGCGCCGGCTGCGCCTGCGAAGGCGCCGGCCGCGGCGCCGGCTGCCGCTGCTGCGAAGAAGTAGCTCGGCGGGCGTGGGGCGCTCGGATCACTCCGGTGATCGCGGGCGCCCCACGCCGACTCCCCTCGCGAGGCCTGTCCCGCCGGGAGGTAGCGTTCCCGGACCTACACCGCGTCGCCGCGAGGCTGTCCTGCGCCCCCCTGGATCACCGAGCGACGCCGCGGAGCTCCAGCTCGCCTCCCGGCGAGCGCGCCGCGAGCACCGTGATCGTCGCAGAGGCCGACGGCCCGAACAGCTCGAACGCCGAGAGCCCGGGGACCTCGACCGCGGGCGCCGAGAGATCGGCCGGCCTCCGCCGCAAGGACGCATTGCCGTCCGCAGGCCGCTCCACCCACTCGATGAGCTCGCCGCGGACCTCGGGGAGCACGTACGGCCGGCCCGACTGCTCGATGCTCGCGGCCAAGGCGTCGCCGTCCGCAGGAGCGGTGATGTCCCCGATCCGCAGATCGAACTGCTCGAACTTGGGCTCCGGATGAAACGGCGCCCATTCGAGATAAGCCACCCCCCTCTCTCCAGCGCCGAGCATCGGGAAGGACTGTTTGCCTTCCCGGGAGCGCCGGGTGGCGCGCCTCGTGCGCCGGTCATAGACCACGATGTCCGCGAGATCGCGCGCGTCCTCGTCGAAGCGGCCGTCGGGATCCTCGGAGAAATCAGCGAAGGCGACGTGCGTCGCCGAGATGTCCGGGAAGCGCTGCTGGCCCGGGCCGGACGCGATCTGGACCGCCTCCTCCTCGCCGATCTCGTACAGGAAGACGTCCGTGTCGCCGCTCTCGTCCGCGGTCAGCCAGCCTGTCAGCACCACGGCGTCTCCCTCCACGCGCGGCTCGCCCGCGTGATCGAACGGGCCGCGGATCGTCTGCGTCTGGCCACCCCGGCGCACGCGCACCACGCGTGTTCCGCTGTCCGTCGCCTCCCAGACCACGACGTCGCCGGCGAGCGCAGGCCGGCGGGGCGTCTCGGCGGCCGGCGCGAGGAGGAGCTCTTCGCCCGTACCGAGATCACGCAGCCTCAGAGCGCCGCTCGCGTCGCCGGCCTCGCGCGGCGCGACGTAGGCCAGCCAGCAGCCGTCGATCGCGTAGGGGGGAGCTCCGGGCGCCTGCGGGGCGCCTGTGTCGACGTCCGAGGCGAAGACGGCGACGCCGTCGGCCGCGGAGGCATCGCATGCAGCGGGCGGGGGCGGCTCGGTGGGGGCGCCACCTCCGCCGTCCGGCGGGTGCGCCGGCGATCCGTCGACGGCCGCAGGCGAGCAGCCCGCGACGAGCAACGCGAGGGCGAACCGCCCGCTCCACCCACGGCGAGGGCTCGGTCCTCGAGGGTGGCAGGGGCGCGGGAGGATCGGAAAGACCATTTGTCCTGCCGCGCGGCCTCGCTGGTGCTCTTCCTCGAGCCTCGATGTGTTCAGTGCTCCGGAACCGCTGCCCTTCATAAAGAGTCCTCCGATACTGCGTTTGCCTGCCTCTTCGTCAGCAGCGCCTTCACGAGGGGGTTCACCCCGCCTTCCCCTGCGATCCGGAGGGGGCGCGCATGCCGAGGCGCGCCATGCGCTTCTTCAGACCGTGGCGCGTGATGCCGAGGCGCTCGGCCGCGCGGCTGATGTTCCCGCCGGTCTCCGCGAGCGCGCGGCGGATCGGCTCGCGCTCGTCGTCCTCGGCCAGCGCGTGGCGCGCCTCGCCCGCGGGGCGCTCCGCGGCCGGCGGCGGAGCGGGACTGGCCGGCGGTCGCGCCTCGCCCGCGGGGCGCTCCGCGGCGGCGGGCGTCCGGCGCGCGCTCGCTCGCAGCGCGCTCGCCCGCACCCCCCGCGGGAGGTGCTCGAGGTCGACGCGGCGCACGCCCAGCGCGGCCAGGCGCTGGACCAGGTGCGCGAGCTCCCGCACGTTGCCGGGCCACGCGTAGGCGTCGAGCGCCGCGAGCGCTCGCGGCGCGATCTCGATGGGGGCGCCCATCCGATCCAGGTACCCGGCGAGCAGCAGCGGCACGTCGCCCTCCCGATCGCGGAGCGGCGGCACGTGGATCTCGATCGCGTTCACCCGGAAGAGCAGGTCCTGCCGGAACGCCCGCTCGGCGACCGCCTGCGCGAGATCCCGGTTCGTGGCCGCGACGATCCGCGCGTCGAACGGCCGCTCGTCGTCGCTGCCCACCGGGCGATAGCGCCGTGACTCCAGCGCCCGCAGCAGCACCGCCTGGCGCGGGAGCGGCAGCTCCCCCAGCTCGTCGAGGAAGAGCGTGCCGCCCTCGGCCCGGGCGAGCAGGCCGGGGCGCGCGCGCTCGGCCCCCGTGAACGAGGCCCGCGCGTGGCCGAAGAGCTCCGCCTCGAAGAGCGTGTCGGGCACCGCGCCGCAGTTGACGGCGACGCGCTCGCGCGAACGGCGCGGGCCGAGATCGTGGAGCGCGCGGGCGAAGAGCTCCTTACCCGTGCCGGTCTCGCCTATCAGGAGCACGGGCAGATCGCTGTCGATCGCCGCGTCGAGGCGCGCGAGCGCCCGGCGCAGCGCGGGGCTCTGGCCCAGGATGCCGGGGAAGCTCCTCCGCAGCGGGGCCGCGGGCACGACCGTGGTGTCGGCGTGCCGGAGATCGGGCGCGGGCTCCGCGAGCGAGGCGAGGCAGGCAGGCGCCGGGCCTTCGCGGCGCGGCTCCTCCGGCGCTCCGGGGCGGGCGAAGAGCCGCAGGAAGAGCCCCGCGAGCGACGCCCAGCGAGCGGCCTGCGCCTCCGTGACGGCATCGAAGCACGCCGGGCGGAACCGGTGCTCGACCACGAGGAGCGCGCGCAGAGGCCCGGGGAGCGCCGGACCCGGCGAGACCGCGCTCGCCGCCAGGGCGCGCGCGCCCATCGAGGCGTGGTCTGCGCCGCCGCGCACCACGAGCCGCGAGCCGCGGCCGCCCGGCGTCTCCACGTCGCGCTGGTAGTGGACGGGCGCGGCCTGGCTCAGCGCGAGCCGGGCCAGGTCGGGCGCGATGCGCCGCGCCGCCTCGGCGATCTCCAGCCCGTCGAGATCGGCGCCCCAGGCCGCGACCACCCGCCCCTGCTCGTCGACCACGGCGAGCAGCGCGCGCTCGGCCCCCGACTGCTGCACGAGGGCGCGGGCGAGCCCGATCGCTGCCTCCGCGGCGCCGTCCGCCGTCCCCCTCGCGCCGTCGCCCGCGGCCGCCACCGATGCGAGCCACGCCCAGAGCGCTTCATCCTCCCCGCTCGCCGCCGCTGTCATGCCTCGGCCAGCATACGCGCTGCCCGCCGCCGGTGCGCCCGGCCGCGCCGAGCGGAGCACGTCGAGCGCCTGCGCCTCCACCTCCGCGAGCATCGCCGCGCGCGCCCGCCGCGCGGCCCGGATCGCCCCCCGCGCCGCCCGCCGTGGCTCCGCTGGCAGCTTCGTGAGGTACACCTGCGCCTCCGCCACCTGGGCCCGCGCGTCCACGAGCGGATCGTTCGCTCGCACGCCCGGATCCAGCGCCGCGAGCGCCGCGAGCGCCCTCGGGCCGTCGCCGTCGAGCAACGCCACGTTCGCCCGCGCGATCACCAGATCGGCCTGGATCGCCGCAGGGAGCGACGCCGCGAGCGCCCACGCCTCCTCGATGCAGCGCTCCGCCGCGCGCGCGTCGCCGCGGCGCACCTCGATGTCCGCGCGCGCCGACAGGCACCAGCCGCGCCCCGCCACCTGACCCAGCGACCGCGCGAGCCGCATCGCCTCGTCGAGCGCGCGGAAGGCGTCCTCGTAGCGCGACGCCTTCCCGAGGGCGATCCCCAGGTTCATCAGGCACGAGCGCATGCCGGCTCGATCCCCGAGGCTCCGCTTCACCGCGAGCGACGCCTCGAACGTCCGCACCGCGTCGTCCACCTGGCCGCGGTAGAGCGCCACGATGCCCGCGTTGTGGTGGAGCCGCGCCACCTCTTCCACGTCGTCCACGCGCTCGCCTTCGACGTCGTCCACGCGCTCGCCCGCCGAGGGCAGCTTCGCCTGCGCCCCCGCGAGCCACGCCTCCGCCTCGCCCCAGTCGGCGCGCATCAGCGCCACGAGCCCCAGCGTCGACAGCGCGAACGCCTCGGCCGCCCCGCCGCCGAGCCTCCGCGCCGCCGCGAGCGCCGCGAGCGCCTGCTCCTTCGCCGCCGTCGCGTCTCCATCACGCGCGCGCCTCTCCGCGCGCCGCCGCAGCGCGAGCACGAGCACCCGCTCGTCCCCCTGCGCCGCCTCGTCGAGCCACGCGACGACCTGCGGGTGCGCCGCGCCCACGCCCGCGTCGCGCGTCAGCCGCTCGAGCCTGCACAGGAGCGCCGGGGTCCTCCGGTCCGCGTCCTCGCCGAGCGCGAGCAGCGCGTCGATCTCCTCCGACCGCAGCCCGGCCTCGCGCGCTCGCGCCGCGGCCCGCTCGTGGAGCTGCGCGCGGCGGGCGCTCGTGCACGGCGCCGCCGCCGCCGAGAGGAGCGCCGACGCAGCCGCGCCGGGGTCCGCGAGCAGCGCCGCGGCGACCTCCTCGGCGATCTCCGGCGTGGCGAGCGCCGCCGCTAGGTCCCTCGCCAGGGCGGGAGCCGACAGCGTGGTGAGCGCGCCGGCCGCCGCCTCCCGCCTCGCGATGAGCGCGCCCGCCAGCAGCTCGCCGAGGGCTCGCTCGCCGGAGGCGCGCTGCTGCCCGCCGCCCCGCGCGTCCGCCCGCCCGCCGGGCCCGAACCCGAGAGAGCAGCGCGCCTCGGGCAGCGCGCCGCCCGCGATCGCGATCGCGGCGAGCGTCGCGCAGGCATCGGCCGACAGCCCGCGCACCCGCTCGAGCGCCGTGTCCTTCGTGAGCGGCACGCGGCCGAGCGACGCGAAGAGCCACCCCGGGTTCTTCCCCGACGCCACGGCGGCCTCTCGCACGCTCGCCTCGTCGTCCACGCCGAGCGCGCGGCACAGCGCGCCGAAGCTCGCGTCGCTGAGCGGCCCGAGCGCCACGCAAGCCGCGCCCTCGGGCGCGCTCCGGGCCGTCGCGATCACCTCGATCGCCGCGCCGCCGGGCGCCGCCGGCCGGCACCGGTACGCGTCGAGCGCGGCGCGGAGCTCGGCCGGGGCCTGATCCAGGTCGTCCAGCAAGAGCAGGAGCGGAGGCCCGTCGCGGGGCGGCGTCACGAACGGCGGCGCCTGCTCGGCGCCCCGGAAGAACGCGATGAGCCGCAGCAGGAGCGGGTCGGCCTCGCGCGGGAACGCCACGTAGCGGGCGCTCCGCCCGGCGAGCAGCGCCCGCGTCACGAGTTCGCGGCCGAGGTGGCTCTTGCCGGCGCCGCTCGGCCCCGTGACATAACGCACGTGCCCCGACGGTGACGGCGCCTGCTGCAGCGCCTCGAGCTCGCGCTCCCGCCCGATGGGCGCGGGCGGCGCCCCGACGGCGATGCCCGCCTCCGCGGCCGCGACGCCGAGCTGCCGGAGCACCTCGCGGGCCTCGGGGGGGCGGTCTCGCGGGTGCAGCGCGAGCAGCGCCTCGATCACCTCGGCCACGCTCGGCTGGACCCACGGTGCGGCGTCGCGCAGCGGGCGCCGCGCGCGAAAGGGCCCGGGCGGGCGGCCCGCGGCCGAGCACCACGCGAGCGCCCCCAGGCTGTAGAGGTCGGACGCGGGCGAGGGCGCGCCCCCGGCGAGCAGCTCGGGCGCGGCGAACGCCGAGGTGAACGCGACGGCGCCGCCCGGCGCGCGCGCCCTCGAGACCGCCGCCCCGAGGTCGAGGAGCACGGCCTCGGCGCCGCCCCCGCCGAGGGGCCGCATCCGGACGTGCGCCGGCTTGAGATCGCTGTGCACGAACCCCGCGTCGTGCAGGGCGGCGAGCGTCCTCGCGACGCCGGCGAGCACGCCCGCGAGCCGCGCCGGGCGTTCGGCGGCCGGGCCCTCCTGCACCCACGCCGCGGCGTCGTCGCCGGCGACGTACTCCTCGACGAGGAAGGGCGCTCCCGTCCGCTCGTCCCGCCCGAGATCGTGCGCCCGCACCACGCCGGAGATGCGCAGGCGCGCGAGCAGCGCGAACTCGCCGAGCAGGGTGTCCTCGCGGAAGGCGCCCTGACGGAACACCTTCGCGACGAGCTCGCGCCCCCGCGCCTCGCGGTCGATCACGCGCCCCACGACGCCCTGCGCCCCCTGCCCGAGGATCTCGCCCGGCTCGTACCGAGGATGGGCCATGAAGGGCTCGCGCCGCGGGGCGTGCATGGCCGAGAGGTTACTCGCGCGCGGCGCTCGCCGTCGCTCCCGCCGCGATGCGGGCGAGCAAGGGCTGGCCGTACGCGGGCTCGCCGAGGATCGTGAGCGCGCGGCGGAGACGCGGCTCGGCGAAGCGCCCGAGATCGTCGAAGTGGCGCTCGGCGTCGCCGGCGAGGGACGGATCTGCGAGCCGCCGCGCCGCGCCGACGTCCGCTGCCTCGAGCTCGGGCGAGAGCACCTCGACGCGGAGCATCATGACGCGCACGACATCGGCAGGCGTGGGAATGATGGCGATCGGGATCGAGGCGTCGGTCCACGCCTCCGGAGCGAGGTAGAGCACACGGACGCCGGGCGTCCGGAACCACTGGCGCTTCCAGGTGTTCACCATGGCGACGGCCTCGTCGTGGTACAGGCCGGTCGCGTCGAGGGTGTCGATCATGCTCGCGCCGAGCGACTCGACGAACTCGTCGAGCGGCGGCGCTCCGTCGAGCGAGGGGGCGCGCTCGACGAGCGTGCCGCCCGTGGCGATACCCTGGGGGTGCGCGACGAACGCCCCCGTCGAGGCGCCGACGTTGAGGACGAAGACGGCGCCGATCGCCTCGTCGAGGGTATTCTCGGCGGAGATCGCCCCGCCGGTGCCGGCCGTCACGCGGACGGGCAGGTCGAAGTTGCCGAGCCCTCGATAGAACAGGAAGCGCTCGTGCTGGGGCGCCTCCATCGCGCCGGGCACGCCTGCGATGCGGAGCGGGTTGGCGCCGACCTGGCGCGCGTGCGCCCACGTGAACCGATCGAGCGGCGCCTCGGGCAGGGGGATATCGCTGTCGCGCCCGAGGACCTCGATGTTGCTCCACTGGAGGAACCCGCGCGCGTTCGGGCCGTACATCTCTGAGCACATCGGCGAGCCAAAGGGGAAGTCGGGGTCGAACGCCGGGTCCGCGTACGTCGTCACGCCAGCAACGCTGCCGGGCGCGATGATGGGCGGGTAGAACTCGCGGACGGCGGGGTACCACTGCGTGAAGATCCCTTTGGGGAACCCTATCTCGACATGCGCGTCGAGCGGCTCCTCGGAGTAGAAGTAAGTGACCGGCGTCTCCATCTTCACGTTGACGCTCGTCGACATCGAGCCTTCGAGCGTGCCGGCTTCGAGCCGGTCATAGACGAAGGCGGGGAGGTCCTCCTCTTCGTGATGCAGCCCCGGTTGAAGCGAGCCGTCGGAGCCGACGACCACGGTGTCGGTGCCCCATTCGTGGACGATGAAGCCCTTGCCGGGGTACGCGAGATCCGGCGCCGGAGGCACGGCGGGCGCGGCCTGCTGGCCGGGAGAGGCGCCCTCGTGAGGCGCTGGACCGGCAGGATCGGCCGGCGCGTCGCCGGTCGAGCTGCCGCCGTCGGACGTTCCGGCGCACGCGGCGAGCAGGGTGGCGAGGAGAATGGGAAGCGTGAGGCGGTGGGATGTCGGTTCGGTTACCATGGTAAGGTCTCCTGCCAACCCCTGAAGCAGCTCTCGGGCCACAAGCCCAAACCATTGAATTTCAACGGATTTATCGCATTGCAACGGGGCGGTTACCAGAGGACGTGGTAACCGGAACGGCGGGGTGACCAGGAGCTGGTAACCGCTCGGCGTGCGCCTCCAGCTCCTCCGTTCGAAGGCCGTGGGCGTCGACCGGCACATGAACGACGTCGGCCGACCCTGAGCCGTTCTCTCGGATGCTCCTGGACTTGGTCGCCGGCACGCCATCGAGAGCATAGACCTTGCAATGAGCCCGAGATGCGCGCTCGCGCGTCACGAGGTCGAAGATGCTGTTTCGGAAAAGGTTGAAGGGGTTGCACGTCGCGGTGCTCGCGACCGATGGATTCGAGCAGGTCGAGCTGACGATCCCGACGAAGGCGCTCCGCGCCGAGGGGGCCCACGTCGAGGTGCTCTCGCTCCGACGCGGGAACATCCGCGGCCTGAACCTGTACTGGCCCGGCCGTACGGTGCGCGTCGATCGGACGGTGGAGCAAGCGGCTCCGGCCGACTACGACGCCCTGCTCTTGCCGGGCGGCTTCATCAACCCCGACCTCCTCCGGCAGAGCCGAGCGGCGCGGGAGTTCGTCAGGGCCATCGACGAGGCGGGGAAGCCGATCGCCACGCTCTGCCACGGCCCGTGGATGCTCGCGTCGGCGGGGCGCCTGAACGGCCGGCAGCTCACGTCATGGCCTGGCATTCGGGACGATCTCGTGCATGCCGGCGCCGTCTGGCGCGACGAGGCCGTCGTGCGCGACGGGAACTGGGTTTCGAGCCGCGGTCCGCACGATCTGGCCGCCTTCACGCGCGCGATGATCGAGCTCTTCGCGGAGCGCGATTCGGCAGCGCCGAAGGGAGCGGCGTCACACGCGATCTCGGCCCCGCAGCAAAGCGCGCCTCCCCCGTGGGCCGTGGCCGGGATGGTGGCCCTGTCGAGGGCCTACACAGCGCGCCGGCTCCTCGGGGCGGCGGCGGTGCTCGGCGCCGGGATCCTCGCGCTCCGGCGGCTCGCCAGGCAGGCGTGACGACCCCGCGCCATGGCACCTCGGCGCCTGCTTCCGGGCGCCCGCTGCCATCCGCGGTACGTGGGGCATTTTCCGACGTTGAATCAGGACGGCGTGAGCCTCCCTCGACGCGGGTTCGACCCAAACGTTCGGCGCGGATGTGGAGCGTCGAGCCCACGCGCCTCGATGCCGAGCGGGCCCCGGCGGCATGGGCGGTGGCTTCGCGAACGGAGGATGGAGGACATCATGGTGCAAAAGAAGGTCTTCGGATTGATGGCCGGCGTCGCGCTCGCGGCCCTCGGGTCGGGCGTCGCGTTCGCGCAGGACAGCGGCCAGCCGGGAGGGACCGGCTCGGGCCGGGGACAGGGCTCTTCCTCCGGCTCCGGCACGAGGCAGGGCGGCGCCGGTCCGAGCCAGAGTCCCGCCGGCGGGACGTCCGGAATGAGGCAGGGCGGCGCCGGTCCGAGCCAGAGTCCCGCCGGCGGGGCGGGCAGCTCCGGCGGCCAGGGCTCTTCCTCCGGTACGAGGCAGGGCGGCGCCGGTCCGAGCCAGGGTCCCGCCGGCGGGACGGGCAGCTCCGGCGGCCAGGGCGCCAGGTCGGGGGCGTCGCAAGGCCAGAACATGTGCGAGTGCGCGTGCAGCACGCCGGGCGCGAAGCCCCGCGGCTCGTCCGGTTCGGGCAGCGGTAGCCCGGGCGGTGGAAGCCGCTCCGGCACGCCTGGCGGCGGCAGCAGCTCCGGCGCGCCCGGTGGTGGCAGCGGCTCTGGCTCGCCCGGCGGCTCCGGCACGCCCGGCGGTGGCAGCGGCTCCGGCACGCATGGCGGCTCCGGCACGCCCGGCGGCGATCGCTGACAGCGGCGATGGTGAACACGAAACGTGATCGGGAACAGGCGATCTTCCTCGCCGGAGCGCAGGGTCTCTTCTACGCGCTCGCCGGGATCTGGCCGCTCGTCAACCTACGTACGTTCGAGGCGGTCACTGGCCCGAAGAGCGACCGTTGGCTGGTGAAGACGACAGGTCTGTTGATCGCGGTCATCGGCACGACGCTCGTGATCTCCGCGCGGAGAGGCCGCATCCCGCCCGAGGTCGCCCTGCTCGGCGGAGGGGCCGCGGCGGGGCTCGGGACGAGCGCTCTCGTGTACGCGCTTCGCGGCCGCATCTCCAAGATCTACCTCGTGGATGCGGCTATCGAGCTCGGCCTCGCGACGGCCTGGATCGGGCTCCGGAGCCGTGCCGTCCGCGCCGAGCGGCAGAGCGACGGAGCGCCGGCCCCGCCACAGGGTTGCGGGAGCAATGCCGGACACCAGATCTCATGAACGGAGGCGGAGATGAACCAGGACACGATGACGATGATCCTCAATGTGATCGAGCTCGACCTCGCCGCGGCTGAGGGGTACCGGATATCGGCCGACGCCTGCGTCGGCGGCGATCTCAAGAAGCAGCTCGTTGCCTTCGGGGCCGATCACGAGCGCCACGTCGCGGAGCTCTCCGACTGGGTGCGCGCGCAGGGCGGCGAGCCCGCCACGGAGCTCGGCGACGTCGGGAAGATCATCGTGGGCTACACGAAGCTGTCGAGCCAGGAGGACCGCACCGCCGTGCTGGCGATGCGCGGGAACGAGGAGCTGACCAACGGCACGTACGCCTCCGCGCTCCGCGGCGAAGCGCCCGACGATCTGAAGCCCATTCTGGAGCGCGGGTTCGAGGACGAGCGGCGCCACATCGCGTGGATCCGCGAGGTGATCAGCTCTCGGGGATGGGACCAGGAGCCGGCCGAGCTGCGCGAGGTGTCCAAGGCGGCTTGAGCCGCGCCGGATCACGGTCGCACTTTGCCGGCGGCCCGCTCGAGAACGAACGCCTCTGTCGGAGCGCCGGAGGGCGCCAGCGCGGTGATGGGGACGCCGCGTGGCTGCCCATTGCCCTGCGTGTCACCGCCCGCCGTCATGCGGCAGAGCGCCCTTCTTCGCCCGCGCACCGCCCTGGCACAATGGTGCTGGCCGGCCCGGCGGCGTATAGCCGCTCGCACCACCCATCCGCGTCTCGCCCAGCAAGATCCCGGCGATGCGTCATCTGTTCCCGTGTGGTGCGTCATCGCGTACAATCGATCCCACGATGAAATCTCCTGGCTTGTTCCGGTTGTTCGGATTGCTATTGGGCGCCGCAGCCGCTTGCGGCGGGGGCTCGAATCAGCCAATCGAGTCCGGGACCGGCGGTGCGGGCGGCAGCGAGCCCGATGGGTCCGGTGGAGCGAGCAGCGCGGGTGGCGCGGACGCCCAACCGGGCGCCGGCGGCGCCGGTGGCGCGGGCGGCCAGGCCGAGGCCACCTGGCCGACCGGTTGCGCAGAGCAGCCGGCGTCCATCCGGACCGAGGGCACACTCGTCGAGCTCGCGTTCGAGCTCGTCCTCGGCGGTGAGCCGTTCCTGTTCGGCGAGCCGAACGTCGCGCCGGACGGCAGCACGGTCACGCCGCTCAACGTTCGCTTCTACGTCTCGCACGCGGCGCTGATCGGGGCGGACGGCGACCTCGTGCCCGTCGATATCGTCGGCCCGGACGGCGCCCCCACCCCTTACGGGGTCCACTTCTACAACGCCGAGGACCCGGGCTCGGCCGCGCTCCGGCTGCGCGCTCCGGCTGGCAGCTACGAAGGCGTCAGCTTCATCTGGGGCTTGCACCAGGCCTGCAACAGCTCCCGGCCCGAAACGAGCGTCGCGCCTCTGGCGGAAGCCTCCCAGATGACGTGGCCGCACACCGGCCACCTCTTCCTGCGCTACGAGGGCAACGTGGCTCCGCCGGACGAGGGGGATCCCGTCGATCCCGAGGGAGAGACGGCCACGGTTCCGCCGGCGGTCCACATGGGAGGCAACCTGGTCGAGGATCTCGCGCCCAGGGTCGAGGTACGAGGCGCGCTGTCCGTGCCCGCGAGCGGCTCGACGGGCAAGGTCGTCCGGATCGTCATGGACGAGGTCTTCGCGGGCGCCACGGCGGACGTCGACATGACCGGGTTCGTCCCGCCGCCCGGGCCCGTGGGAGACGAGCTCCTCGCGGGTGAGCGCCTGCGGCGCGGCCTCCCCGATCGGACGGTGTTCACCTTCGGTCCGTGACGCCGAGCTCCAACTTTGGCGGGGCCATCGGCCTGGCGGCGCTGCTCCTCGCGGGCGGATGCGGCGACGACGGGCCGGCGGCCCCTGGACCTTTGCCGCCGCTCGTCACGGACGCCATCCCCGCCGGCTTTCCCGCGCGCACCGCGGCGGCCAGAGCGCCGGCCGAAAACGCGCTCACCGAGGCGAGGGCCCAGCTCGGCAAGAGGCTCTTCTTCGACAAGCGCCTCTCTCGCACCGGCGAGATCGCGTGCGCGAGCTGCCACCGACAGGAGTACGCCTTCGCCGATCCGGTCCCCGTCTCCCAGGGGGTCGACGGCCGCCTGGGACAGCGGAACGCGCCCGCGCTGGTGAACCTCGCCTGGGGCGAGAGCTTCTTCTGGGATGGCCGCGCGGCCACCCTGGAAGAGCAGACCGGGAAGCCCATCGAGAACCCCGACGAGATGGATCTACCGCTCGCCGAGGCCGTCGCTCGTGTCGCCGGCGATGACGTCTATGTGAAGGCGTTCATGGATGCCTATGGCGTGCCTCCCGGCGAGGAGTCCTTGCGCAAGGCCCTCGCCAGCTTCGTCCGTTCGATCGTCAGCGCCGACAGCGCTTACGACCGCCACCGGCGCGGGGACGACACGAGCTTCGGAGACGCCGAGCGCCGCGGCGAGGCGCTGTTCCTGACCGAGCGGGCTGGCTGCTTCCATTGCCACCCGTCCGGAATGCTCACCAACGAAGGCTTCTTCAACAACGGCACTTACCTCGAGGGCGGCGACGTCGGGCGGCAGAGGATCACCGGACGCACGGGAGACCTTGGCAAATTCAAGGTGCCCGGTCTGCGGAACATCGCGGCGAGCGCCCCCTATATGCACGACGGATCGCTGGCGACGCTGGAGGAGGTGGTCGACCATTACGATCGCGGCGGGCTGGGCCATTTCTCGACGGATCCGCAGATCGACGAGCTGCGGCTCTCTCCGGACGAGAAGGCCGATCTGGTGGCGTTCCTGCGGTCGCTGACCGATACTGCCTTCCTCGACGATCCGCGGTACCGCCCCTGAGCGGCAAGCCCAGGATCTGCGTGGACCGCCATGATCACGCAGCTCCGGAAGAGCTCCAAGCGTCGCGCCGCCCGTCTCTCCGCGGACGCTCAGGGCAGCCACCGTGCGACGTCGACGATCTCCCGGGCCACCGCGGCGACGCCCTGAGATCCAGCGACGCGGGCGAACAACGGCGCCAGGTGCCCGAGGTCGTCCTTCGTCCAGTCGTCGAGGAGATCGGGCCGCGGCTTCCAGCCGAGCTCGTTCAGGAGTCTCTGGCAGAGGCGGCGCGCGTGCGGCTCGGTCATCGAGGCGGCCAGCGGGATCAGCGCGAAGAGCGCCTCGTCCTCGTCGCTCGGCTGCTCCAGAGCGCGCTCGACCAGATCGCGCGCAATCGCCGGCGCGTCGTCCGGCGAGGCCACGGCGATCGCGACCAGGGCTGACCACGGGGCGCCGATCTCGCGTGACAGGTCGAGGACCGCATCGGCCCCGAGAGCCCGGGTCCACGCAGCGGCGTTCCGCTCGAAGAGCAGGCGCGCGCCGTCGCTCGCCTGCAGATCGCCCGACAGCTGGGCCCAGGCGGCCTCGCGGACCGCGGCGGGCAGGTGCGCGAGCAGGGCGGCTCGCGCCTCGATCCGGTCCGACGGCTGGGGCAGCGTGTCCACCAGCGCGAGCGCATCCTCCACGCGCCCCAGATCGCAGAGGCGCGCGGCGACGGCCTTCACCACCGGGAGGTGGAGGCCGGCCGCAGCCGCGCACGCCCGGACCAGCGCGGACGCGGCGCCGGCAGGTGCGTGCGGCGCGAGCGCGCAGATGCTCCAGCACGCGTCCGGCGGAAGCGCGTCGCCCGCGAGCAGCGACAGCGCGAGCCCCAGCGCCTCCGACGCGCCCGCTTCCCGCTCCTCCGCGGGCAACCCCGAAGCGAGGCGAGCGAGGACCAGGTGCCGGTCCGAGGGGGGCAGCGCCTGGGACCATGCCCAGAGCCCGCGCACCGCCGCGGGAGACCATCGCGCGGCGGCCTCCGAGAGCCGCGGCAGCTCGTCGCTCCTCGCGTCGGCCGGGACCTCGGCGAACGCCTCGCGACCGAGGTCGAGCGCCTCGGCCTCGGGCAGCAGCGCCGCCAGGGACACGCGCGCGCTCCGGCTCTCCTTGGTCCGCTCGCGAGCGAGCCGCGCCGCCGCCTCGCGCGCGGCCGTCACGCGCGCCTGCCCGTCGAGCGCGCGCGCCACGGCGGCGAGCGCGCCCCCGTCGGCGTGCTCCTCGCTGGCGGCCTCGAGCGCCCAGCGGAGCACGACGGCGCGCTCGGCGTCGGGCAGCTCGTGCGCCAGCCGGATCAGGGCACCGGCGCGCTCCGCGGCGTCGGCGATCGGCCGTCCAGCATCGAGGATGTCCTCGCCCACGCGCGGCATCTCGATGTGTGCTCCGGCGGAGCCCTCGCCTCCCTCGGCCCCTTCCTCTTCCTCCTCGTCCTCCTGCACGGCCTGCGCAGCCAGCACACGCCGCGTCTCCTCGAAGCCAAGGATCGTCCGCACCGAGCTCGTCACGAGCAGGCAGCGGACCCGCGCGGCCAGCGCCGCCAGGACATCGCCTCCGGCCGCGGAATCGACCAGGAGGCTCGCCGCGCACGCCGCCGTCGCGTCCACGTCGGCGATGAACCCGGACGAGCCATCCGGGCGCGTCCTCCACACGTCGAGCCACGCGCGCGAGACCAGCTCGATCCGCTCTGCGAGGCTCGCACCGACCCGCTCCAGGTGAGCGCGCCAGTTCCGGCATACGTAGTCAGAGACCGTGCCCGAGGCGAACGCGCGCTTCCCGTGGTCGGCGAACCGGCGATCGACCGCCGCGCGCTGCTGCGGCGCAAGCCGCTCTTCAACAGCCTCCGCCCAGGCCGGGTGACGGAGCGCGAGGCCCGACTCTCTCGCGGCGACGATCGGTCCGCTCAGCTCGTTCCAGACTCCGTCGCTCACCGTCGAGATCGCGAAGAGCTCCTCCTCCTCGATCGGCGCGAGCGCGCCTGCAAGCCAAGGCAAAACAGGGCGGATCGCGCCGCCGGCGCAGAGATCGAGGACCCCCGGAGCCCCTGCGGGAGCGCTCGCGAGCCGCGGCGCCACAGCCGCGGAATTCTGCGAGAGGGCCTCGAGGAGCGCCTCCACGAGAAGCGGCTCCCCGCCGCTCACCCGGGCGACGTCGTCCTTCACGCTGGCCGGCAGCTCGCCGAGCCTCCGCCCGATAGCCTCCGCGACCTCGTCGACTGCGATCGGCGGCAGCGCGACCAACTCCGTCCCTTCCCGGAGCCCTCCGAGCACCTCGATCGAGCGCGCCGACAGCACGGCGCGCACGCCGGGGCCGAGATCTCGCAGGAAGCGCTGCGCGGCATCGGCGCTCCACGCGACGGCCTCGTCGATCCCATCGAGGATCACGATGAGCGGCCTCTCTTCAGGCTGGCGGCCCTCCTCGAGCATGCTCACAAGATCACGCCGCGTCGCCTCGACCCCGTGCGGCCGTTCGCCGGTGCGCCGCGGCGACCTGAGGAACGGTGCCACGCGCGCATAAAGGAGGTTCAGCGCCGTATGCTCCAGCGCCGTACCGAACCGGCGGCTCACGGGGACGAACGCGATCTCGTGCCGGCCCGCGCGGGCCAGCTCCAGCGCCCACGCGCCCAGCAGCATCGATCTGCCGCGCCCGCTCGGCCCAAGCAGCACCGCGCGCGCACCGCCATGCTCCAGCCACCCTTCTAGGGCCGCCACAGCGCCAGCGCGCGCCTTACCGCCGAGGGGGGCGCTGCGACAGCGCTCGACCTCGTGCCAGAAGGCGAGGACGCCACGCTCGGCCGCCGCTGGACCCATGGCCGGCGCATCCGGTGCTCGCGAAGGAGAGATCATGTGCCTGCGAAGGGCGGCGTGCTCGAGGGAGCGGTCCTGAACGGCATGGAGCGTCCCTTGTGCCAGACATTGCCGTTCCACGCCTTGCCGTCCGAGCCGATGACACCGTTCTTCTTGCCCGTGCCCCCGTTGTTCGCCGGGTGAAGGCCGAGCTCACGCATGACCTGCGCGCAGAACTTGCACGGATCCATGAGCAGACCGTCCTTGTCCGTCTTGGTCGTCATCTTGCCCTCCTTCACCTGTTTCTGCATCTCCTTCCTGATCTCGGTGTCTTCGGCCGCGGGGTCTTTCAATGTCTTGCCGTTCTTCTGGCGGTCCTGCCGGATGTCTTTCGCCAGGTTGTTCAGCGCCTCGATCTCGGCACACTGTCCGGCGCTCGATGGCTTCGGCCCCGCCACCTGGCCGTCGTCGAACTTCTTGTGGGCGTTGTCGACCGCGGTCTGGAGCGCGGGGTCGAGCGGCCCCCCGAACGCGCTCGATCCGCGGTGCCTCTTGCCGCCGGCGGTCTCGATCTCGCTCGAGGCCTTGGCCATGAGCCCGTCCGGATCGATGAGCCGCGTCGGCTGGTTCTCCGCGTAGGCGAATCCATTGAGACCGCCGAAGATCCCGATCGGATCCGCGCTGATATAGCGACCCGCCTCGGGATCGTAATAGCGGTTGCGGTTGTAGCAGAGGCCGATCTCATCGTCCCAGTACTGCCCACGAAAGCGGATCGGCGTCGACACCGGCGCCAACGCGCTGCGCGCGGGCTCGACCTTTCCCCAGGCGCTCCGCCGCAGCTCGCACGCGACGGCGCCGTCGGGGCCGACGAGCCGCTCCGGGGTGCCGATCTCGTCGTTCAGATAGTGATACCACTCGCCGTCCCCCGCGCGCTGCGCCCACGGCGCGCCGGCCTCGAAGACGTACGTGCGCGCATCCACGGTCGGCACGGCGGGGGCAGCCGCGTCGCCCGTGACCTGCCGGATCTCGTGCACGAGCTCGGCTCCATCCCAGACGAACCTCGTCGCGCTCTCCGGCCGCAGCTCCCCGGTCGAGAGCCGCCGGGAGACCCGCTTGGCGACGCGCCGGGCGTCCGGATCGTACGAGAACTCGACGACGGTGCCGTCGGCGCGCTCGACCGACTGCAAGAGCCCACGCGCGTCCCAGGCATATCGGGTGACATCGAGCGCTCCGGCGGAGGTCCTGGCCCGCGTCTCCTTGAGGCGCGCGTCGTCGTCCCAGAGGAGCTCTGTGTCTCCCTTCCTGAGCAAGCGATTTCCAGGACCGTACGAGCGATCCTGCTTGCCGGCGGCGACGTCGAACACGTTCCCGCAGGCGTCGTAGCGAAAGAGCTCGGCGCGCTCGTGCTCCGGGACGTTCGCCAGGATCTGGCTCGCAGGGTCGTACTCGAAGCGGCGCGTGCCGTACGCCTGGTCCCACGCCTCGACGAGCTCCGACGCAGGCGAGTATCGGTACGCGTGGTGCACCGTCACCGACGCCGGGGCCGGGCCCACCCATTCTGGTTCGTTCGGCCCGACGTGGACGCGGCTCGACGGCGAGCAGACGCGCCGCTCGACGAGGCGATCCATCACGTCCCACACGCTCTCGATCCGGCCGCCTCGCGGCAGGGCGCGGCAAACCTCACGCCCCGCGGCGTCGTACGCGATCCGGATCTCGTCTCTTCCGTCGAGGATCACCCTCTCGGCGAGCCCGCCGACGTTGCGAATCCACCTGGCGGAGTGACCGAGCGACGTGGTGCGTTCGACGACGTCACCCATCAGATCGAAGGTGCGCCGGATGGTCGCGGCCTCGCCGCCCACGATCTGGGTCTCCGACACGACCCAGCCGACGGCGTTGCGCTCATAGGTGAACGAGCCAGCGGGGCTGTCAGCGGCGATCAGGTCGCCGCGGGCGTCGTAGGTGAACCTCTCGACGCTGCCGTCGTCGAAGGTGCGCGCGATGAGCTGCCCGGCGAGGTCGTACGTGTACTCCGTCCTCTCGCCCGCGGCGTTCTGGAAGGAGATGATCCGGCCATTGTAATCGTACTTGGTTCGAGACACGCGCCCGTCGAACCCACGCTCGCTGGTCACCATCCCCGCCGTATTGAGCTCGATCCTGTGGCGCTCCCCGAGCGCGTTCTGGATCTCGACAAGGCGCCCCTCACGGTTGTACCGGAACCGCGTGCTCTCTCCGTTCGGCTTGTGCACCTCGCAGAGCTTGTGGAAGCCCCCTCGCACGAACCGGGTCACCTGCTGGTTCGGCTGGAGGACCGCGGTGCAGTCCCCCATACCGTCGTATTCGTAGCGGGTCGTCCCGCCGTCGGGCCGGTAGACGCCGGTGAGGTTGCCGCGGTTGTCATAGGTGTACGACAGCACCGCGCCGCTCGTATCCCGGATCGAGCGGCACCGACCCCAGTAATCATAGGCCAGCTGCGTCTTGCCCCCGAGCGCGTCGGTCTTCTCGACCATGTTCCCGAGATCATCATAGAGGTACGTCGTGCGGCCGCCGTTCGGCGCCACCGTCTCGATGAGCCGCCCGCGCCCGTCCTGGCGCACCTGGAACACCGCGCCGAGGGGGTCGGTCCAGATGAGCCCGTCGGGCGTCCGCCCGATCTCGGTGACGCCGCCCGCCGGATCGATCGCTCGGCGGACATGCCCGTCCGGATCGCGCTCGATCTTCGTCATTCGACCGAGCGGATCGGTGATGGAGAGCTCGCGGCCGAGGCGATCCCGCTGCCAGACGGTCATGGCGCCGACCGGATCGATGAACGTCCGGAGGTGCCCGTGCTCGTCGTACGTCCGGCTGAACACGGCCCCGGCGCTCACGGCCTTGTCGAGCTTGCCGAAGCGGTTCCCGAAGTAGCGATGAACCGCGATGGAGTCCGCGACTTCGACATATCCGTCCTCTCCGAACTCCAGCTTGCAGTGGTAGATGCCTCTGGCGACCGTCTTCCCGTCGGCCAGGTGCGTCGGGACGTCCTCCGCCAGGCTGCGGTCGGGCCCATCGTCGTAAGCGCCCCACGTCTCGACGCAGCGGCGCCGATCGTCGTAGCGGAATGAGAACGTGAGCCCGGTGGGGCTCGTATGGGAGGTGAGGAGGTGTTCCTGGTACGTGTAGCGCGTCGTGTATCCGTCGGCGTCGGTCGCGGACGAGAGATCGCCGGCCGCGTCGTAGCTGTACTGCGCGAGAGGCACCCAGACACCGCGCTCCCGCGCGTTCTTGATCTCGAAGGCGCCGATGCGCCCGTCGGGCGTCCGCCGGACCCGGACGATCCGTCCGACGCTGTCGGTGATCTCGGCGAGCACGCCGTCCCGGTAGGAGAGCCTGATCTCGTTGTTGTATCGGTCCTTGATCGCGGTCAGCCGGTATCGCTTCCCCGTCGCTTCGGCGAACACGTGCCAGCGGTCGTCGCCGGTATCGAGGACGAAGCCGCGCTCCTCCCGCGCGAGGACCCAGCCGTGGGGGCCCGGCGCGCCGGCGCCCACGGGCATCGCCTCGACATCGACCGGCCCATCGTCGGTCCAGACGCGGATGATGCGCTGCCGCTCCTCGATCTCCCACGCCAGCGAGTGGCTCCACCCGAACCCCAGCCCGACGTCGCGCTCGAACGCCGCGGTGGTGTACGACCGCACGATCGACAGCGGCAGCGGTCCCGGAAGCTCGACGTCGACGGCGGGAATCGTGAACACCCGGCCCGTCACCACGTCGACCGGGTCGCCCTTCGCAGCCATTCCCGATTTCTTGCCGCCATGGTGGTTCGGGCAGCCGGCGCCGTCGCCGCCTGCACTGCCACACGCGGACTTCCCGCCGCCGCTGGCGTCCTTGCCACCGTTGGATCCATTGCCGCCCTGTTTACCGCCAGAGCCGTTTCCTCCAGCGCCACCGCCCCCGCCACCGGCCCCGCCCCCTCCCATGATGAAGACGCCCGGGTTCATTCCAGGGATGGCGGGGATGTTCGGTACAGGCGCAGTGCGGGCCATGGTCGTCTCCCGGGTCTCGTGCGGTCTTGCCGCCGTGTGATCCAGACGAGCGTACACCGCCTGGCCCCCGGATGCACCCACGTGAGCCGCGGGCGGGGTGGCCAGCTCACCCGGGCTTGGAGCGCCGCTCGATCGTGCACACCGAGGTCAGGCGCCGGCGGCGCTCGAGCCGAGGCTCGCGATCATGCGCGCGAATCCGATGCTCGTCCGAGCACGACGCTCGTATTGATGCCGCCAAAGCCGAACGAATTGCTCAGGGCGACGCCGATGTCCGCCGCCTCGCTGGCCCGACCGACCAGCCTGCAAGGAGTCTCGAGGGGGTCGTCCAGGTTGAAGTTGCCGTGCACGAAACCAGCTCGCATCTGCACGAGCGTGGCCACGGCTTCAACGACCCCCGCGGCCCAGAGGCAGTGACCCGTCACGACCTTCGTCGAGTTCACCGGGACCTCCGCGCACCGCTCGCCGAGCACCTCCGCGATCGCCCGAAGCTCGACCTCGTCGCCCAGCGGCGTTCCGGTGCCGTGCGCGTTCACGTAGCTCACGTGGCTCGCGCTCGCACCTGCGTCGGCGAGCGCGCGGCGCATGGCGCCGACTTCGCCGTCAACGGACGGGCTCGAGCCGCTCTTCGCGTCGAGGACGATGCCGCCCCCGAGCACGCATCCGAGCGGCTCCGCCCCCCTGGCACGAGCGGACGCAGCGCTCTCCAGCAACAGCGCGGCGCTCGCCTGGCCAGGGATGAACCCCCCGTGGCGGCGATCGAACGGCCTGCAAGCTCGGTGCGGGGCGTCGAGGAAGAACTCGCCGCCGAGCGCGCCGATGCTGACGAGCGTCTGCATTTGAAAGAGCGACAGCTCGGCGAGCGCGCCGACGACGAGGCACGCATCGGCCTGGCCGCCGCAGACGAGGCGCGCGCCGTGAATGATCGCGACGTTTCCGGACGCCGACGCCCCGGCCACGCACATCCCCTCGCCGCGGATGTCGAACGCCTCGCTGACGCACCCAAGGACGTCGGTGTCAAGAATGCGGAGCGCCGCGCTCGGGCTCACGTAGGCGGGTTCTTGTCGGAAGGCCGGCAGCGCCTCCTGCTCGAATGCGTGCGTGAGGTTCTGCCCTCCGACGACGATGTCGATCCGTTCGCCGGAGAGCGCCGCGCCGGCCGGCCACAACGCCTCCGACGCCGCGAGGAGCGCGGCTTGTACGGCAAGAGGAGCTCGAGCGCCCAGCTTGCGGAGGCGCGGGTGAAGTTCGCCGGTCCGGCCTTGACCGCCGAACGCGACCTGAAGAACGGCCTCCGGCACCGGAGCCTCGATGTAGCCCGCGCGCGTCGAGATCGCGGGCGACGTGACCGTGAACGGCCGTGCCCCCTCGCGGAGCGCGCGCTCGAACGACGCGACCCCCGACCCAAAGGGGCCCACGATGCCCATACCCGTGACAAGCACGCCTTTCATGCGAGCTCCGCTTCTCCTCGGGGCGTCGCCGTCAAGCGCTGAGCTTGCGATACAGGACGTCGACGAGCCCGCCGATGTTCTTCGCCTCGGCGAGCTCGCTGCCCGGCACCTTGATCCGCAGCGCCGCCATGGCCCCCACGACGATCTCCGCGCGATCGACGGAGTTGGCCCCGAGCTCCGAGAGACTCCTCTCCGGGCGCAGCAAGGCCGCATCCACCTCCGGAAGGACCATCACGATGTTTTCACGCACGATCGACAACACTTCATCACGCGTCATGACTCAACCTCCTCCTGGGCGCCCCTCATGCAGCGTCGCTGCATGAGCTTCATTTCCAACCGATGAGAGTTCAGCCGGCTGCCGGTCGGCCCCCCCCTGCGGCGAGCGGACCGACCGGGCTCGTGCCGGAACGAAAGCCTTGAGCCACGATGAGGCCGGTGAGCACCGTGGTCACCAGCAAAATCAGGAACACGTCGCGAAACCCGTCGACCTGCGCCTGCAGCGGCGCTCGCAGCGGGCCCTCGCCCGAGGCCATGTCGACGTGCGACATGACACGCCACGACCAGAGCCCGGTGACCGTCGCGACGCCCACGGTCTGGCCCAAGAGCCGCGCCACCGACAAGAGCCCCGCCCCGATGCCCGTGCGCGCCGTCTGGATCGACGACATGATGGTCGCGCTGTTCGGTGTTTGAAAGAGCCCCACGCCGACCGCCAGGACAAGGAACTTCAGCGCATACTCGACCTTGCCTGTCTCTTGGGAGAGCGTGCTGATCGCGTAGAAGCCCACCGCCGTGATCAGCAGTCCGCCGAGGATGAGGCGGCGCGCGCCGAAGCGATCGCTCAGACCTCCCGCGAGCGGGGCAACCACGGTGAGCGCGATCGGGGTCACGGCGAGGAGCAGCCCCGTGGTTCGAACGCTGAGGGCGAGCACGTTCTGCAGATAGAAGGGCATCAAAACCAGGGTCCCGCCGAGAGCGATCGAATTCAGCACCGCCCCCGCCAGGTTCGTGCTGAAAAGCGCGTTCCTGAAAATCCGCAGATCGAGGAGGGGCGTCTTGACCTTGAGCTCGACGACGACAAAAGCGATGAACGAGCCCACGCTGACCGCCCAGAGCGCCGCCGCGCCCTCGGGACCCATCCCCGAACGCTCGCCCCCGGTGATCGCGATCACCAGGCTTGAGATCCCGAGAAAGAGCGCGGTGGCGCCCAGAAGATCGAACGACTCGTGCGCGGCCGGACGCGTCGACGGAATATCGCGCAGAGCGCGCACCGCCGCGAACAGGCCGATGGGGACGTTGATCAGGAAGATCCAATTCCAGCCCAGCGAGGAGACCAGAACTCCACCGAGCCCCGGCCCCAGAATGAGCCCCAGGGAGACGGTCGCGCCCATCATGCCGAACGCCTTCCCGCGCTCGGCCGGCGCGACGAGCTCGGTCACCAAGGCGGGCCCGAGCGCCAGCAGGATGGCGCTTCCGACGCCCTGGACCGCGCGTCCCAGGAGCAGCCACCCGGCGTTCCAGGGGACCGCGCAGACCGCGGAGCCCGCGGTGAAGATAACGATACCAGCGATGTACAACCGCTTCTTGCCGAAGATGTCGCCGAGACGGCCCATCGCGAGCACGAGCCCGCTCGTGACGACCAGGTACGAGAGTACGATCCACTGCAGGACCACAAACGAGCCGTGCAAGGCTTCGCCGATCGAGGGGAGCGCAACGTTGACGATGCTGCTGTCGAGCATCGACATGAAGATGCATACCAGCACCACCACCATTGCCCGGCTCAGTCCGCCCTTGACAACTTGATCGTTTTTTGCGTTTTCCATGATCTCACCCAGCCAGATAAGCGGCGTCCGCGACCGAGTCAAGAAATACCGGTTTCAGAGCCGCGCCTCCTCCCGCTCATCGCGCTGCGCGCGCCGCATATGGTCTTCTGCGCCGCGCATCAACAGCACAGCGATGGAATCGACGTGTCGCGATCGCCAGCTCTCGTAAGGGGTGCCCCTGACCCATTCATTGAAGGCGGCCATCGCCGGTCCGCACTGCACCTGATAATCCGTCTTTTGCTCCGCGCTGCCCCGCAGCGCCAGGCGTGTCGAGTGCACGAAATACCAGCGGAAGATGGCCGCCATTTTTGCCTTCGGGCTTCGCTCCATCTCCCGAAGACGCGCCGGGTTCGACCTTTCGAAATAGCTCCGCGTTTCGTCCCACACCTCCGCGAAGCTCCGGCATAGATAACGCTCCTCAATCCGCCGGCGGACCTGCGGGTCGATCTCGTCCAAAGACGAGTGGCGGCGATACAGCTCGTAGAGCTCATTGGCCCGAGGTGCGAAGAGAAGGCCTCGACCGACCACCTGCACGCGAGCTCCCAGCTCGAACATATCGCCGGCGGGCGCGTAGGCGGTGTCGCCGAGGGCTACCCGCTGGAGCAGATCTTTGACCGCGTCGCTTGTCCCCGCCTCGACCGTGCACTGATTGATCGAGCCGGTGAGCACGAAGTCTGCGCCCATCAGGAAGGCGGCCGCGGCGGACTCCGGTGCCCCGATTCCCCCCGCCGCCCCGACGCGTACGCTCTTCGCGTAGCCTTGCGCCCTGCACACGCGATCGCGCAGTCGAAGAATGCATGGCAGGAGCACGATCAGGACACCTCGATCGGTGTGCCCGCCGGAGTCGGCCTCCACGCAAATGTCGCTCGCGACGGGCGCGCGCAGCGCGACCTCTGCCTCTTCTGCGCTGAGCCGCCCCGCGGCGCGCAGCCGCTCGACGACCGCCGGGGGAGCGGGGCGTAGGAACGACTCGGCGATCTCCGCGCGCGAGACCTTCGCGATCAGACGGCGGCGCACAGCCGGCTCGCCGTCAGCCCCCCAGTGTGCCCCTTTGAATCGATACCACACCACACCATCGCTGATCTGCGTGAACGCGGCCGCCTCGACGTTGACCACGTTGGCCTTCAAGAGCAGCTCTACGGTGGCCATTTCCAGCCTGGGGTCATCCAGGTTCGCGAGGAGATTTGCGCCGAACGCCCGCGTCGGACCGAGCTCTCCCTGGATCCTGTCGAGCTCCCGCTCAATCTGCGCGAGCGGCATTCCCCCCGTCCCGAGGAAGCTCAAGAGGCTCGCCCGCCCCATGCGAATGACGAGATCACTGGAAGCGATGCCCTTGTACATCGCCCCTGCCACATAGGCGAGGTCGACCCCGTAATCCTTACGAAATTCAGCGCTCCCAAGCATCAGGCGCGGGCTCCAATCCCGTCCGGCCGCGCGCGCGACGTCCCGCCGTGCACCGCCGCGTCGATACGCGCGATCGCTTCGCTGAGCATCTCCCGAGCGCCGCCGAACGGCGTCATGATCGGCACCACAGTCGCCTCCGCGTGGCCCGGCAGGATGTTCTTGACGAAGGTGGCCAAGGTCCCAGACGGGCTCAGATCGACGTACACGTAACGTTCCGGGTGCTCGAGCTTCTCTATCGTATCGGCGAAGCGCACCGGCGTCCGAATCACCTGCCAGATATGCCGGTGATCGAAGTGCGACACCGGGCCGGTGGTGGCGCAGGATATCAAGGCGACCCGGGGCGGCGCTGGCGGGGACGAGAGCTGCAGCGCTGGGCTGACACGCGCCAGCGGATCGAGCCACCGCGAGTGAAACCCGTACCGCACCGGCAAGCGGACCTGGAGGACGTTCCGCCCCCGCAGCTCTGCCTCGACCTGAGCAAGGGCGGCGAGCGACCCCGCGACGACGAAGTGTCGCTCGAAATTCACCGAAACGAGCTCGCATCCGGCGAAGAGCCGGGGCTCGTCTCGAAACAGGCGCACGTCGCCGATGACGGCCGTCATTCCGGCTTCCGAGCAGCACTCGACCACGAGCTCGGCTTGCCGGAGAACCGCCATGAACACGTCCTCGAACGGCGCCACGCCCGAGACCGCGGCCGCCGCGAACTCGCCCAGGCTGTAACCGATGAGCACGTCGGGCTCGACACCCCGCACGAGGAGCGCCTGGGCGAGCGCGAACTCCACGAGGACGATGGCCGGGTGCGTCTCCGAAATACGGTCGAACGGGTCGGCCCTGCTCCTCGACCGATCGAACATGACCTCGATGAGCGAACGGCCCTTCACGCGCCGGAACAGCTCATCGCCGCGGAGGAGCCACGTCCGAAACGTCGAGTCCGCGTCGAAGAGCTCGCGCCCCATGTGATAGTGCTGCGAGCCTTGTCCGCCGAACATGAAGACGACGGGTCTGCCTCGGGCGTCCATGGGATCATCTCTCCGTGTGATTCTTTGCAAAGCTCACCGACAACGGATCTCGATCCGACCGACGGCGGCAGAGACGGGCCAGGAGCCCTCGCGACGTGAGCAAGGCGCGATCGTTCACTTCAAGATTCGCTTCAAGAGCGGCGTCAACACCGGCCGAGCAGCCACTTCGACCCACTCCGTCACGCCGCGCAACGCCATGTACCGGACGCTCTCGCTCCACCGAACGACCCCCGTGATCTGCTGCGTCAGCCCCGCGGCGATTCGGCCGTTCGCGTACGGGAGAGCGCGAAGGTTCGACACCACGGGGATCTTCAGCCTCGCGAACTGAAACGTCTCGACGAGCCTCCCGAACTCCGTCTTCGCCTCCTGCATGTAACGGGAGTGGAATGCGCCCCCGACCCGCAGGATGTGGTACACGGCCCCGGCCTCCTCGAACACCTTCTTCGCCGCCTCGATCTCCGTCTTCGGCCCGGCGATCGCGAACTGCGAGGGCGAATTGAAGTTGGCCACATCGATGTTCACAATGTCGTTCTTGATGAACAGCTCGCGGATGTCATTCTCTCCGAACCCGACCACCGCGGCCATTCCACCGCCTTTTGACGCGCCCATGAGCGCGCCGCGCTTCTTGACCAGGCGCAGCCCGTCCTCGAAGCTGAATGCGCCAGCCGCGAGGAGCGCGTTGTATTCGCCCAGCGAGTGCCCCGCGCAATAATCAGCGGGACCCGATCCGTCGCGAACCTTCTTCATGTAGGAGAGGGCGTTCACGACATAGATCGCGGGCTGCGTGTACTCGGTGTTGTCAAGCCTGCCGTCCCCGTCGCTCAGGCAGAGCTCTTCGATCGAGTAGCCAAGGATGTCGTTGGCGCGGGCGACGTACTCCGGGAACTCCGCGAAGAGCTCGCGGCCCATCCCACGCGACTGCGATCCTTGACCCGCAAAAATATAGGCCTTCATCAGGGGTACCTCGGTTCGGGGCGGTTCATCGGCCGGAGCGGCGTTCCCATGGAAACGTGCGAGCCTCGACGAAATTGCGGATGTTCTCCTTCACGGTCGCCGAAGCACCGAGCCGCGCCGTCTCTTCAACAGCGGCCTGCTCCATCGCCGTGTCGATGATCCACATCTTCCGAAAAAACCCCTTGAGCTCGCTCACCGTGTCGGGAGTGATTCGGTTCAGCCGTATGCGAATGACCCTCTCGAGCTCGTCCAGATCAGGGCCGAGGTAATCGACGAGCTGCAGCCGGTGAGCCTCCTCAGCAGAGATGGACGCGGCGGTGAGCGTCATGCGAAACGCGGCCTGAAACCCGACGCGGCGAACCAGGTACGGGACGACGTTGGACGGAAGCAGCCCCCAGAGGGCCTCGGTCAACGTGAAGGTGACCTTGGGAGTCGCGAGCACGAGATCGCTCGCGGCGACAAAGCCGACGCCGCCCGCCGTGACCGCGCCCCCGACGCGCGAGACGACGACGCGACGGGAGGTCGCCAGCCGCTTGAGCGTGAGCATGTACTCTTCGGTCCTCTCGTGCATCGTCCGAAGGTCTACCTGATCGGCGAGCTTGGCCATCTCGTCGAAGTCCATACCAGAGCAGAAGATCTCCCCGTCGGCCTGGAGCACCACCATGCGGCAGTCAGGAGCGGCCTCGGCCAGGTCGAGCGCCGCGTTCAACTCCCGGAGCAGAGCACGGTTGATGGCGTTCCTGTGCTCCGGGCGATGCAGCGTGATCCGCGCGGCGCCGCCGCTGTTTTCATAGTGCAGGGTCTCGAACGTCACGGCATTCACTCCTCAGTATCCGAATTCGAGCTCTACCCGAGCGCGGACCTCGGGCAATTTGAACGTGATCTCATGCATCTCGAGCTCGCGGCTCACGGCGCGAGGGAGCTCGTCGCGAAGCGCTTGCGTCATCGTCGCCTTCAGAAGCTTGAGCGACGTGACGGGCTTTGAAGCGAGATCCGCGGCGATGGTCAGGGCCTGCTGCAGCACGCGGTCGCGCTTGACGACCTGGAAGGGCACACCGCGGCGTCGCAGCTCCTCCCCGTGGAAGCCGTTGGCCGTCAGGAGCATCTCGTGCGCGAGCGCGGGCCCGAGCCGGTGCGGAAGAAGGCACGTCGCTCCGACGCCGGGCGTGAAGCCGTAGCGCATGAAGTTGGCGCTGTAGATCGACTCCTCGGCCAAGATCACGATGTCCGCGTACAAGCCGAAGACCAACCCGCCACCGAGGGCATGGCCCGCCATCGCGGCGATCGTCGGGATCGGGCAATCGAGCAGCGCCCGATAGAAATGACCGACGGCGAAGGTGTAGTTGCCCTCGATGAGCTCGAGCAGCTCGCTCCGGCTGCCGCCGCAGCAGAAATGCCGTTCCAGTCCCGACACGACGACGCAGCGCACCTCCGGATGCCGGGCGACCTCGGCCAGCTTATTCGTCAACTCTTCGATGAGGGCGCGCGAGAACATGTTCTTGCTTGCACGATCGCACAGCATCAAATGCGCGATGTGATCGGAGCGAAATTCGAGCAAAACGATGGGCTCCACCTGCTTCTCCCTCCGCGTCCCTAGGGGTTACCGTGCTGGGCGACGAGGACGTGCGCGTTGGTGCCGCCGAATCCGAACGAGCTGACGCCCGCGATCCGCCGCGCCCCTGACGCCGGCCACGGCTCACACGCCGTGGGAACAGCGAACCGCCCGTCGGCCGAATCGAGGTGCGGGTTGAGCGTCCGCACGTGGAGATGCGGCGGGATCGTGCCGTGGTGGACCGCCAGCGCCGCCTTCATCAACCCCGCGATCCCGGCCGCGCCCTCGAGGTGCCCGATGTTCGTCTTCACCGATCCGATCCAGCACCGGGAATCCGGGGTTCGACGTCGGTCGAGGACCTTCCGCAGCGCGTTGAACTCGATGGGATCTCCGAGCGGCGTGCCGCTGCCGTGCGCCTCCACGAATCCGACGTCCGAAGGTGTCACGCCGGCGTCCTCGAGCGCCTGCTCGACCACCGCCTGCTGCGCCGGGCCGTTCGGCGCGGTCAAACCGTTGCTGCGCCCGTCCTGGTTTACGGCCGAGCCGACCAACGTGGCGACGATGCGGTCATGGTCGCGGAGCGCGTCCGACAGACGTTTGAGCACCACCACCGCGCAGCCCTCGCCACGCGCGAACCCGTCCGCCGCAGCATCAAAGGCCTTGCAGCGCCCGTCCGGCGCCAGCATTCCGGCCTGCGAGAGGGCGATGCTGACCTCCGGCGCGAGGATGAGGTTGGCGCCCCCCACGAGCGCGAGATCCGACTCCCCCGTGCGCAAGCTTTGACACGCGAGGTGGGCCGCCACGAGCGACGAGGAGCACGCCGTATCGACCGTCAGGCTCGGGCCGCGCAGATCGAAGAAGTACGAGAGTCGGTTGGCGGCAATGGCGAGAGATCCACCGGTTCCCGCGTACGGGCTGACGGAGAGCGCGTGCGTGAACAGGAGGCGCGCGTAATCGAAATTGCAGAGGCCGGCGAAGACGCCCGTTTTGCTGCCGGCCAGGCGCCGCGGCGACAGGCGCGCGGACTCCATGGCCTCCCATGCGACGGTCAAGAGAAAGCGTTGCTGAGGGTCCATCGCCTCGGCTTCGATCCCCGCGATCCCGAAGAAGTCCGCGTCGAACCCGGTGACCTTGGAAAGAAAACCGCCGCGCCGGGAAATCATCTTTCCGGGCGTCCCCGGTCGAGCGTCGTAGTAACGGGCAACATCCCAACGCGAGCTCGGGATCTCCGACGTGCAGTCGCGGCCGGCGATCAGCGCTTCCCAGAACGCTCGCGGATTGTCGCTGCCGGGGAACCGGCACGCCATGCCGACGATGGCGATGGGCTCGTCCGATCCCACCGGGATGCCGCGGCGCGCGGGGATCTTGGCGAGGGCAGCCGGCGCGTCGACGGGCGCCGGGTGCTCGCTCGGCTTCGCGAGGTGCTCTGTCAGCAGGTAGTCAGTCATCTGCTTGACCGTCGGAAAGTCGAACGCGAGGGTCACCGGCAAGGTCTGGCCGATGTGAGCCGTGAGCATGTTGCGCAGCTCGACCGCCATGAGCGAATCCAGACCGAGCTCTTTCAGCGGGGTCGCGAGCGGCACCGCGCTCGACGTGGGCAACGACAGAACCTTGGCCACCTCCTGGCGCAGCGTGGACTCGATCTCCGACCTTTGCTCGGCGGGTGAGAGCGAAGCCAATCGCGCGATCGGCGACGATGCCGAAGAGGAAGGTGCCGCGCGGCGCGGCGGCGCCCCGGTCTGGACGATCAGCGAGCGCCACAACGGCGGCACCTCGTCGGCCGCGGCGGCTTGCGCCGACACGGGCAGATCCAGCTTGAAGAGGCCGAGCTGGGGGTCGCTTCGAAGCCATGCGTCCTCCAGCAAGGCGAGGCCCTCCGCCGGGGTATGTGACCCGACGCCGAGACGCGCCAAACGCACGCGATCCGGCTGGCCGAGCGACGCCGCCATCCCCGCCCCGAGCCAGGCCCCCCAGTTCAAGCTGAGACCGCACAGTCCTTGGGTTCGGCGGTGGTGTGCGAGGCCGTCCAGAAAGCTGTTGGCCGCGGCGTAATTGCTCTGCCCGGCGGAGCCGAGCATCGCCGCCGCGGACGAGAACAGCACGAAGAAATCGAGCGGGAGGCCCCGCGTCGCTTCATGCAGATTCCACGCGCCCTGCGCCTTCGGCGTGAAGACCTGCGCGAAGCGTCGTCTGTTTTGCTGCATCAAGATCCCGTCTTCAAGGACACCCGCTGCGTGGATTACGCCCCGCAGCGACTCCCGTCCGAGCGACGACATCAGCGTTTCGACCTGCGCGCGGTCCGCGACGTCCGCCTGCGCCACCGTCACGCGCGCGCCCAGCGCACGCAGCTCTTCGACCTTGGCGAGCTGCGCGGGTGAGGGAGCCTTGCGCCCCACCAAGACGAGATGCGCGATCCCCTGTTTCTCAATCAACCAGCGCGCCACGAGCAGCCCGAGCCCGCCCAGTCCGCCGGTGATCAGCGCCGTCGCGTCGGGCCGCTTTGTCTCCAGGCCGGGCGCCCGAAGCACGATCTTTCCCACGTGGCGGGCCTGCGCCATGAAGCGAAAGGCCGCCTGCGCCTGCCTCATTTCGAAGCTCGTCACGGGGAGCGGACGCAGCCGACCGCCGGCGAACCCGGCCAGGATCTGGGTCAACATCTCCTGGATCCGCGCCGGCCCGGCCTCGAGCAGATCGAACGCGCGGTACAGCACACCCGGATGCTTCGACGCAACGTCCGACACGCTCCGCACGTCGGTCTTGCCCATTTCCAGGAAACGCCCGCCCGGTGAGAGCAACGAGAGGCTTTTGTCCACATGATCACCGGCGAGCGCGTTCAGCACCACGTCGACGCCGCCGGGCCGCTTCGTCCGGCTCCACGCTTCGGCGTAATCCAGCGACCGGGAGTCCGCGATCGTCTCGACGCCCATCGCCCGCAGCACCTCGTGCTTCGACGCGCTCGCGGTCGCCAGGACCTCCGCTCCCATCCACCGCGCGAGCTGCATGGCCGCCATCCCCACCCCTCCCGCAGCCGCGTGCACGAGGATACGCTCGCCCGCTCTCAGGTCCGCGAGCTCGCGGAGCGCGTACCACGCGGTCAAGAACACGGTGGGTATCGACGCCGCCTGCTCCCACGTCCACTCGGGCGGGCGCCGGATCACCTGGCGCGCGTCCACCGTGACGTAGCGGCCGAAAGAACCCGGGACCAAGCCCATCACCGCGTCCCCCACGGCGACGTGCTGCACGCCCTCGCCCACAGCCGCCACCACGCCCGCGCAGTCGCCGCCCAGGAGGCCCGCGTCGCCCGGGTACATTCCAAGCGCATTGAGCACGTCGCGGAAGTTGAGCCCGGCGGCTCGGACTTCGATCTCCACTTCACCCGGGCCCGGCGCTCGCCTCGAGGTCGGTGCCCATCGCAGACTCTCGAGCAAACCTCGCTTCGAGCTCTCCAGCCGGCAATTGGGCGTCTCCGGCGAAAATGTGTCGGGCTCGCGCGGCGCCTTCACCAGCCGAGCGACCCAGCGCTTGCCGCTGCGCAGCGCCACCTGGTTCTCCGCGTCGCCGCTCACGACCTCGCGCCACAGCCCTCCGGCGAGCTCGTCCACATCGATCAGGCGGCACGACAGCTCTGGATGCTCCTGAAAGACCGCGCGCCCCAATCCCCACAGCGCCGACGACGCCATGTCCACGGCGTCCCCCGGCGCCACCGGTTGCGCGCCCTGCGTGACGCACAGGAGCCGCTTCACGCGCCCGCTTCGCACCAGCGCTTGCGTCAGCTCCAAAGCGCCCACGGCGCGGCTCTCGGCGCGATCCGCCGGAGAGCCTTCCCCGTTCGCGCGCTCCCAAATCCGTACGACCCCTTCGAACGCGCCTCCCGCCTCGAGCTCGCGCTTCGCCTCCGGCCAGGTCGCGAATCGACCCTCCCCTCCCCTCGCGCACAGCTCACGCACGAGCGGCTCCGCGGGCTCTTCGTGATCCGCCAGGATCAACCACCGGCCCCGCACCGGCGGGACCTCCACCTGCGGCGCAGACTCCACCCATTCAAGCCTGTAAATCGCCTGCTCCGTTATGCTCCCGGACGCCCGTTGCAGGGCGTGTGACGGCGCTTCCTTGCACTGGAGCCCGGCGACCTCGGCCACCACTCTCCCCTCGTCGTCGAGGATCTGCACATCTCCCGTCACGACCTCGCGGCGCGGGTCGCTCGTCAAGCGCGCGTGCACCCAGCCGCGCTCCGCCGCGTCGGTCCGCTGCGCGTACCCCGCCGCCCCGAACGGCAGATACAGCCGATCCTCGGCGGCTCCCCGCATCACGATCGACGCCAGCACCTGCAGCGCGGTGTCGAGGAGAACCGGATGGATTCCGTACTCCGGCGCCTGCTTCGCGCACCGCGTCGGTAGCCGCACGCGCGCGAGCATCTCGCCGGGCGCGGCCCACAGCGCTTCCATCCCACGAAACGACTCGCCGAGCCCCAGCCCCTGCCGCTCGAACGCCGCGTACGCCGCGTCCACGTCCTGCGGTTCGGCGCACCGCGCCCGCAACCCGGCGAGGTCCACCGGCGCGGCGCCTGCGCCGCCGAGCTCCGAGAGCACGCCCGAGACGTGCAGCGTCCACGCGCCGTCGCCGCTCGCCTTCCTGCTGTAGATCTTCACGCTTCGCCGGCCCTCGACCGGCTCCGCGACGACCACCTGCGCGTCTCGCCCCGCCTGATCATCCAGCACAAGCGGCGCAAGGACGAGCAGGTCATCGACCCGCACCTTGGCTCCCGTGACCTTCGCCCCGGCGGCCGACATCATCTCCAGGAGACCAGCCGCGGGGACCACCACCTTGCCGAGCACGCGATGGTCGGCGAGGTAGTGATCGTCACGCGGGCTGAGCCGGTTTTCGAACAACGCGCCTTCTCCGCCCAGAGCCACCTGCTCGCCGAGCAGCTCGTGCCCCGTTTCCTGGCCGCGGCGGTTTTGCGGCCTCGACTTGCTTTCGAACCAGTAGCGCGTCCTCTGAAATGTATAGGTCGGCAACCGCACGCGCCGGCGGGCATACGGCGCGTCGAATCGTTTCCAATCGACGCCCGCGCCACGCACAAACAGCTCGCCCAGGCTGCTCAGCATCGTCTCCCACTCGCCTCGCCCCTGGCACAGCGACGGCAGCCACGCGCACTCCGCTGCGTCCTCGACCCGCGCCGCCGACTCGCCGAACCGCGCTGGATGCGGCCCGACCTCCAGAAACACGTCGATCCCCTTGGCGCGCAGCACCTCCACGCCTCGCTCGGCGGCGATGGCCTCTCCCACGGCGCGGCGCCAGGACTCTGCCCGCGCCGGCTCCAGCCTCGCCATGAGCCCGGCCTCGTGAGGTATGAAGAGGATCGACGGCGCCTTGAACGTCGCCTGCGCCGCCTTGTCGGAAGGCCCCGAGGTCGGCTCCGCCTGCGACGACCGGCTCCGCTCGATGATGAGCTGCAATCCCTCTTCCATCGTGAGCACGTCCGCCGCGCACGCCGCCGCGTACTCGCCAGCGCCGTGGCCCATGACCGCGTCAGGCATGGCGCCCCACGACCGCCACAGCTCGCAGAGCGCGAACTGAAGCGCGAAGAGCGCCGGCAGCGTATCCTCGGCTCCGTCGAGCGCGCCGCCGCTCGCGCCTCCGCCGAGCATCACCCCGAGCAGGCTCCGGCCCGCGATCCGCTTCATCTCCGCGTCGCAGCGATCGAGCGCCTGCCGGAACACGGGCTCTGTTTCGTAGAGCGAACGGCCCATTCCCGCGTAATGCGCACCGCCATCGGCGAAGAAAAAACCGATCTTGGCCGGCTTGGACCGGTCGGCCCGACCGCGCGCGCACTCGGCCGCCGTCTCTCCTCGCGCGAACGCCTCGAGCCTCTCCTGGGCTTGCTGCTTCGTCCGGGCGACCACCGCCAGTCGCTCCGGGAGACGGCTCCGCCCAGCGCCGGCGGTGTGCGCGATGTCTTCCAGCCGGTCCTCGGTCTCGGCCAGCTTTTGCGCGTACTTTCCGGCCAGCGCGCGGAGCGCCTCGGCGGTGTTCGCGCTCACCGGGATCACGTGGACCGGCCGCTCGACCTCCGGCTTCGCCGACGCCGGCCGCGAAGGTGCCTCCTCAAGCACGACGTGAGCGTTGGTCCCGCTCATGCCGAACGAGCTCACGCCCGCCCGACGCGGCTTCGCGCCGCGCGGCCAGGCGAGCTCGCTCGTCGGAATCACGAAGGGGGTCCCCTCGAGCGACATCCGCGGATTGAGCGCGCGCAGGTGCAAATGGGCGGGGATACACTCGTGATGAAGCGCGAGGACGCTCTTCATCAACCCGGCGACTCCGGCGGCCGCCTCGAGGTGTCCGATGTTCGTCTTCACCGAGCCGAGCGCGCAGCTCGAGCCATCCGCGCGGGCGGCGCCGAACACGCTGCTGAGGGCCTCGACCTCGATGGGGTCGCCGAGCGACGTGCCGGTGCCATGTGCCTCGATGTAGCCGATGTCGGACGGAGACAGCTTCGCCTGGGCGAGCGCACGCCTGAGCAGCTGCTGCTGCGCGAGCATGTTCGGCGCAGTGAGCGCGGTCGAGCTGCCGTCTTGGTTGACGGCCGACCCTCGAATCAAACCCCAGATGCAATCTCCATCCCGCAGCGCGTCCGATAGGCGCTTGAGCACGAGCACGCCGCACCCCTCACCGCGGACGAAGCCATTCGCGCGCGCGTCGAAGGTCTTGCAGCGCCCGTCGGGAGAGAGCGCCTTCAGCGGCACCAGAATGTCCATCGAACGCGGCGAGAGAATGAGGTTCACGCCGGCCGCCAGCGCCAGATCGCACTCTTGCGTTCGCAAGCTCTGACAGGCCAGGTGCGTGGCGACGAGCGACGACGAGCAGACGGTGTCGATCGCCACCGACGGTCCTTGGAAGCCGAAGACATACGACACGCGCCCGGCTGCGAAGCTGCTGGAGTTGCCCGTCCCGTTGTAAGCGTCCACGTCGGCCGGCGGCGCGGCGGTGAGGAGCTGGGCGTAGTCGGCGCTCGAAATGCCGACGAAGACTCCCGCGGGCGCACCGACGAGCCCGTCCGGGGCGTAGCCCGCATCCTCGAGCGCTTCCCAGGTCAGCTCGAGGAGCAGGCGCTGCTGCGGGTCGAGCTTCACGGCCTCGCGCGGCGCGATGTGGAAGAGCTCCGCGTCGAAGGCGTCGACCGAATCGAGGAGTCCCGCCCAGCGGACCTCCGGCGCCGCGCCCGCCGCCGCGTCGGGCCAGCGCGCGCGCGTCTCGCTGATCGCGTCGACGCGCCGGCTCAGGAGATCCCAGTATGAAGAGAGCGTGTTGACCCCTCCTGGATACCGGCAGGCCATGCCCACGATGGCGATCGGCTCCGACCGGATCCGGTCGAGCATCTCCAGCCCATGCTGCGCCTTCATGAGCGCGATCTGCGCTCGATCGAGCTGCGAGAGTCCAGTCCCTGTGCCCTGGGTCATTTGAGATATTCCTCGATCGCCGACAGCGTTTTTTCGAGGAGGGCGTTCTTCTCCTCGTGCGAGAGGCTCAAGATGGGCGCGACGCTCATCGGAGCCGCCGGGTGTACGAGCACGTCGACCGGAACGTTCGTCTCGACGCGTGGGTCCCCGCTCGTCTCCGCCGCGAGCCGACCAGAGAGGTGCTCCGCCAGAGCGGTCACGTTGGAGTATGTCCAGATCAACGTGGCCGCGAGCTTCAGACCGAGACCGGTCTCGAGCCGATTGCGCAGCTCCAATCCCATGAGGGAATCGAGCCCCATGCCCCGGAAAGGCGCCGTCGGGTCGACCCTGGACGCATCCATCCGGAGGACAGTCCCCACCTGTTCTCGAAGGAAGCGCTCGACCAGCGCGCGGCGCTCCGAAGCGGACGCCTTGCTCAGCGCCTGCTGCATCGACTTGGCCGTCTTGCTCAATCCCCGGAGCTGGCCGGCCGCTTGGACCAGCTCGGAGAACAGGGACGAGGCGGCGACGTGCGGATGGCACTCGACCCACTGCCGCAAGTCGAGCGGTATGACGCCGAGCTGCACGCGGTCGCCGCCCAGCTCCTCGGCGAGGACGGCGATGCCCTCCTCGGGCGTCATACTTCGCATTCCCATGGTCGCCAGCCGCGCGCCTCGGTTGTCCTGCGCCGCCGCCAAACCGACCTCGGAGAACGCTCCCCAGTCGAGGCTCAACGCGGGGAGGCCGAGGGCGCGCCGATGATGAGCCAACGCGTCGAGGAATGCGTTGGCCGCGGCGTAATTGGCCTGTCCCGCGGCGCCGAGGAGCCCCGACGCCGAGGCGTAGAGGACGAAGAAATCGAGCGGTTGATCGCGCGTGAGCTCGTGCAGGTGCCACGCGCCAGCCACCTTGGGCGCGGTCACCTTCGCCAGTCGCTCGGCCGTCTGCCGCTCCAGGAGGGAGTCGTCGAGCACGCCGGCCGCGTGCACGACGCCGCGCAGCGGCGGCAGCTCCTTCGCGATTCGCTCCAGCACGCGCTCGACGTCGGAGCGCACCGAGACGTCCGCCGCCTCGACGACCACCTGGGCCCCGGAGGCCGTCATTCGCGCGACAGCCTCGATCTGCTCCGTGGTGTGCGCTCCGCGCCGACTCGTCAGCACCAGGTTGCGCGCCCCCTCGGACACCAACCACGCGGCCAGCGACAATCCGAGGCCGCCGAGCCCACCGACGACGAGGTACGTCGCGCCCTGGGCGATTCTCGTCGGGCCAAACGACGTCCCCGCGGACCGAAGCTTCGCCGCGGGCCCCACGCGCGCGACGAAGCGGCCCTCTTGACGAAGCGCGATCTCGTCCTCGCGATCGTCGGCGAGCAGATGTCTCGCGAGCTCGTTCACCTCGTCCGGGAGCGGTCGCGGCGCCAGATCGAGCCGCGTGCAGGAGAGCTCCGGGTGCTCGGCCGCGATCGTTCGACCGAGCCCCCACAGCAGCGCGGGGCCGGGCGAGCTCGGGGTCGATGGCGCCCCAACCTGGTGCACGCCGCGCGTGACGATCCAGAGCCGCGGCGCGTCTCGCAAGGAGAGGCGCGAGAGCGCCTGTACGGCGTGGAGCAGGGCTCCGCAGTCGCGCTGCCCGACGCGCGCCAGCGAGGCGACGGTGATCTCATCGGGCGGCGGGCCGTCGAGGCTCCAGAGGTGCACGATGTCTCGACACGGCGAGGAGCCGAACAGATCCTCGAAGACCCGTGAGCCCTCCAGGGGGATCTCCGAAGCGCGTACGGACGTGGCCGATACCCCCTCCGCCCGCAGCGCGTTCGCGAGAGCATCCCCGACGCCGCCCTCGTCCGCGAGGATCACGACCCGGCCCGACCTGCCCGAGGCCGTGCGCTCGCGCTCCGGCAACGGCGCCGGATGAAAGCGGTGCTCAAGGCGGCGGATCTCCTCACCCGCGACCGCGCCGCGCTCGAGCCGCTGGACGCGCAGCCCCTGCACGTCGACCAGCACGCCTCCGGACTCGTCCAGCAGAGACACGTCGCCCGTGAAGCTGCCCTTCGCCTCGTCGATCTCTCGGAGCCAAACGTGGCTCCATACGTTGCCCTCGAGCGGCCCCCGAACCCGCACGGACTTCACGCCTACCGGGACCATCGGCCCCGCCGTCGACGACCCCGACGCGGCCATCAACACCTGAAAGCAGCCGTCGAGGAAGTCGGGAGGGACGATGTAGCGCCTCGCCCCCGAGGTCCCGTCGCCCGCGAGCTGCATCTCGCCGAGCGCCTCCTTCTCTCCGACCCAGAGGCGTGCGATCCGTTGAAACGACGGCCCGTAAACGAGGCCTCGCTCCGAGAGCGCGCCGTAGTACTCGCCGCCGCTCACGGCCGTGCGGCAGCGCGCGCGCACCTCGCGAGGCGGCTCCGGTGCGACCTTCTCCGGCTCGCCGAGCCGCAGTTTCCCCCGCGCGTGCCGCACCCACGACGAGCTCGCGTCCTCCCAGCTCGAGATCTGAAAGCCCATCGACCCCGGTTCGTCTTCCACGCAGGCGAGCTGAACGACCTTCGCCTCCTCCAGGAGAACGAGCGCGACGTCGAGCGAGAGATCCTCCACCACGTGAGCTCTTCCACCGAAGAGCTCTTTCGCCGCCGCGAGGGCCATCTCCACAAAGCCCGCGCCTGGGAAGATGATCGCGTCTTCGACCCGATGATCCTTGAGGTACGGCAACGCCTCGAGACCGATGGCGCTCTCCCATACCGCGATCTTCTTCGGCGTCGAGAGCTCGATGCGCTCCCCGAGCAGCGGGTGCCCTCCGCGCTGCGGCCGTCGCTCCTTCGGCTTCTCCAACCAGTAGCGGTCGCGCTGGAACGCATAGGTCGGCACGGCCGTCCGCCTCGCGCCCGCAGCCGCGTAGACCTTCTCCCAATCGACCTCGACGCCGTGCACATGGAGCTGTGCGGCGGCCGTTCGAAAGCGCGAGGCGGCGTCCGCGTCGCGGTGGAGCGAACCGACAACGGCCTCGTGCCCCGCAAGCCCGAGCGGGGCGGCGAGGAGAGGATGAGCGCTCACCTCCAGGAGCACGGCGGCGTCGCGCTGCCCGAGCGCTTCGAGCGCCAGGTCCATCCGCACGGGCATACGCAGGTTGTCCGCCCAGTATCCGCCACCCAGCTCGGTGCCGATCGCCTGCTTGCCGAGCACCGTCGAGTAGAACGGCGTGCTCGCCTCGCGGGGCGCGAGATCGGCGAGCCCCTCGCGGATAGCTCCCAGGATCGGGTCCATCTGCGGCGAGTGCGACGCATAGTCCACCGCGATGCGGCGGCAGAAGACGCTTCGACGCTCCAGCTCGACCAGCAGCGCCTCCAACCGGGAACGATCGCCCGCGACGACGGTCGACTCGCTCGTATTCACGACGGCCACCGACAGCCCTTCGTGTGTGGCCAGGAGGGCTTCCACCTCCTTCATCGGGAGGCCAACGCTGACCATCGCCCCGCTGCCGTCCAGCCGGCTCAAGAGGCGGCTCCGAACGCTGACGACGCGCGCGCCCTCCTCCAGCGACAGCGCGCCGGCCACGACGGCCGCGGCGACCTCTCCCTGGCTGTGCCCGACGACGGCGGCCGGCTCTACGCCGCAGGACTGCCACAACCGCGCGAGCGCGACGGCGACGGCAAACAAGACCGGTTGGACGATGGCCACCTTCTCCAGCGCGCTCCGCTGCGCATCGTCGTCTTGCTCCAGCAGCTCCAGCACCGAGAAGCCTGCGTGCCGACGTATCGCGGCGTCGCACGCGGCCAGCGCCTCACGAAACACCGGCTCGTCCAGCAACGTCCGGCACATGCCCGGGTACTGGCTCCCTTGGCCGGGGAAGATGAAGACGGCCCGGTCTCGGCGCGCCGTCGCGCGGATCGCGTCGGACGGCAGATCCCCTCGCGCCAAGGCGCGGAGCGCCTCCTTGGCCGACGGTGCGTCCGCCACCGAGACCGCGACGCGCTCCCGGAAGGCGGTTCGCGTCGCCGCGAGGCTATACGCGATATCCAGGAGCGAGCTGTCGTGGTCGTCCAGCCACGCCGCCAGGCGCTCCGCGTTGCCCCGCAGCGCCTCCTCCGTGTGACCCGACAACACCAGCGGGACCCGTGGCAATCTCAGCTTCGGCGGCGCCGCGCTCGGCGTGACCTCAGGCGCCCCTTCCAGAATGATGTGCGCGTTCGTCCCCGAGAACCCGAACGAGGACACACCGATGCGCCGCGGGTGCTCCCTCTGTTCCCACGGTATCGCGGTGGTCGCCACCTTCACCGGAGAGCGATCCCAAGCGATGTTCGGGTTCGGACGGTCGTTGAAGTGCAACGACGGCGGCACGCGGCGATGCTGCAGCGCGAGCACCGCTTTGATCATCCCCGCGATGCCCGCGGCCCCTTCGGTGTGTCCGATGTTCGTTTTCACCGACGTGAGCAGCAGGGGGCGGTCCGGCGAGCGCCCCTCTCCATAGACGCTCGCCAGCGCGTCGACCTCGATCGGATCGCCCAGGATCGTCCCCGTCCCGTGGCACTCCACGACGTCGATCGTGGCCGGCTCGATCTGCGCCTGCTTCAGCGCCCGGCGCAGCATCTGCTCCTGAGCGACGCCGCTGGGAGCGGTGAAACCGTTTGACGTCCCGTCTTGATTGACGACGCTGCTCCGGATCACGGCGAGGATCGGATCACCGTCCCGCTGCGCGTCCTCCAGGCGCTTCAGCACCACCATCCCGCAGCCTTCGCCCCGCACGTAGCCGTCGGCGTCGGCGGAGAACGCATGGCACCGCCCCGTCTTGGAGAGGGCTGTCAGGCGAGAGAAATAGACGTAGCCCTCCGGGGCGAGCAGGAGACTCACCCCTCCGGCCAGCGCCATATCGCACTCCCCCGCCCGGAGCGCCTGCACGGCCAGGTGCACGGCCACGAGGGAGGACGAGCATGCCGTGTCGACTGGCATGTTGGGGCCGTGCAGGCCGAGCCAATACGAGAGTCGGCCCGCCATCGCGCTGTGGGTGGTGCCGAGGAGCGTGTACGGGTCAATCCGGTCCCTGTCACGGAGAGCGTCAATTTGGTACTCCGGCAGGGTCAAAATGCCGACGTAGACGCCTGTCGAGGAGCCGGCGACCCGCTTGGCGGTCATCCCTCCCCGCTCGAGCGCTTCCCACGCTGTCTCGAGGAGCAACCTCTCGCGCGGATCGATCGTCAGCGCCTCGCGCGGGCTGATCCCGAAGAAACCAGGATCGAACCGGTCCACTTCGCCGACGAAGCCGCCCACGCGGCAGTACGTGGTGCCGACCGTCGCCGGATTCGGGTCATAGACCGCGTCGACGTCCCACCGGTAACGCGGGATCTCGGTGATGGCGTCCCGTCCGTCATCCAGGAGCTGCCAGAACCCCTCCGGACTGTCGACGCCGCCGGGAAACCGGCAGGCCATGGAGACGATCGCGATGGCGCCGTGCGCCCCTGCCTCCAGCTGCGCTATTCGCGCCTGGAGCTTCGTGACGGCCGCCATCGCGCGGCGCAGCCGGATTGTCTGCTCGTCGCTCACGACCTATGCCCCCGCCGAAGAATCGGCGCCCAAGATGTCATCGAGCTGCGCGTCGATTTCCACGTCCGACGCCGCCGCGCCCCCCGCCTCGCCGATCAGGTCCTCGCCCTTCGTCTGCCGCGGCTGTGCGTCCCGCGCAGCTCGCCCCTCGGTCAGCTCCACGAGGAGCGCGTGAGCCTGCTGCTCCTGCATCCCCTGGAGCCGCTGGAGGAGCTGCACCGGCGTGAGCGTCGCCGGAGCCGCCGGCCGGCGCAGCAATCCGAGGAGGTGCTCGGCGAGAGCGACGGGCGTCGCGTGTCTGTACAAGAGCGTCGGCGGCAGCTCGCACCCCAACGCGTCGCTCAGCGAACTGCGCAAGGACACCGCGCCGTACGAGTTCAAGCCGAGATCCGACCATGTCCGGGAGCGATCAAACGTCCAGTTGGTATTGAGCTGCTTGCGGAGGCGCGCCTCGATCGCCGCGACGAGGTGGTCGCGCCGGCGCGGCTCGGGCAGCCCGCCCAGCTCGGCGGCCAGCGCCCCAGAAGGCTCCGACGCGCCCGGACGCGGCGCTCGGCTCGCTTGAGATTGGAGATCGCCGGGCCGGAAGATCCCGGCCTCGAGCGCCTGGAGCGGCTTCGACAAGAGCTCGACCACGCGCCGAAGGAAGTGGCAGGCAGTCATGCCGTTGATCGCGCGGTGATCGTGCGTGAACGTGACGTGCGCCGCCCACCCCACGGCCAATCGGCCATCGACGACGATCGGCCTCCGCGACAGCCGGTGCAGCGCCAGGAGCCCGACCTGCGGCACGTTGAGCAGCGGCGCCGCGAGGAGCACCCCCGCGTCCCCCGGGCATGAGACGGTGAATGTGCCTCCCATGCTCTCGCTCGGCGAAAGCGCGTTGGCGTGCGCCCTCTCTCCGAGGTCGCGGATCTTCTCCGCCAGCTCACGGAGCGAGAGCCCCGCGCAGTCGCTCATGACGGGGACCGCCAGCCCCTCGTCCAGGTGCACGGCGACAGCCATGTCGACCTGGTCGTAGATCACGAGCTCCTGTTTGGCTTCGTCGAATCGAGCGTTCGCCTCGGGCACCTCGCGGAACGCCGCGATCGCCGCCTGCACGAGGAACGGCACGTAGCCGATATCAAGGAGCTGCTGGAGGCGGAACAGCGCATCCAGCTGGGCCTCCTCGACGACCATCACCGTCGGGACGAGCTGCGCGCGCGACAGGTTCTGCGCAGCCGCCCGGCCGACGCCCTGGAGCCGCCGCCGCGCACGGACGCCGACGCCGAGGTTTCCCTGCACAGAGGCGCCGAGATTTCCCCGCGCGGCGGCCCGCACCACATCCGCGGTGATCGGGCCGGAGTGCTGTAGGGCCTCGAGCGAGACGCCGAGCTCCGCGGCCAACTTGCGGACGCTGGGCAGGACCTGGATTGCCGCGCCCGCGGGCCGCCGCGAGCTCGCCTTGGCGTTCGCCTGGAGGATGGCCTCGACGTCCTCGCCGGCCTCACCGATGACGGCCAGCGGCTCGCCCACCTGGATGGTTTCTCCTGTCAGGGCGACCACCTTGAGCACCTTGCCCGTCCTCGGTGAGGGCGCGTCGACCGTCGCCTTGGCGGTGAGCACCTCGACGAGGGGATCGTCCTCCTTCACGTCGTCGCCTTCGGCGACGTGCCAGCGCACGACCTCTGCTTCGGCGATTCCTTCCCCGAGATCCGGCAATACGTAAACGAAACCCATATCAGATACCTGTCCTACGCCGCGAGCACTTGCTTGATGGCGTCAACGACCCGCGCCCAGTCAGGGCGGTGATAGTGTTCGACGCTGTAATAAGGGTACGGAGCGTCGTACCCGCTCACGCGCACCACTGGCGCGCGCAGGTCATACAGGGCTTCTTCCGCCGCGAGCGCCGCGATCTCGCTGGCCAGGCTGCATGACCTCGGCGACTCCTGCACGATCACCACGCGGCCGCTGGCCCTCACCGCGTCCAGGATGCCCGCTCTGTCGAGCGGCGAGAGCGTACGCACATCGCAAATGTGCGCCGAGACTCCCTCCTCGCGGACGACATCCGCCGCCTGCACGGCGACGTCGATCATCGCCCCCCACGCGATCAGCGTGACGTCGCTCCCCTCACGCACCGTGCGCACCGACCCGAGCGGGACGATGTGCTCCGTCTCCGGCACCTCGCCCCGCGCGTGGCGATAGAGCTTCTTCGGCTCGAGAAACACCACTGGGTCCTGCGCGCGGAGCGCTGCGGTCAGGAGCCCTTTCGCGTCCGCGGGCGTCGAGGGCATGACAACGACAAGGCCGGGTGTGTGGCAATAATACGCCTCCGGCGAGTCGGAGTGCAGCTCGGGGGCCTTCACGCCGCCGCCGCACGGCATGCGGATCACCATCGGCATCGCTGCGGCGCCCCGCGTCCGCCACCGGTACCTGCTCACGTGGGTGAAGATCTGGTTCAGCGCCGGATAGCTGAAAGCGTCGAACTGGAGCTCGCAGACCGGCCGCCAGCCCGAGAGACACAATCCAACGGCCATCCCCACGATCCCCGCTTCGGAGATGGGCGCGTCCACGACGCGATCGGCGCCGAAGGTCTGCTGCAGATCGGCGGTCACGCGGAACACACCGCCGCTGCGCCCGATGTCCTGGCCGAGCAGCATCGCGCGCGGATTTCTGTGTAGCTCTTCTCGAAGAGCAAGGTTAATCGCGTCAGCGAATGCGAGTAGGGTCATCTACCGATCCTCACGGTGATCCGTAGCGGGTGCGCACGGCGCGGAGTCGCTCCATGTCGCTCCGCATGGCTGGAGTTTGCTCTTCGAGGACGTGCTGAAAGATCAGCTCTGGGTCGGCGGTCGGGAGCGCCTCCGCCTTGACGATGCCCGCGGCCACCGAGGCCAGCGCTTCCGATCGGTACTGGGCCGCCTGCTCGTCGCTGAGCAGCCCGCGCGCCCGAAGGTATGCCTCCATTTGCCCGAGGCACTCCTCGCGCCGCGCCTTTTCAGCCTCCACATCGTCGCGGTACGCGCTTGGATCGTCCGGAAACGCGTGGGCTTGCGCCCGATAGATCACACATTCGATGAAGACGGGCCCCCCCCCGTCGCGAGCCCGCTCGGCCCCCTGCCGGGTGGCTTCGTAGACCGCGAGCACGTCGTTTCCGTCGACGCGCACGCTTGGAATGCCGTAACCCACCGCCTTGTCCGCCAGGTACATCGCCCGAGTCTGGCGCGATACGGGGGTGCTGATCGCCCATTGATTGTTCGTGCACACGAGCAAGACAGGGGCCCGCGTCACCGCGGCGAAATTGGCTCCTTCGTGGAACTCGCCCTCCGACGTGGCGCCGTCGCCGAAGAAGACCGCCGCGACCGTGTCGCGCCCTTGCAGCTTCTCGCCCCAAGCGAACCCCGCCGCGTGGGGGACGTGAGAGGCCACCGGAATGCAAATCGAGCCAACTCGCCACTCGTGGGGATTCCAGAACCCCTCGGGCTGACCGCGGCACCCCGCCAGGATCGCCTCGGGCGACATGCCCCGGAGCAGGCACAGCTTGTTCTCGCGGTACGACGGGAAAGCCCAGTCGGTGTCGCGCAGGGCCGCCATGACGCCCACGTGGATCGCCTCATGGCCCCACGAGATCGCCCAGGTGCCGATGCGACCGTGCCGGTGGTACACGAGCGCCCGCTCGTCGAGCACGCGGAGCGCGACCATCTGCCGATACATCATCAGCGCGTGCGAGTCGTCCGCCACGTCCGCGTGCGGGACATTCGACGCGTCGGGAGTGCCAAGGACGCGAAACAGCTCCGGGGAGTCACCGCGGCGGAGCGCCCATTCACATTTCATCTCTCATCCCCCATGTCCGAGGTCGCAAAAACGAGGTCTCCGTTGGCCCGACTCTTGACATGGGCGCCCATCCCGTCGCGCTCTCGCGCCGCGCCGCTCCGGCCGGAAGCCGACGTCGCCAGCAGGTCCGCCTGAATGTGCTCAACCATCGGGCGCAGCGTCCGCTCCCCCATGATGCTGAAGTGGTTGCCCTCGATGACCCGGACGAGCAGGTTCGGAATGTAACGAGACCAGCCGTTGTCGGGCTTGGCGCCCAGCGCGTTGAAATCGGCGATCGTGTCTTCGTTGATGAACGCGTTCAGGTTGTCGATCACATCGTCGACCCCGTCGCTGGCCGCCCGCGGAATGCCCTCGTGCATCGTTACGTGGACCTGCCGCATCGTGTCCCTGGCGACCGAGGCCTCGAGCGGTTGATTGGCCTTGTACAGGATGGTCCGCCCCGGAAACTCGCGCGGGTCGTACACGATGTTCGCGATTCGCTCGGTGGCGAGGTTCTTCCGGAGCAGGCTCCGGAACGAGCCGTCTTCTGAGTTGGGCAGCGAGTGCTTGATGACGTTGTCGAGCGCCACCAGCTTCTCGCGCTCGTTCATCACATAGGTGTCCAACAGGTAGAGCGTGCCTACCTGCTCGCCGCTCGCCCGGAGCTGCTGCGCCATCTCGAAGGCGATCATCCCGCCGCGCGACCACCCGCCGAGATAGTAGGGGCCGCGCGGTTGGACCTCTCGCAGATGGCGGAGGTACACTGCCGCGAGCTCGGTGACGGTGCGGATCAGCGGCTCGCCGCTGTACAGGTTGTACGACTCGATGGCGTAGAGCGGCTGGCTCTTGTCGAGGTAGGTGGAGAGCTTGATGTACGCCTCGGCCCCCGCCCCGCCGGGGTGGACGAGAAAGAGGGGCACCTTGTGCCCCGCCGTGTTGAAGCTCAAGAACGGCACGTAGCGCGCCCCAGCGGGTACACTCGAGGGCTGCACCACCCCGGTTCGCTTGAGAACGAGCCGCTTCCGCTCGGGGGCGGAAGGAGACTCGGGAGCGTGGCTCGCCGGATCCGCGGTCCGGACGGGCGGCTCCGCCGCCGCTGGTGGCTCCGCCGCCGCTGCCGGCGCGGGGCTCGCGACCGACTCCGACCCCCTCGAGACCGTCGAGTCAGCGGTCGACGCAGCCGCGCCCTCGATGATCGAGGTGAGGCGGTCGAGCACGTCGCCCACGCGCGTGACGTCGTAGAGCGCCGCGGCCGTCAGGCGAAGCCCAAAGACCTCGTTGACTCGCATCACGAACTGCATCGTCATGACCGAGTCGACGCCTAGGCTGGTGAGCTCGGCGTCTCGATCGATCTTCGACTCGGGCAGTAGCAAGATGTCACTCAAAATGCGCACGCTCTTGGCGTAAACGTGCGACGCCGCGGGTTGCTCCGAACGCCCAGCGTCCTCGACTCGATCGACCGAGCGCAGCGCCGACGCCGGCGGCGCTGACACCGGCGGCGCCGACACCGGCGGCGCTGACACCGGCGGCGCCGACATCACGTGAGGCGCCGTCGTGTGCTCGGTGGGCGGCGCGGTGCGATGGTCGAACCAGCAATGCTCGGTGGCGAAGGGGTAGAGCGGCGCGTCAAGCAAGCGGGCACCAGGCGTAACGCGCGCCCAGTCGACCTCAGCACCTTCGATGTAAAGCGCCCCGATCGAGCGCAAGACCGCTCGAAGCTCTTCGCCGTCGCCGCACTCTGCGAGCCGGCGGTAGGCGGTCTCGAAGGCGGCCGCCGCGTGCCGCTCCGGCTTGACGCGGGCGTTCGACGACAGGACCGACGGGGGCGCTTCCCCCCGTAGCACGGCGTCGAGCGCCGCGCGGAGCTCGTCGACGCTCTGCACGACAAACGCGTGCCGCGACGCCCAATGGGCGCGAGTCCTGTTCAACGTGAACGCCAAGTCGGCCAGCGAGACGTCGCCGACCACCGCCAACCAATCGCGGAGCTCGGTCACGCGCGTGCTCCGCGCACGCTCGTTCCGGGCCGAAATGCCGATCAACACGTGGGACCGCGGACTGCCCTCCGCCGGGACGTACCGAGGCGGCGCCTCTTCGAGCACCACGTGGGCGTACGTCCCTCCGAACCCAAAAGAGCTGACCCCGGCTCTGCGCGGCTCACCCGCCCGCGCGGGCCAGTGCCGTTTCTCGGCGGGGATGTAGATCGCGCTCCCCTCGAGGCTGATGTACGGATTGAGCTTCCGAAAACCGTGCAACGCGGGAATTGTCTCGTTCTGCATGGCCAGCACGGTCCGGATGACGCCGGTGATGCCGGCCGCCCCTTCGGTGTGACCCACCTGCGCCTTGGCCGACCCGACCGCGCAGAAGCCCGGTTCGGCCGTGTGCGCAGCAAACGCGGCCTTGATCGCGTTGATCTCGATGGGATCCCCGAGCGGAGTACCCGTGCCGTGCGCCTCGATGTAGCCGATGCGCGTGGGGTCGACCCCCGCGTTCTGCCACGCCTCGCGCATGACTTCGGTCTCCATCTTGGTGTTGGGCGCGGTCGGCGACGGCGTGTAGCCTCCGTGGTTCACCGCGGAGCCGGTGATGACGGCGTGGATCCGATCACCGTCCGCGATCGCGGCGGAGAGCGGCTTGAGCAAACAAACGCCGACCGCTTCCCCGGGGACGTAGCCGTCCGCGCGCTCGTCGAACGTGTGGCAACGCCCCGTCGGAGACAACGCGCCGATGCTGCAGAAATAGCGATAGTGCCAGGAGCTGAGCAGCAGGTTGACGCCCGCCACAAATGCGAGATCACATTTGCCCCGGCGCAGCGCGTCGCTGGCCATGTCGAGGGCGACGAGCGACGACGAGCACGCGGTATCAATGGTGAGGCTCGGCCCGCGCAGATCGAGGAAAAATGAAGGTCGGTTCGCGAGCATGGTCGCGGCGTTGCCGGTCCCGTCGTGAGGATCAACGACCTTGCCGACCCGGCCCATCTCCTGCGCGTAGTCGTAGAAGCAGCAGCCGACGAACACACCCGCTCGAGAGCCGCGTATCTTGACGCCGTAACCGGCGTTCTCGGCGGCGTGATAGAGCGTTTGCAACAGCAGGCGCTGCTGCGGGTCCATGAGCTCCGCCTCTCGTCGCGATATGCCGAAAAATTCCGCGTCGAACTCGGCGACGTCGCTCACGAACGAGCCCCACTTCGCGTAGGTCTTGTCGGCCTGTCGCGTGCCCGCCTCGAACCAGGGCCGGTAGTCCCAATGGTCGAGCGGCACCTCCCGCACCACATCCCGATCGAGCGCGGTGTTCCGCCAGAACGCCTCGAGATCCGGCGCCTCCGCCCAGCGCCCCGCCATCCCGATGATGGCGATGCGCTCGTCGGCTTGCCGGGGCGCGCTGCTCTGGACCGGCTTCGCGGCCGGCGTCGGCCGCGGAGGGGACTCAACGGTCACGCCGCAGAACGCGCGAAATTTCTCGCCGTATTCCTGGGCGAAAAAGGCGGTGAGGTCGCGCAAGTTCGGATATTCGAAGAACACCGTCGGATAGAGCTGAACACCGACCTCCTTCTCGATGCTGGCTGCGAGACCGACGAGCTGATTCGAATCGATCCCGAGATCCATGAAGTTGGTCTTAGGATCGAGGGGCCTTGACGAGCCGACCAACGCTTCCAATTTGCGAACGACGTAGCTCTCGACGAGATCGGTCGAGTCCGAAGTGCGAGCCTCGACGCCGTGGGCGACCAGAGGCGCCGGCGTGACGTCGCGCCTCGCCTGCTCCGCGGTCGCCGAGCTGTTCGTCGCTCGAATGCGTTTGCAGGTGAAGCCTCGGACGTCGACGAGCACGCTGCCGCTCGCGTCCACGAGCACGATGTCGATGATCGTGACCTCGTCGTTGGCCTTGACCAGCCGGGAGACGCTGAAGCAGCGGGCGGGGACCGCGGCATACTGCGTGAGCGAGCCGATAAAAATTGGAATGAAGGGCTTGGAGCGCGCGCCCTCCGGCAGGAGGACCGCCGCGGAGAGAATCGCCCCATCCAGCAGCGCGGGATGGACGCTCTCGTAGGTCGTCTCGAAGGCGAGCACGTCCGAGAGCGCGAGCTCGCCGATCGCTCGATCACCCCTCACGTGGACCTTGCGGACCGTGTGGAGCGAAGGGCCGTGCTCGATGCCGTCGCGCCGCCCGTAGAGATCGTGCCCCGGAACAACCGCCGACGCCGCGCGCAGCTCCGCCTCGAGCTCGATCGCCGGAGGCCGCCCGCCCGGGGCAGGCACGTACTCACCGTGAGCCGGGATGCGCGAGCCGCCTGCCCCGTCCGCGTGTGTGAAGAGCGCGCGGAACTTTGTTTCGCCCGCGTGCTCCTCGATCTCCACCGAGACGTGACATGGGACGCCGGCGCGCACCTTCATGGGTTCGACGAAGGTGACGCGTTGGAGCGCGCACGCACCGCCGGTGCGCCCGGTCCGCCTCCACGCGTCGAGCGCCAGGCTCACGTACGTGACACCGAGCAGGACGGGCTCGCTCTGCACGAGGTGATCGCGGACGTACGCGTCCCCGAGCGAGAACTGGCGCGAGAACGCGGCGTCCGTCGCCGAGGGGCGCTGCTCGCCGCGCAGCGTGACGATTCGTCGCATCGCATCGTCGCGCGACAGCTCGCCTCGCTCGACACTCTCGAAGATTTTCCGTAAAGCCGTGTCCATTTGCCCGCTCCCTCGCGTCAAAGTGCCTGCGCGGTCATTCGCGTCGCTTGTTCCGAGCTCAGCTCGCCCCGCTCGAGGCGGCTGAGGATGTCCCACAGATGGCGTTCGTCGTGCCTCGGCGCCGGGGTTTTCCCGTCCGCCCAGAAGCGCCGACGCCGAAACGGTTGAGGGGGGCGCTCTTGCCGTTGCGCCGGCACCGATCGAGGCGCTTCCTCCACGATCATGTGGCAGTTGGTGCCGCCGAAACCGAACGACGAGATCCCCGCCCGGCGCACTCCCTTGAGCGGGCGCCACTCCTGCGTGCCCCGGACCGGGTAGAACGGCGATTGCTCGAACTGGAATCGCGCGTGGGGCTCGTCGCAGTGGAGCGTCGCGGGGATTGTCCCGTGCTGGAGCGACAAGATCACCTTGATCAAGCTCGCGATCCCGGCGGCCCGCATCAGGTGCCCCACGCTGGATTTCACCGAACCGATGCCGCAGTACCGCTTCGCCTCGGTCTGCTTGGAGTACGCCTTGGAAGCGGCCTTGACCTCGATGGGATCGCCGAGCAGCGTCCCCGTGCCGTGCGCCTCGAGGTACGAAATGGTGTCAGCCGACACCGAGGCGTTGGCGAGCGCCAGCTCGATCACCGCCTCCTGCGCCGCCTGATTCGGCACGGTCAAGCCCATCGTGCGGCCGTCGTTATTGACCGCCGATCCCAGGATGACGCCGAGGATCCGGTCACCGTCCTTCACGGCCTGGTCGTATCGTTTGAGCAGAACGAGCCCCGCGCCCTCGCCGAGGACGAAGCCGTTCGCCTTCTCGTCGAAGACGCGGCAAACGCCGGTATCCGACAGGACGCTGGCGCGGCTGAACGATACGAACTGGCGGTCGTCCAGGAGGAGCCCGATGCCACCCGCAACAGCCATGTCCACGGACCCGTCGACCAGCGCCTTGCAGGCGTCGTGCACCGCGATCAGCGCCGAGGCGCAGGCGGCGTCGATGGTCTGGGCCGCGCCTTTGAGGTTGTAGAAGTCGGCGACCCGGGCCGCGACCATGTTCGAAATGGTGCTCACGACGGCCTTGGCGAGCTGCTTGTCGCTCAGGTTGCCCTCGACCAGGTTGATGTAGCTGCTCTGCGACGCGCCGAGGAGCACGGCGATGTTTCGCCCCTCGATCTCGCGGCGTGCATACCCCGCCCGGTCAAACAACTCCTGGGTCAGCTCGAGGACGATGCGCTGCTGGGGATCCATCACCACCGCGTCCTCGTCGGCGACGCCGAAGAACTCGTTGTCGAAGAGATCCACGCCTTCGATGAAGCCGCCCCACTTCGAGTAGGATCTGCCGGCGCTCTTATCGGGGCTAAACGATCGACCGACGTCCCAGCGATCGGGCGGCACCTCGGTGACCAGGCACTTTTCGCCCCGCAAATTCTCCCAGAACGACTCCGGGCTCGGAGAACCCGGGAAGCGGCAAGCCATCCCGATCACGGCGATCCGGCGATCGGGCGCCCGCTCAGCGGGCACCGGCGCGGCGGCAGGCGACCGCGAAGGCGCGATCGGCTCCATGGACGGGGCCGGAGCTTCCGTCCGCACGCCGTTCGCCTTGGCGCTCGGCTCCCGGACGAAACCCTCGGCGACCAGCGCCTTCGCGAGCTGATGGACGGTCGGATTCTCGAGGATCATGCTGGGCGGCACTGGCAAGTGGACGTGCTGCTCGATCGCCGACAGGATCTTCATCATGAGGATCGAATCGACTCCCAGCGTGTCGAACGGCGCGTCGGGGTCGACGTCGGCAGCGTCGAGCCCGAGGGTCGCCACGCAGATCTGAGTCAACATGGCGACAGCGGCCTGCTCTCGTTGACCGGGATCGCCGCCCGTCCGCTGCGGCGGGGGCTCGTGCATCGCCGCGACAGGCCCGCGCTCGATCGCGCCCGCAGTGACCGTTGATACCTTGACGTCGTCGCCTTCCAGGCCGAGGTAACGAGAGACGGCGGAGACGCGCCCGCGTGCCACGGCGACACGCGGAACGCCCCGCGCGAGGATCGTCCGGAACGCGTCCATCCCCTCCCCCGTCTCGAGCGGCTCAAGACCGAACGCGTCTCGCAGCCGCTGCTCGATCTCGGCGGTGACCTGCATTCCGCCGTCCCGCCAGAGCGGCCAGTCGATGGCTACGGTGATCCCCGAGCATTCACCTCTCTCGCGCTGCCCTTCGCGCCACGCCGCAAAGTGGCCGAGAAAGGCGTTGGCGGTCGCGTAGTCCACCTGGCCCACGTTCCCCTTCAGCGCCGCCAGCGACGAGAACGCGGCGAAGAAATCGAGATGATGGCGCGCGGTGGCTCGATGGAGGTGAACCGCGCCGAACACCTTCGGCGACACGACGCGTTCGAAGTCTGCGCGTGTCTTGTTGACGAGAAGCGAATCGTTGAGCACGCCGGCCGCGTGGATGATTCCGCGCAGCGCGCCGAGCTTGTTTTGGATCGCCGGGATCAACGCGTCGACCTCGTCCGCGCATGCAACGTCGCAGGAGAAGTACTCGACGGCCGCCGCGCCCGCGCGGCGCAGCGGCTCGAGCTTGGCTTCGATCATCGGATCGCGGGCGTGCCGCCCGACGAGCGCGAGGCGGGCGCCGAACTCCGACGCGAGCCAATGCGCGACGTGACGACCCACGCCGCCCATGCCGCCCGTGACGAGGTAGACACCACCGGCGACCGGCGCCGCCGCGACCGCCGACGTGCCGGCAGCGTCGGCCTCCAGGCGTCGCACACCCATGAAGCGCGATTGCCGGGGATCGACCCACCGCACGTGGCGCGGCGCGCCCTTGCTGAACAGATCTCGTGCGAGCACGTCGACCAGCACCGACGGCGCACGGCACGCGTCTCCAAGCCCAACAACCCGGAGGTCGTAGTCCGGCTTTTCCCGGACGACGCTCTCCGCAAAACCAGCCATCATCGCGTCGGCGCCGGCCAGCGGGTCATCCGTAAGGTACGCATGCAGGAGGCGAAGCTTCCTCGTCCCTGCCCGAGCCGAGGCGGCGACGAGATCGAACGTCGCGAGCGGGCCCGTCGCTATTCTGTCCTCCAGCGATTCCCCGGCCCCGCCGCGTTGCGCGCCGTGGATGGACCAAAGGTTGAGCACGTGACTCACCGCGATGCCACCGGCCGCAAGAGCGCTCCACAGCCGAGCAAAGTCCTCCGGGCGACTTGGGTCGACGCAGTATTCGGCCGGACCGAGCTGCGCGAACGGCCCGTCGGGGGTCACCGAGATGATCGGCATCCGATGCTGCCTCTCGGAACACCAGGATTGGAGTGCACTCGAGAGACCAGCTCGCCCCTCGAGCACCAGCACGCCACGCGCAGCGGCCAGGTCGATCGGCACCTCCCCGGCGGGGCGGTCGCGCCAGTCGACCTCACACAACACGACGCGCGGGCTCGTCGGCGCCTGGATGGATTGCGTCTTGTTCGCATACTTCCGAACGGTGAGATTCTCGATGCTGACCCGCACCTGCCCATCGAGCGCGATCAGCTTGAGATCGACCTGACGCGACAGGCTGGGACCGGGGCCTTTGGATGGTTTGACATCCACGACGACGTACAGTTCGGAGTCGACGGGCCCGTACACCTCCACGGCATCCATGCTGAACGGAACCGACGAACCTTCGCCCTCGTCCTGCGCGAACCCGATGAGACTTTGAAGCGCACCGTCGAGGAGACCGGCCACAACGAGCTCTCCGCCTCGCGAAGGACGCGCCTCGATCTTCGCCACGAGCTTGGTACCCGCGCGCTGAACCCATTGCAGCGTTCGGAAGCTCGGGCCGTAGTCGATCCCGAGCCGCGCGAACTTCGCGTAGATCTCCGCGCCCTTCAAGACCGTGACCGCCTGCTCGAGGAGGGGCGCGAGGGCCACCGGGGGCGGGATCCGGGCGAGGTCCCTCTCCTCCCAGGAGCCGCGGCAATGAACGACGGTTCGCCCCGCTTCGTCGGTCGAGCTAAAGACGAACCGTCCGGCCTCTTCAAGCGACAAACGAAGTCGCGGCGCCGAGCCGCGGACCCGGCAGGCGTCGAGCCAGACGCACCCGAAGAGCCGGACGGCCCGCTTGCCGCCGCGTTCGAGCGCGGCGCGGATCAGCTCCAGATACTGCACCGCTGGAACGATCGACTGCCCGGCGATTCGATGATCGGCCAACGTCGGCTGCTCCTCGGAGAGCTCGAACGTCTCGACCCCATGGCTCGGTTCCAAAACCGGCGTCGCGAACGAACCGCGGGAGAGGCCAGCGCCGTTCTCATACGCGCCGTTCTCGCGCGCACCATTGTGATGAGCACCGTTCTCCTGGACCCGGGGGCTCACTCGATGCGACGGAGCCAGAGCCGGAGACGCCTTGCTCGCCGAGTCATTGGACGACACCTCGATCCAGCACCGACGCCTCTGGAACGGATAACCGGGCAAGCTTAAAGGGCGGGAGCGTTCTCCCTCGTGCAGAATCGCCCAATCGACGTCCAGCCCTCTCGCGTAGAGCGCCCCGAGGACCGTCAGCTTGCGCGCGTAGCTCGCATCGTCTAGGCCGTCTCGCCGCCGGACCTGCTCGATCACGATGGTGAGCACCTCCGTGAAAAGGAGCGCGTCGGAGGCGCTCGTCTCCTTGGCTGAAGCGGGCCCAAGGACGACGCGCGGCCCCGCCTCGCCGCGGCGAGCGGCCTCCAGCAATTGTTGGAGCTCGCTCACCGACGAGGCAATCAGCGCGACGCGATGTGCAAAATGCGCGCGGCGGCGGTTCAGCGTGTAGCTCAGAGCTTGAAGGTCGATACGGCCATCAGCCTCGGTCAAGGCCTCGGAGAGAGCCGCCAACCTCTGCCGGAGGGCGTCGGGCGTCCGCGCCGAGACCGCAAACAGGTAAGCCGGTTTGGGCGTGCTCGGGGCGATCGGCAATGCAGGCGGCTCGTCCACGATCAAGTGGGCATTGGTGCCGCTGAACCCGAACGAGCTGATCGCGGAGCGCCGCGGCGCGCCCTGCGGCGCCTCCCATGCGGCTACCTCGGTCTGAACCGTGAACGGCGTCTCCTCGAAGGCGATGTGCCGATTCGAACGCTCGTAATGGAGCGATGGCACGAGGGTGCGGTGCTTCATGCACAGCAGCACCTTGATCAGGCTCACGACGCCGGCGGCGCCCGACGTGTGGCCGATGTTGCCTTTCACCGAGCCGAGCGCGCAGAAGCGCGACTTCTGCGTGAACGTGCGAAACGCCCCGCTGAGCGCCTCTACCTCGATCGGATCGCCGAGCTTGGTCCCCGTGCCGTGAGCCTCGACGTACTGGATGCTCTCCGGGTGAATCCCCGTCCTCTCATACAGCTCGACGAACAGCGCCTTCTGCGAGATCGAGCTCGGCGCCGTGATCCCGTTGGTCCTGCCGTCTTGATTCGTCAGAGACCCCCGAACGATCCCCCAGATCCTGTCTCCGTCAGCGATCGCGTCGCTCAAACGTTTCAGGACGACGACGCCGACCCCCTCGCTGGGAGCGATACCGTCGGCTCCGTCGTCGAACGGCGAGCACACCCCCCGGGGCGAGAGCATCCCGAGCTTGCTCATTCCGATGTACGACGACTCGGTCAGATAGCAGGTCACGCCGCCGGCGATCATCATATCGGTGTGCCGGTTCTTGAGCGACTCACACGCCAGATGAATGGCCACGAGAGACGACGAGCATGCCGTGTTGATGGTGAGCGCCGGGCCCTTGAGGTTCAGGAAGTACGACGGACGTGAGGCGAGCATCGACTCGGCGATGCCCGTCGTGCCGTGCTCGCTGGGGCTGGAGCCCGACCGGATGATCACCTCTTGGTAATCATTGTTCATGATTCCGGCGTAGACGCCCACACGCCTGCCGCGCACGTCGTCCGGCGTGTAGCCAGCGTCCTCGAGCGCCGACCAGCACTCCTCGAGAAAGAGGCGGTGCTGGGGATCGATCCAGCTCGCCTCGGCAGGCGAGATATTGAAGAAGAGCGGGTCGAACTTGTCGACGTCGTCGAGAAATCCCCCCCACTTGCTGTATGTTTTGCCCGGCGCGTGGCGATCCGGATCGAACCAGAGCTGCGGATCCCAACGCTCGTGGGGCACCTCTCGCACCGAGTCGCGACCTTGGTAGAGATTGACCCAGAACTCGCGCGCATCGCGCGCGCCGGGTACACGGCAAGAGAGCCCGACGACTGCGATCGGTTCGTCCGGATCCGCGGCGCGGGCCGCCGGTGCTTGGGCCGGCGCTTCACGCCGCACCTCGGAAGCCGCGCTCGGCGGCGCTTCACGCCGCACCTCCGGAGCCGCGCTCGGCGGCGCTTCACGCCGCACCTCCGGAGCCGCGCTCGGCGGCGCTTCCCGCCGCACTTCCGACACCGCGCTCGGCGGCGCTTCACGCCGCACCTCCGGAGCCGCGCTCGGCGGCGCTTCACGCCGCACCTCCGACACCGCGCGATGCACGATCGGACGACTCCTGGACCCGTTGCTTTCCTCTGGTGAGCGGCCGCCCGCGTGGGACGCCTCTGCGAGGATCTCCGCGACGTGCTCGGCGAGCTCGGCGATGCTGGGATAGCTGTAAAGAATACTCGCCGGCAGCTCGGTTCCCCACGCCTGATTGCAGCGCTTGACGATCTCGACGCCCAGGATCGAGTCGACCCCTATCTCTGCGAAGGCCGCCGCGTCCTTCAAGTCGTTCGGCGAGACGAGCAGCCCTGCCGCCACGACCTCACGAAGCTCTCTACGGATTTCGGCCTGCGCGCGCGTCGGAGGCGGCGCGGTCCGGGGGGCCGCGCTCTCCGCCGGGGGCGTGTCCACCTCCGCCGGGGGCGCGTCCACGATGGACGACGGCGCAGGGCCGACGATGCCCACTGGCTTCAGGGAAATGCGCGACCCCCGAGGCGCTTCGACTCCAGGGCCGTCGATGTGCTCCGCCAGCGCGCGGATCGAGGGCAGGTCGTAAAGAGCCGTGCTCTTCAGCTCCACGCCGAATGCGCGGTTGACCTTCTTCACGACTTCGACCGCGAGGATCGAGTCGATCCCGAGCTCGGAGAACGATGCATCGGCGTCCAACTGCTCGTGGCTCAGCAGCAGTTCGTCGGCCACAATCTGCTTCAGGCGGCTGCTCGTGCTCACTTTCGCGCGCTCCAATCGATGTAGGTCACGGAGTTTCACTCCGAATGGTCTTCAAACGAATCTTGTGGTGAGAATCACCATTGAGCGCGGACGCTGGCGCTTTGTCAGACGGCGCTCCGCGGGGGACCGTGAGCGCTTTGAGCGGGCGTCTGGATTGCTGCGCAGGCACGGCCGGCAACACCGCCGGCGGCGACGCAGACAGCTCGTCGAACCAATAACGAATCCGCTCGAAGGGGTAACCGGGAATCGAGATGCGGCGCACAGCCTCGCCCTCGTACAGGAGCTGCCAGTCGAGCTCCGCGCCGGCCACGTAGGCATCGGCGATCGACGCGAGCGCAGGCCGGTCGCCCCGGCTCGCCGACGCGAGCGCCGTTCTCGGGTCGCGCGATCCATCTCGGGCGTTCAGCGCCGCGGCGTCCGCCTTCCCGCGAGCGGGCGCGGGCAAGTCGGGAGCGCTCCGAACCCGGTCGCGCTCCGCGATCAGGCGCTCCTCGAGCTCGTGGCGCGTCGACGCGACGATCGCACAACGATGCGCGTGGTGAGCCCGCCCGGCGTTCAGCGTAAAGCTCAGCGCCCCGAGATCGACGTCCGCCTGGGAGCCGAGCCACTCGAGCAGATCGGTGATGCGGCGTGAGAGCTGCGAGGGCTTCCTGGCCGATACACAGAAAACATAGGCCGGTCGGCCGGCCGTCCGGCGCGGTACGTCGGGTGACTCCTCCAGGACAACATGCGCGTTCACGCCTCCGAAGCCGAACGAGCTCACGCCAGCGCGCCGCGGGATGTCGTCGTTTATCCGCGTCCACTCGATGGTGTCCGCGTGCACGAAGAAGGCGCTGTCGTCGAGCTGGATATACGGGTTCAGGGTCTTGAAGTGCACGTTCCCGGGGAGCTTGTGATGGCGGAAAGCCAAGAGGGCCTTGAGGAGCCCGGCCATTCCAGCGGCGGCTTCGAGGTGCCCGACGTTCGTCTTCACGGCTCCGAGCGCGCAGTAACCTCTCGTGGAGAGCGCGCCCTCCGGCGGGAATACCAGCTTGAGCGCGTCGATCTCGACCGGATCTCCGAGGCTCGTCCCCGTGCCGTGCGTTTCGAGGTACGTGATCGTCCGCGGATCAACCTTCGCCTTTTCGAGCGCGCGCCGGATGACCGCCGCCTGGGCCGGGGCGCGGGGCGCGGTCATCGAGTTGGCGCGACCGCCGTGATTGGTGGCGATCCCCTTGATGACGCCGTAGATAGAATCGCCGTCGGCCAGCGCTCGAGCGAGCGGCTTGAGCACGACCGCGCCGGACCCTTCCCCCTTCACGTAACCGTCGGCGGCGGCATCAAACGTCCGGCAACGTCCAGTGGGCGACAGGATCCCCAACCGGCTGGACACGACGTACGACCGCGGACTGACGATGACGCTCGCCGCGCCGGCGAGCGCGATCTCGCACTCGCCGGTCTCGAGCGCCTGCACGGCTCGATGCAAGGCTACGAGCCCAGATGAACACGCCGTATCAATCGTCTCGCTCGGCCCGACCAGGTCGAGCAGGAATGAGATGCGATTGGCGAGCATGCTGCTGTAATTGCCGGTCGCCATATACGCGTGCGACTCGCCATGCGCGGCGAGGAGGCTCTGATACTCGCCGAAGTTCATCCCCCCGAAGACGCCGACCGATCGCCCGGCAAGCGAGCTGGTCGAGTATCCGGCGTCTTCGAACGCGTGATACGCGACCTCGAGGAAGACGCGTTGCTGCGGATCCATCAACGCCGCTTCACGCCGGTTGATCCCGAAGAAATCCGCGTCGAATTTATCGACATCTCCGTGGAACGCCCCCCATTTCGAGACCGACTGCGCGACGCCCTCGCCGAAGTACTGCCGCCAGTCCCAGCGCGCGGCAGGGACCTCGGTTACGAGATCGCGCCGCGCCACGAGGTGTTGCCAGAACGCATCGAGATCGCGTGACTGCGGCATCGCGCCGCTCATTCCGATAATGGCAATTCCTTCGGGTTGAGCCGCGGGCGCGCCGCGGAACGAGCCACGCGGCGGCGGCGCAGCGGCGGCCGAGGCGGGCATGGCTCCTGTACCGGCGCCCGCGGCGCCGGTGGCCGAGGGCGGACCGGGATCGACTGCAGCCGGGGGCGCGGCGGCGGCGACGCGGCCGTTGGTCCCCTGCACCGGGGTGGTCGGAGGGGCGCCCGACGAGGAATGGATCGTCGGGGAATGTGCGGCCTCCACGTGGTGCGCCAGCGCCCGGAGCGTCTCGTACGAGAAGACGACGCTGGGCATCAGCTTTACTCCGAGCCGCGAATTCGCCTTCTCGACGAACGTCTTGAGCGAGATTGAATCAAGCCCCAGATTCGAGAACGTCTCGGCGGAGTCGATGTCCGCCTCCGGGAGCTTCAGTTGAGCGCCCACGAGCGCGCGGAGCTCCTCCTCGATCGCGACGGCCGACGGACCAGGGGTGCGCCCGGCACTCTCCGCATCCGCGGCCTCGACGGTGGACACCGCGGACTGCTTCACGGTCGTGTCCGCCGCCGCGCCCGCGTCGAGCTCGCGTTCGCACGCGCGTGACAGCGTCTGTTCGAACAGCGCTCCGTCGCCGTCGATCACCATCAGGTGGGGCCGGCCGAGACCAAGGCAGCGCTCGAACGCCTCGATGCCGCGCGCGCTTGGGAGGGGGACGAGCCCCTGCGCCTCGCGCATCCAGCGCGCGAGCGCCGCCATCTGCGCCGGGCCCGGCTTCATGCCCCCATCCTCCCAAAGCGGCCAGCTGATCGCGGCGATACGCGGCCCCGGAGCGCCAGCGCGGGCAGCGGCAAATGCGTCGAGGAACGCGTTTGCAAATGCGTAGTCCACGTTCTCCGGATTTCCGATGACAGAGGAGATCGACGAGAACAGCGCGATAAAATCGATCCGGCGCGAGCCGACTGCGTGCAGCAGGTTCAGCGTCCCCTGCACCTTCGGCGCGAGCACCATGCGCGCCTCCTCGACGGCCTTCCGTTTGATCGGCGCGGCCGCGCCCACGCCCGCGGCGTGGACGATGCCGTGAAGGGCGCCGAACCGCCGCTCGGCGAGCTCCACGACGCCGAGCGCCTGTTCTGCGATCGTGACGTCCGCGGGGACGTAGACGACTTCCGCCCCGAGCGCGGCGAGCCGCTCGATGTGGCGCTCCTTGCCTCCGTCCAGCGGTGCACGTCCGACGAGCACCAGCTTGGCGCGGTACGCCCGCGCGAGGTGCTCGGCAACGATGAGCCCAAGCCCTCCGCAGCCGCCCGTGATCACATAGACGCCGCCCTCTCGAACGCCAGCCGAGGTGCGCTCGGCGCTCACCCGCTCGAACCGCTCGATCGCGCGGCGCTCACTCGAGTACCGCACGCGCACGCCGCGGGTCGAGCCGTTCTCCAGCTCTCTTACCAACGTTGCGGCCACCGCGTTCGGAGGCGCCGCCGCGCCGCCAAAGGCAACGACCCACATGTCGAGCGCGGGATGCTCGAGCGCGACCGACTTGACGAACCCGACCATCGCCGCGTACACAGGCTGCGGTCCCTCGGCCTCCCGATAGCCGAACAGAAAGCGGACCTGACGCCTTCGCGCTACGAGGCCGCGAGCGAGGAAGAGCACTGAATAGAAGCTCTCGTCGAGCTGCGCATCGACTGCTCGCTCTTCCGGCGAGAATCGGTGTTGCGCCCACAGGTGCGCCACGGCCGCGCAGCCTCCGTGGTCTCCCTCGATCGACGACAAAAGCCGCTCGTAGCCTTCGGGATCACCCGGATCAAGCTCGTACCGCAGCGCATCGACGCGGCGGTATTCCCGCCCCTGCTCGACGAGAACGACGGGGCGACCGCCGAGGTGGCGGCTCACGCGGGGGGCGAGCGCATCATCGACATCGAAGAGAAGAACGGCGCCGGGCGGCAGCGCGTGCGCGCCGGCCGCGGGCAAAGGAGCGTCCACGAACCTCGGCTCGTAGTAGCCGAGGTCGGTCCCGCACGCGATCGCCGCGCCCCGCGCGCCGCTCGCCTCGAGCCAGTGTCGCCGCTTCTCGAACGGATAGGAAGGCAACGGCACATGTCGAATTCGCGCGGTCCCGAAGATCGCGCCGAAGTCCACCCGCTTGCCCCGGCAATAGAGCTCGCTGAGGGCGAGCAACAGGCTGCGATATCGCTCGGGCGTCAGATCGCCGCGCGCCACCGTCGTCGCGAGATACTCCGAGAGCTCGTCCAGCAACGGCTCCGAGCCGTCTCTGCCGCTCGCGGCGGTCCCGCTCACGACAGCGGCGCACGGGCGCCCCTCCAGCCGGTGCGCGAGCGCCTCGTCGAGCTCATCGTAAGATTTCACGACCAGCGCGCAGGTGTGCGTGAAGTGGCTGCGCGTCATGGCGAGGTTGAAGCTCAGCTCTCCAAGCGTCACCTCCGAGCGGTGCTGTCCGATCCATCGCCGGAGGTCGCGCAGCCGCTCTTTGAGCGACCATTCGCTCTTCGCGGAGAGCACGAGCATCGAATACGGCCTCTCAGGAGGCGGGCCCGAAGGCGCCGGCGGAGGGGCCTCCTCCACGATGACGTGCGCGTTGGCCCCGCCGAATCCGAACGAGCTCACTCCCGCGCAGCGCGGAACCCGTCGGCCTGAAGCGTCGAGTCCACTCGTCCACGGCCGCGGGCGATCGGCGATGAAAAAAGGAGAGCCCTCAAGGTTGATGTACGGATTGACGGTCTCGACGTGCAGGGTCCGAGGGATCATCTGGTGCCGCAGCGCCAAGATGACCTTTACGAGCCCGGCGATGCCGGCTGCGGGCTCGAGATGACCGATGTTGCTCTTCACGGACCCGAGCCCGCACGACGCCGACGCGGTGGCGCCGCCTTCAGCGAACGCTTGCTTCAAGCCGTCGATCTCGACCGGATCGCCCAGCTCCGTCCCCGTACCGTGGGTCTCGACGTAGCTTACGCTTCCGGCGCCGAGCCCTGCGTCGGCGAGCGCGCGGAGGATCACGTCGCGCTGCGACGCCGAGTTCGGCGCGGTCAGGGACGTGGCTCTGCCGCCGTGGTTGACCGCGCTGCCACGTAGGACGGCGTGGATCGGATCGCCGTCGCGAAGCGCCTTCGAGAGCGGCTTGAGGACGAGGGCGCCGGCCCCTTCGCCCTTGACGTAGCCGTTGGCTCGCGCGTCGAAGGTCTTGCAGCGCCCGTCCGGAGACAGAATGCGCATCTGACTGGGGTAGACGAACCCGAGCGGCGAGAGCATCAGGCTCACGGCGCCGACGATCGCCATCTCGCATTCGTTCCGGCGCAGCGCGCACAGGGCGCGATGCACGGCGACGAGCGCGCTCGAGCAGGCCGTGCTCACGACCTCACTGGGGCCCCTGAGATCGAGCAAGTACGAGATCCGGTTCACCAGGAGCGCGTCAATGTTCCCCGTTACGCGGAACGCGTCGCGCTCGCGGTGCGCCTCCAGCACCTCCTGGTACTCGCTGACTTGCGTTCCACCGAATACGCCGACGCTCCGGCCCGCGAGCGCCAGCGGATCGTGGCAGGCGTTCTCGATCGCGCTCCACACGACTTGCAGGAAGAGCCGGTGCTGCGGATCCATGAGCTCCGCCTCGCGCGGCGATATGCGGAAGAACGCCGCATCGAAGCAGTCGACGTCCGCGACGAACCCTCCCCATTTCGAGTTCGTCTTCTGTGGGTCGCGCGTGGAGTCGCCGAAGAAGGCGCGGGAGTCCCAGCGCTCCCGCGGCACCTCCGTCACGAGGTCGTCCCCCGCCGCGAGGTGCGCCCACAGCTCGTCGACGTCCTTCGACTGGGGAAATACGCCGGCCATCCCGATCACGGCGATCGGCTCCGAGCCCGCCGGCGCGGTGCCGAGCGGCGGATCACCCCCTCGCAGCGAGCCTTCTTGCCACCCCTCTTCTCGTCCCAGATCGCTTCGTCCCGGCTCTGTTCGTTTCACTTCTTCTCGTCCCGAGCGGGCGCCCTGCATCGCCGGTTCCGTCGCCGTCGTGAGTTTCTCCACGGGAGAACTCTCTGGCTCACCGGCGGGTTTCAGAAGATTGGGCCACTTCGTGATCAGGTAGTCGGCGAGGGCGTGCAACGTTCCATATTGGAAGAAGAGATTGGGCGTGATCGGCAGCGAATAGGCTCGCGAGAGGCGCGACGCGAGCTCCTTGAGCGACAACGAGTCGAATCCGAACTCGGTGAGCGGCGCGCGCGGGTCGATGGACGATTCGGGTTCCTTGAGAATGCGCGCCGCGAGCTCCACGAGCGCGCGCTCGATCGATGCGGATCCCTGCGCTGACGGCCTCGATTGCGTCGGCCCCGACGGCACCGGCGTGTCCACAGACAACGACGCTGCCGGCTCGTCCGGCTCACCCTGTCGCTCGGCCCGCGCCGCCGCCGCCAACATGGGCCTTACCTTGCTCAACTCCCCTTCCGTCACGACGATGTGAGCCTCGCCCAACCCCAGGGAGAGCTCGAAGGCGCGCAGGCCGGACGCGGCCGACAGCGGCACCAAACCTTGCGTCTTTCGCATCCACGCGATCCACGCCTTCTTGGCTTCCTCCGCGGGCCCCATCGCTCCGTCCGCCCAGAACGGCCAGGCGATCGAGAGGCTGAGCCCGGGCCGTCGCGCCAATGCGCGCGCCCGCATGAAGCCATCGAGGAAGCCGTTCGCCGCCGCGTACGCCGAATAACCGGCCGTCCCGGCAGCGGCCGCCAACGACGAGAACCCGACGAAGAGGTCGAGCGGAAGATGTCTCGTCGCGCGATCGAGGTGGATGACTCCCTCCGCCTTGACGGCCAGCAATCGCTCGAGCTCGATGGCGTCGAGATCGAGCACCGGCTTCGAGCCGCCCACGCCGGCGACGTGCAACACCCCGTGCACTGTCCCGAACGCGGCGACCCCGCGCCGCACGGCGGCCTCGACCTGGTCGAGGCGCGTCACGTCGCATTCGAGCGCCAGAACGTCGCCTTCTCGCGAGCCCGACGGCGGCGCTTTCGTCGGCAGCCGACGACCGAGAAGCACGAGCTTCGCTTGCCACTCGGTCGCCAACCATTCGGCGAATCGGCGGCCGAGCGCGCCGAAGGCGCCGGAGACGATGTAGACGCCGCCCCGCCGCAAGGGAACGGGCGACGGCGCGGCCTCGAGCGGAATGTAGCTCTTGACCGAGCGCCTCCGCATCGCATCATAGCGAACCTCGAACGCAGTGTCGCCGGAGAGGACCTCGCGAGCCAAGAGCGACGCGCGGGCGGACGCGTCCAGATCAGGAGAAAGCTCTAGGACGCGGCAATAGAACGAGGCATGCTCCGCGAGCGCCGATTTCGCCCACGCGGCAGCCGCCGCGGCCAGCGGGGCTGACGACGGCCCCACGTGAACGGCGAGCACATCGATCGTCCGGTGCGGCGCCGCTCGAATCAAGGCCTGCGAGAGCCTCCATAACGAGCCGAGCGCCATCCGGTAGTGGCGAGCGCAGTCAGCCGATTCCTGGTCGACGTCCGGGGCACACCAGATCACCCGCTGCGGAAATCGATTCTCCGTGCGCAACCTATCTATCGCGGTCGCGTAATTGCTCTCATCGCCGGCGAGAACGGCAACGTCGAGCCCCGGCCATCGGGCGCGAAGCTCTCGCGCGTATTCCTGCCCGCCGACGACGAGAAGGGCGCCGGCTGGTTGGATGCTATCGACGGACAGCTCGGAGTGCACAAAGGCCGGGCCGAAGAACCCCAGGCTGATGTCCTGCTCGGGTTTCGGAATCCAGAACCGCTCTCCCTCGAAGGGGTAGCCCGGCATCGGTATCCGGCGGCGTTCCTGGCCCAAGAAGAGCCTGGCCCAGTCGATTACGCGGCCACGGACGAACGCCGCCGCGATCCCCTCGAGCGCGCGACCGAGCCGGCTCGAATCCGACGTCGGGCTTGCCGCCGCTTCGACCGCCGCGTCGTGAACGGCGTCCGCGGCGCGCTCCGCGTCGAGAAATCCCTGGGGTCGTTCGCCGCGATCGACCGCGGTCAACGCCGCCTTCAGCTCCGCGAGCGACCCGACGACAAACGCGCAGCGCTTGGAGAAATTACTCCCGCTCATGTTGATCGTGAAGGCGACGTCGGCAAGCGCGTAGGTGTCACCCACGTCGTCGAGCCACGATCGCAGCGCACGTATCCGTGCCAACAGCGCCCGCTCGGTCTTCGCGGAGAGCGCGATGACCTCGGCGGTAGAGGATTCCACCTTTCGAGGCGATCGCTCCGGCGCCTCCTCGAGCACAATGTGCGCGTTGGTCCCGCCGAACCCGAATGAGCTGACCCCGGCGCGCCGAGGTATGGGATGTCGGTTCTCCCTCGCCCTGCGCTCCCACGGCGTGAGTCGGGTGACGATCGAGAGCCGAGTCCCGTTGAGCTTCAGATACGGATTGACGGTCTCGAGATGCAGCAACGGCGGCAGCTCCCGACGCCAGAGAGCTAGCAGGACCTTGACGACGCCTGCGACGCCGGCCGCCGCTTCCAGGTGCCCGATGTTCGTCTTCAGCGATCCGATGCGGCAGCGCTCGCCCTCCGACGCGCACTCCCAGGGGACCCCGAAGTGCCGGAACACACCCTTGATGCCGTCGATTTCGATGGGGTCGCCGAGCTCGGTGCCGGTACCGTGCGCCTCGATGTAGCCCAGCGTCTCCGGCCGGATACGCGCGCGCTCGAGCGCGTCGATGATGACCCGGCTCTGCGCCCCCGCTTCCGGGGCGGTGAGCGAGCTCACCTTGCCGCCGTGATTGACGGCGCTCCCCTTGATGACGCCGTACACGTGATCTCCGTCGGCCAGCGCTCGGTCGAGCGGCTTGAGGAGCAACACCGCGACGCCCTCGCCCTTCACGTAACCGTCTGCGCGCGCGTCGAATGTCCGGCAGCGCCCCGTCGTAGAAAGGACCCCGAGCTGCGCCGTCACGACCTGCGCCTTGGGGCTGAGGTTGAGGCTGACGCCGCCTGCCAGCGCGGCTTCGCACTCGCCGTTCTGAATCGCCTGCACGGCCCGATGGATCGCCACGAGCGAGCTCGAGCAGGCCGTGTCGACGGTCTCGCTTGGGCCGCGCAGATCGAGGAGATACGAGACGCGGTTCGTCAGAATCGACTGGGAATTACCCGTTCCAGTGTACCCGTCGTAGATCCGCGCACCGAAGACGAGATCCTCATAGCCGTGGAATTGCGCGCCGGCGAAGACGCCGACCCGGCGCCCCGCGAACGCGCGCGGCGAATAGCCCCCGTCCTCGATGGCGTGCCAAGCGTTCTCGAGGAACAGGCGATGTTGCGGGTCCATGACCTCGGCTTCCCGCCGCGAGATCCCGAAAAAGGCAGCGTCGAAGCGATCGACGTCGCGAACGAAAGCCCCCCAATGTGGCACGGCCTTCGCCAGGTCTCCGTCCTGCGCGTCGAAGGTGGAGAAGTCCAAGCGGTCGGTCGGCGCTTCGGTCACGGAATCTCTCGCCTCGACGAGGTTCCGCCAGAAGGCCTGGAGGTCCGGCGCGTCGGGAAACATCCCGCTCATCCCGACGACGGCGACGTCAGCCGGGCGGCTCGCGTCGGGGGCGCTTTGCCGGACGAGATCGAGCGGCTCGAGCCTTCGCCCTCGAAATCCTTCGAATCGGCGCGTCTTGCCGGAAGCTCGATCCGGCGCGTCCGCCACGACCTGGTGCTCCGAGAGGATATGCGCGGTCAAGCGCGCGATGCTGTCGTGCGTGAAGAACGTGCTCGGAGCAAGATCGATTTGCAGCTCGTCGCTGATCGCGCGCGCGTAGGCCTTGAGCATGATCGAGTCGAAGCCGTGCTCGGGCAACGTGCGCTCTGGATCAGCGGCGCCCTGCCCCCGCTTGAGGAGCGCATCGGCGATCCGACAGAGCACCGCCTGAACGCGCACGAACGTTTGATCTCGCGTCTCCTGCATGGGTCAGCCTCGGCCAGCTTTCGTGAGCAGCGACAGCAGCTTCGACGAGTCACCCTGCGCGGCGATCAGGGCCGGAGCCTCCGCGCGGAGCGCCTCGTCGAACAGCGCGAAGCCCACCTCGTTCGACAGTGAAACCATCCCGCGCGCAGCGAGCGCCGAGTCCACGTCATCGGTCACTCGCATACCGCCTTCGTGCCAATGGCCCCAAGCGATCGCGCGAGTCACCCCCGCACGCTCGGAGGTCACCCGCTGCGCCTCTCGCAACTCGGCGAACGCCAGCTGGAACGCGTTGGCCGCCGCGAAGTCCGCTTGACCCACGTTGCCCACGGCGCCGACGAGCGACGAGAACATCACGAAGAAGTCGAGCGGCTCGCGACGCGTGGCAATGTCGAGGTGAACGGTCCCCGCGATCTTCGGAGCGATGACCTCGTTCAGGGCATCGAGCCCTTTGGTCGCCACGAGACCATCACGCAGCACGCCTGCCGCATGAACAACGCCGTGGATCGGCCCGTACTCCGCGCGCACCCGCGCCACGAGCTCGTCCGCCTCATCCTGACGGGTGACGTCGCATCGCACGAACGTGACTCGGCTCCCCAAGGCGCGGCAGCGCGCCATGACGTCTTCCTGCCGCGGCGTGGGCGCCGATCGTCCAGCGAGCACGAGGTTCACCGGCGCGAGCCGCGCGAAGCGCTCCGCGAACAACAGCCCGAGGCCACCGAGGCCGCCCGTGAGCACGTACGTACCGTGCGCGCGCACCGGATGCGGGGCCGGCGCCGGCAAGGGCGACACGAGCTCCCACGTCTTCGCCCAACGTCCGCCGCTATCGTAGCGAACCTCGATGTCGCCCGACCAGACGGCGAGCTCCGCTCGGAGCATGACCTCGGCTTTGACCGGATCGTCTTCCGACCAGGCGTCTTCCACCGCGCGCACGGTGGTGCGTGCTTGCTCCAAGGCGAACGCTCGCAGCAAGCCGGTCGCCGACGCGCCGAGGGGCTGCACGAGCTCCGGACGCCCGCCGTACCAAACCAGGAATTGCAACGGGCGATCCCACCGCGCGGCGACGAGAGCACGGGCCATCCAGTAGAGCGAGCGCACGCCGTGGTCGAGCTGCGAGTCGATCTGATTGGGCCGGTAGCCGAAGTCACCTTTGGCCCAACGATGGACGATGTGTCCAGGTACGAAGCTCTCGCCGCGCAGCGCTTCGAGCAGCGCGGTGTAGTGCTCGCCTCGGGTGACGTCGATCGTGTACGTCAGCGCGTCACACCGGCGGAACTCCGCTCCGGGTAAGACGAGGGCGACGCCCGCGTCGCGCTCGCTCTCCCGAACTCGTCGAGCGAGGCGATCGTCGGTGTCGAAGATCAACACGCTCTCGCCGATGGTCGAAGGGGCTCTCACGTCGGGAGGGCACGCCACGAGGCGCGGGCGCGCCAGCATCGGACCGCGCGTGACCTGATCGAGTCGGCCCCCGGCGCCGCGCGCCCCGCCCACCAGCTGAAAGAGCACCTGCTCGATGACGACAACGACTTCGCGATTCACGTCGAAAACGACAATATCGTAGGTCGGCGCCCCATGCTCGCTCGCCGTCGATCGGACACGCGCGAACCGCGGCTCGCGCGTGGCGTCCGCGATGGCGATAGATTCGATTCTCTCCACCACGGCCGGAGCCTCCGAGGATCGGGCGATCAAGAACTCCGCCGCCTGGAGCGCCGCGAAGAACGCTCGCCTCACCGGCTCTTGCCGGTCGCTCTCGGGTGCCAGGGACGAGAGCTCGACCCACGCCTCGTCCGCCGCCCACAGGTTGATCGATTCGATGAGCCGCGCGTTCAGCGCATACTCCACCCCCCGATCCGCCAGCGTGTCGTAGACCGCCGCCGCCGTGGCGCGCTCGCGCGCCGCTCCGGAGGGGAACGTGTCCGGAAACGGTGGAACCGGGCCGCGGCTATCTGTTTCCCATTGCCCCTGCATGACGATCTCTTCCGTCGTCTCGCTCCCGAGCCCTATCTCGAACGAGGCCGTGTCGCCGTCGTCCCGCAGCCATAGGCACACGGGCACGCGCCGGCCGAGCACGAGGTGGTTCGCCCAAACGCAAGAACGCCATCGCAAGCCGTCAAACCGGCATCGCAACGCCTTCAGGCCGGCAAAAGCGAGCTCGAAATAGAACGCAGCATGGACCAGGGGCGCCCCCTCGACGCGATGCTGAAGGACGCTCGCATCATCGTCACCCAAGAGCTTCGCGAAGCCTTGACGACCCAACCTGGATAGGTCCGCATCCCAGAATGAATCCAGCGTCCAGGGCCGCGCGCCCGATAGGGCCGAATGGGGCCTTTCGGCCTGAAACCAGAAGTCGACATCCGTGAATGGGTAGGCCGGCAGGTCGAATGGGGCCCCCTCCGACGGGTCGCCGCACACACGTCGCCAATCAATATCGGCTCCCTGCCGGTACCAGTCGCAGACGGCTTCCAGCGCCGCCCTGCGCGCCTCCGGCCCCGTGCCGCTCTCTTCCAAAGCGCTCGTCGCGGTCTCGAGCGACAGCCGCGGACCCTCGACATCGGCACGTCGCGGCGCCTCCCCGGCCGCCCGCCGCTCGAGCGCGGCCGAGAGGTCGTCGAGCGAGTCGAAGAGCCCGCAGAATCGCACGCCGAAATGGGTGCGTCCCACGTTCAACGCTCGACTCAAATCTCCCATTGAGATCCCGTTGCGCCCACGCGACAGCCACTCGCGCATCGATCCGGCGAGGCGCCGAAGCTCTTGCTCATTTCGAGCCGAGAGCGCGACGATCCAGCTCTGTCCGACGGCGACACGGCCGCGATCGCCATCGGCCGAGTCGGCTTGCCCGAGGAGGTCAACGTTCATGGCACGTACCAGTCACCGGGACAGGCCGAAGCGGCGACGTCCATTCTCGAAATGACCCGACGACCATCAGTCATGGTTCTTTACCCGCTCACCGAACGCGAACGCGTCTATTCCGCCCTGGAACGCGCGAGTCCACCAAACGGGCCAGCTAGTGAGCCCAGTTGTATTTTCGATGATAGTTCGACCCGACGCTCTCCAGCACGAGCAAGCCGCTGTTCGTGAACTGTCGGTCGTAGATGTCTCGGTATCCGGAGACGTCGACCCGCCGATCGCGCACGCCGAACGTCCACTCCGAGTTCAGCGTCAGCAGGTTCTCATACTCGGCCATGTTGAGCCGATAGCGCTTTCGAAGGGCCTCTGCCGGGCCGAGGGCCCGCACCAGCTCCTGTCCGCGTCGAGAGATGATTCCGCTATAGAACTCCGAAGAGCAGCCCGAACCGTACGAAAAGAGCCCGACGCGCTTGGCGGAATCGAGCGGCACGGAATCGATCAGCCCGATCAGGGCGAGGAAGATGGATGCGGAGTAGATGTTACCGACCTCCGCGCAATACTTGAGCGACGGCGTCACGCGCTGTTTGAAGTCACGCTCGATGCTCTCCGGCGGGACCTTCATGTTGCGAAGCATGTTGCGGTGAGCACCCTTCACCATTCCACCGAACGGCGTGTGGAACACGAGGTAGTCAAATGCAGACTGAAAATCCGCACCTTCGACCCGCTCCACGTAGCTTCGAAAGCTCTGTTCCAGACAGTCGAGATAGGAGAGAAGAGACAGATCCGGATCGCCGGCCTCGACGTGCACGTCCGGCCGGCAGGTGTCCATGACCTCGTAACCGTGATAGCCGTTCGCGCCGAAATCCAGCTCCAGGACGTGCGGCTCGTCGCCGACGATCATGGCCACGGCGCCCGTCCCCTGGGACGGCTCCGCGTATGTGTGCTTCGCTGTCGCGCTCGTGATGTCCGTCGCCACGACGAGCGCCTTCGCGCCTGGCGCCGCGTTGGACCTCACAAAATTGGCAGCCATCTGTAGGGCCGCCGTACCGCCGTAGCAGGCCTGCTTCACTTCGAACATTCGGCAGCGGCGGCTGAGCCCCAAGTAGTCGTGGAGGTAGTTGCTGAGCGATTTGCCGAAATCGAGCCCGGATTCGGTGGATGTGATCAATAGCTCGATCTTCTCAACAGAAGACCGATCGAGCGAATCAATGAGCGGCTTTGCCGCGTTCACACCATTCGTTACCGAATCCTCGCACGGCAGACATACGGACTTCTTGTCCATCAACAGGTTTCCGAAACGTTTCAATTCGAGGCCTCGGTGCTCGAATATCATCCGCACGTCGATACATGCCTGCCCGAGATAAGCGTTAATGCGCTCGATTCCGACGTCCATCGACCCTCTCCCGCAATCGACCCGTCACGATTTTTTACGACCTAGAACGGCAAACACAATGGCGCAGCCCGAGAGAGCCGAACAGCGCTCTCACGCCTGTCAGCCCCCTCATGAGCGCCTGCTCCTGCCGCGACATCCCCACCGGCGGCGACCATCGTTCCAGCCATGCACCTCCGGACGCGGATGAGATCGCGGTCCGGCCGGACCTTCGAACATTGCATCGAAGGTCCCTAACTTCTTACAAAATTAACCTGTTCGACGCTCTGGCGTCGCCGCTTCGCAATCTCATTGAAACCATTGAAATCGTTCAATGGCTGGCACACCTGCAAGCCTGTGCGACACACGTGTCGCCAAGAGCAGTCGCAGCGGCAAGTACCCCTCAAAACCTCCCGTCGCCGGCCAACAAAGACGCATCGTGCGCCTGAGTTGCTCGCGTTTCAGCATGCAAGAGCACGATTTCGTCGTCGTGCCTTGGAGTGCTCGCGTCTCTTTGGCTGGCGCGGTATGGTTCTGTCCGCCAGGCCACATATAACACTGCCGACAGATTGAGCAATAGGTATCTGCAAGCCGCATTACTTCCGCGCATGACGGAAATTTGCGTCGACAATGAAACGCGTATGGGGCCGAGCATCGGTACTTCACCCGCAGGCCAGGCAGGCGCATGCTTGGCGCCAGGGCAAGACCCGGCCGCTTTACCGCTTTACCGGCTCATGAGCCGCGCGAAGCGAGCACGAGCGAACCATGCTTTACACTGCGCCGAAAGTGTTGTGCCGAACCCGATCCCGAGGCCGCGTCACCGCAGAAGGTCGTCGCGCCGCGCCCGTCGATGGTCGACCCGTTCGTGCCCTTCATCGTCGAGCAGCTCGGCAAGTATCCCTCGCTGCGCTCGAGTCGCCTCCTCGGCATGCTCAAGGAGCGCGGCCATCCGGGCGGTCCCGATCCTCTGCGCCGGGTGAGCGATCGGCCGTCTCCGCCCCAAGAAGCCCGCAGACTCAACAGCCAACACTCTTGACACTCCCCGTCGCTCGCGGCTCGCCAAGGGCGAGAAGCGGCACCGCCACAGGCGGTACCGCTTCCGTTGTCCCCGCAAACCCGCTTCGGGAGTGATGAAATTCAAATTCTACTTCTGGCGGCCCGGTCCAGGTCGAGTGCGCTTGAGTCGAGGCTTGGCGGGGGCGTCGGTGCGCGCTGCGCGCTCTGGGCCCTTTGCACCGATCACCTCCGGCCGTTTCAGCAACGTCTGTATGGCCAGAACCTGCGCGGCCGTGGAGATGAAGCGCAAAGGCCGGCCCGCAGTGGTCCGCGATCCTTCGCCCACGCCGTGAGGCAGCGTCGGGTACTCGTCCAGAAGCGCCCGAAATGTCGATGTCGTCTCGGCCCCGAGCACGCCCTCGAGCCGGTCGAGCTTGCCGCGCGAGCGCCACGGCTTGCCCGCGTCGGCATCCGCCCCGAGCCCGAGGGCCACGCGCTCGATCTCCCGGGCCGTCTGCGCGTCGGACTGGTCGGCGGCCAGCTTTGTCAGCGTTTTCCGTATCGCGTCGGCGGCGAAGAGCGACACCCGGTGATGCAGGATGTTCCACCCGGCCATGAAAATCTTTACCGCGTCGTGCTCGATGATCACCGACACGAGCTCGTCCGGGCTCGGCTTCTTGCGCGTCGATCGCTCTCCGAGGAGTTGTTCGAGTCCGAGGTTGCACGTGCAGATGGCGGCTTCGACTGCCTCGAACGGCCGGAACGCACCGCCGTTGTAGCTGCATCCGGAGATGAGGACGTTCACGAGGTAGCTCAGCTCCATCAGGCGCTTCCCATAGATCTCCGCGTCGCGCGTCTTCACCTCGCGGATTGCCGACGTGAACGGGAGGTCTTCCCCGTGCTTCGTGCCGGCCGTGAGGAGCCCCGGCTCGGTCGCAGGCGGCAGGACGTCCGCTTCGCGCAAAACCTCGAGGAAGCCCTTGAGGTTCTGCTGATTCGCCGCATTCTTCGCCTCGAGCGCGTCCGACCGCCGAGCCGCCGCTGCGGTGGGTCGATCCTTCACCGCCGCCGCTCGGAAATGGGCGCGCGTGACGGCGTCGTACGTTCGGGACTGCAGTGTCTCTTCCAGGGGTGTGACCCTCGACAGATTGAGGAAGCTCGCCGCCGCCGAAGGGGCGACGAATCCCTCTTGCTCGCGCCGATCTTCCCGCTCACCGGCCACGTCGGACTCCAGCATTTCCTCGGAGGTGAGGACGTCGTACAGACCGCCGGATTCTTCAATGTACTCGGAGGAGATGGCGCAGCACCTATCGAGCAGCGTTCGTAGGAGGGTGTGATGCTCCTTGTCCAGCTCGACCAGAACCGAGAGAATGGGCTCCCAGCTCCGGTGGTTCTTGGCGATGACCCGGAACTCCTCGAACTCTTGGTACAGACAGCCCTCGAGCGCCTTCTCCACGAGATCGTCATCGTCCGAATGCGCCGAGCTCGACATCTGCACGCAGAGCCCGTCGATGTCGATCACCAGGACGTGCTTGCACAGGGCCAGCGTGACGAAGTCTTCGTCGAGCTCGGCGATCTTCTGCGCCGCGAACGCCTCACCGGCCTCGAGCATGACCTCGATCCAGAGGGCGAATCGATCTGCGTCGAACGTCTCGTCCTTGCCGGGGCGCTCGCTGCGCCACAAATCCTCGTCGAAGATTCCCTCGAGCTGCGCGGTCGTCGCGAGCGCGACGATCTCGCCCGCGTCTTCCAGGCCGATGTGATGAATAAGCTTGGTGAGCACCGGGGCCGGTAGGCCCTGCACGAGGTGGACGAGATCCGGCTGTTCAAGGAGTCGCGTCACGAGGTGGCGAGGACGGGTCGATGTGGTGAGCGGTGTTTTCATGATTTGCCTTCTTTAGCGCTCTGGACGCGCCTGTAAAGCGCGATCGTCGCGAGGGATGATGAGCAGGTGTCGCCGCTCGGCGCCCGCCCGACGCTTCAAATGAAATCTAATTTGAGCGGTTTCCAGGTTAACTGTACGTTTTCGCCGTGCCCTGTTCATGAAGGCCGTGGGAGGCGACGCTCGTGGGCGCGCACGCGGCGACGCACTTGGCCTGGCGCCCGTCACGCTCACCAGCCGGGGCAGCCCGCGCGCGCCGCTGCGTCCGCCTTCCGCCCGGTGTTGAAGACCGACACGATCCGCACATTTCAGCCCCTCCCGTCGTGGTGTCGGGGGCGGGGCGGCACCGGCGGAAAGGTCGCCCCAGCGAGGTGCAGCAGTGGAGAGCCCCCATGTTGGTGACACCGGCATTGCGCTTGCAACTCGCGCACGCCGAGGCCATGGCCGCACACGGAAACCACCTCCGCTGACCGGATCGCGGAGCGCGTCAATGAGCTCCGGCACAGCTTCCAGCTCCAGCTCGACCGCGGTGATGGCGTGTCGTTCACGATCCCCGTGGTCAACGACTGAGGAGGTCGGGGTTGCCCTCATAGACGCCTCACCGTGGGTGACACCGCGGCGAGGCACCGGCGCAGCATGCCCGCTGCGCAGACACATGAGGTGATGATGAAGTCCACGACCAGTAACGCGGTTGATATGACGTCTGTGCGGCGCAGGTTCGGGACCGTGCGCGACAGTCAGCTTGCCGCTTTCCGGGAGCGCGAGAGCCGTCCAGTGCATCCTGCTCGCTGTCCTGTCTGGCGATCACGCGCTGCTGGTGGGCCCTCCCGGTACGACGAAGAGCGCCTTGTTCTTCGGGTTCCTGTCGCGCTTCCCAGAGGCGCGGAAGTTCCAGACGCTGGTGAGCAAGTTCGGATCCGAAGACGAGTATTTCGGGCCGGTGGAGCTCAGCTCCCTGAAGAACGATCCCTGCGAGCGCAACCTCGACGGCCGGCTCACCGGGGTCGAGTGCGCCTTCCTCGATGAGGTGTTCAAGGGGTCCGGCTCGGCCTCGGCCCAGATCAAGCTCGCTGAGTGGGACGCGGCGCGGGCGGACGTCGACCGGGTGACGCTGCCCGAGCGCATCGTGCAGGAGCTCCTCCGGATCCGGAACGAGCTCAAGGCCAACGGGATCGTCGTCTCCGACCGGCGCCGGATCGCGGTCACCCGCGTGCTCCGCGCCGCCACGTGGCTGGACGACTGCGCCGAGGTCGAGCTCGATCACCTCGCCGTGCACCGGCGGAGGTCTATTCGGCCGAGCAGGGCCAACCACATGTCCGGTCTGCTACTGGCCGAGCAGGATGCCGGCTCGCCCATCACGGGGTGGACGGTCGCGCGCTGGATGCGGCAGGCGACGCGCCGCGCCGGGCTCGCCGTGCTCGAGGGCCCGCACCCCCTCCGCCACACGGTCTGCTCGCACCTCGCGATGCGGGGGGGCGCGTGTGATGCCGCTCAAGGAGCTCGCCGGGCACCGCGACGTCTCGACGAGACCATGGGCCACATGCACCCGTCGCCGAGCACGATCGCGTTGCTCGACGGGTCGCCTGCCGGGGCGGTCCGTGGAGAAAACCTGGAACAGGCGGGGGTGCTGGTCGGAAAGGTCAGCAGTTCCGCGTAGTTATTTGGTGGGTCGACAGGGACTCGAACCCTGGACCTACGGATTAAAAGTCCGCAGCTCTACCGACTGAGCTATCGACCCGATTCAGCGGCCGGCGAAGCTAGCAGAAGCCCCCGCCAGGTTCCACCTTTCCGTTCCCGCCGCCTCCCTGCTCTCCGCCCTCCCGTCCTCTCCGCAGCCCCTCCCCGTCTCCCCCTCCTTCCGCTTCCGCCCCCCTTCTCCCTCCCCGTCCTCCCGCCTCCCCCTCGCTTCCCGCTCACCGCCGCCTTCCTCGCGCCCTCGCCTCGCGCTATGAGGTCGCGCCATGTCGTCGTCACGCCCTTCCGCCGCCTCCAAGGAATCGTTCGCTTCGCTCTTCGAGCAGTCCGAAGGAGCTGGCAAGCAGCGCCGCCGCCAGTACCACACGGGTGAGACCGTCGAGGTGACCGTGGTCGCGATCGCTCGCGAGGCGGTCTTCGCGGATCTTGGCGGCAAGCAGGAGGGCATGTTCGAGCGCGTCGCGCTCGCCGACGGCGACGGCAAGCTCCGCGTCGAGGTCGGCTCGCGCGTCTCGGCCGTGGTCGCCGGCGTCGACTCTGGCACCGGCCAGGTGCGCCTCACGCCGGTCGTCGTGCGCGCGAGCGACGGCGGCGACGGCGCGACGTCGCTCGCGGTCTCCGCGCCTGCGGCGGGCGGCGCGCCGCTGCTCGTCGAGGGAGCGCGGGTCAAGGGCAAGGTGACGGGCATCGAGCGTTACGGCGTCTTCGTCCAGATCGCGGGCACGTCCGGCCGCTCGGGCCGCGGGCTCGTCCCGACGGCCGAGACGGCGACGCCTCGCTCCGCCGATCTGAAGAAGCACTTCACGGTGGGGCAGGACGTCGAGGCGAAGATCCTCAACGTGGACGAGTCCGGCAAGATCCGCCTGTCGATCTCCGCGCTCCGCGTCGACGAGGAGCGCGGCCAGTTCGAGTCGTACGCCAAGGCCGAGCGCTCCGGCGGCGGCAACGACAAGGGCGCCAAGCCCGCGCCTCGCAACTTCGGCACGCTGGGTGACCTGCTCGCGAAGAAGGTCAAGCGCTAGCGCCTCGTCCTGTCTCCCCCTCCCGTCTCCCTCTCCCTCCTCTCCTTCCCCGTCCTGACGCCGCCGGCAGGAGATTGCATCTCCCCCTCGGTTCAGCATACACCTCGCCCGCTCAGCCCCTCGCGGCTCCAGCTTCGGCTCCTCGTCTCCCGCTGGCTCGCTGGCCCCGCGCGCCTTCGCACCTCGGGCCTGGGTCTCCCTGCCTCCGCCTTCGCGTCGATGCCTTCCCTCGCTCGAGACCCCGCCCCCGCGTCGCTGCCCGCACCGCAGCGCTCCCCGCGCACTCGCGCTCGCCCCCGCGTCGGCCCTCGCGCCACGGCGCCTTCCCGCTCGCTCTCCGGCGCCCTGGTCCGCGCTGGCGCTCTCGCCGTCGCCTTCGCCGGCGCATCCCCGCTCGTCCTCTCGACCGCGGCCTGCTCTCCGTCCCAGGATCCGCCCGGCAGGGCCACCGACGATCACCGCTCCGGCGCCGCTCACGCGACCGCCCCGCTCGCCACCGGTGCCGCCCCCGCGGCCCCGGGTCTCCCCTCGGCCGAGCCGCTGGCCCCCTCTCCTGGGTCCGCCGCGCCGGACGCCGTGTCGCCTGCGTCGCTCGCGTCGTCGGCCGCCGCATCGCCCTCCTCGAAAGAGACCACGCTGCCGGGCCGGGGCGCGAAGATCGCCAGCATCGCGATGCGCACCTGGATCTACGTCGCTCCCGACGAGCGCTCGACGAAGCTCGGCTACCTGCGCGCCGGCGCGGTCGTCGATCGGGCCGAGCTCCCTGCGGGCACCGACGGATGTGCTGGCGGCTGGTACCGGATCGCGCCGCGCGGCTACGTCTGCGTGGGCAAGGGCGCCTCGCTCGCGCTCGAGCACCAGGTGGTCGCCGCGGCCGTGCGCGGTCCGCGCCGTGGTGCGCCCATGCCTTACTACTACGTCATGTCGGGCTCGCCCCCGCCGCACCTCTACTTCCGGCTCCCGACAGTCGAGGATCAGCGCCGCGTCGAGGGGTCCACGCTCAGCGCCCACCTCGCCCGCGCGGCTGTCGCGCCCTCGTCGTTGCCGCTCGATCCCGTGCCGGAATTCCTCCTCGCCGGCCGGGATCTCCCCAAGCCGTACGGCGCCGAGGAGAAGCTCCACTACTCCGTGCATACGGGCCGCACCAAGGAGAGCTCTGCGTTCGGCCTGATCACGACCTTCGAGTGGACCAATCGCCGCTTCGGCCTCACGACCGAGCTCGACCTCATCCCGCTCGATCGCACCCGCCCCGCGCGCCTCAGCGCGATGCGCGGCGTGATCATCAAGGATCTCGACGCCGACGGCGCCGAGGCCCCCGCGGGCCCCTCCGACACGGCATCCCCGGCCGCCGCGACGTCGTCGGCATCCCCCACGTCGTCGGCCGCTCCGACGCCCGCCGCCGCTCCGCCGGCCGACACCGCGAGCTTCTCCGTCGCCGAGCTGCCTGCCGACGAGCTCCCTCCCGCGCCGCCCGGCACCGATCCCCGCCCCGATCCCGCCTTGAAGGGCGCCCCTGCCTTCGTCCGCGTCCATGGCGCGACCCGGCAGCGCCCCTCCGCGTCGGGCCGCGCGCTCGTCGACGCGGGCCTCGCGCCGCACCGCTCGGGCTGGGTGCTCACCGGCCGCACGCGTGGCGGCGCCAAGGGGCTGCTCGAGACCACCGAAGGCTCATGGCTCGCCGCCGACCACCTCGTCATCGCCGAGCTGCGCAAGGACCCTCAGGGGTTCGCGCGCGACGGCAAGAAGTGGATCGACATCTCGATCCGCCGCCAGATGCTCGTCGCGTACGAGGGCACGCGCCCCGTGTTCGCGGCGCTCATCTCCAGCGGTCGCAGCGGCATGGCCGATCCCGAGGAGACCGACGCCACCGTCCGCGGCTCGTTCTACATCCACGCGAAGCACGTCTCGACCACGATGGACGGCGACAATGAGGCGTCCGAGGCGGCGTTCGACCTGCGTGACGTGCCCTACACCCAGTACTTCCACGGGGGTTACGCGCTCCACGGCGCGTACTGGCACGACGAGTTCGGCAAGGCGCGCAGCCACGGCTGCATCAACCTGGCCCCTGCCGACGCGGCCTGGCTCTTCGAGTGGACCGAGCCCGCCGTCCCGCCCGAGTGGCATGGAGCGCTGAACCTCGAGGGCGGCGGCACGCTCGTTTACGTGCACGGCTGATGGCTCCGTGCACGGCTGATGGCTCCGTGCACGGCTGATGGCTCCGGCTGCCCCGACGCCCTCAGGACAGCCGGACGACCGGCCCAGCTCGCCAGATGCGTCCGGCAAGCTGGGCGGGGAGCCGCTCCCCCGACCGCTGCTGGCCCTCCCGTCCGTCCCTTTACTGGCAGGACGCCGGCATCTGCGCGCCGACCAGGAGGCCGCGCAAGGTCGAGAGCGCTTGCCGTCCCTGCGGCGAGTTCGCCAGGCCGTCACACGCCGAGGCGGCCGCGAGGTAGCCGCCCTGCTGCTCGGGCGGAGCCGACTTCGCGTTCTGGCGCAGCGCCGCGCAGCACTTGCGGATCCCGCTGGGATCGCCCGTGCCGACCACCTTCTTTCCAGCGTCCGCGTCCGCCGTGTCGGCGTCTGCCGCGTCCGCCCCGGCGTCCTCTTCGGGCACGATCTGCGTCGTGGGGGTCGGCGTCGGGGCCGGCGTCGGGACGACGGGCGGAGCCGAGGGCACCGGCGGAACGTCGTCCTCTTCCTTCTTGGGGCACCCGCTGGTGACCAGAGCCACTGCAAGGGGGAACATCAGCGCCCCCAGAACCGTGAAGAGCCGTGTAGATTTCATCTCACCTCAAGTATCCGATTCGCGTTTGCGTGGGAACTTCTGTTCGACGAGGAACGCCCCGATCGCAACCAACTTCCCCGAGCGCACGCGGTCATGAGGCCCCGCCGGCTGCACGCCCTCGGCGATCCGAGCGGTCGAAGTATGGGCGTCACGAGCCCGCTCGCAAGATCGCGAACGCCGCCGACGGGCCCGCTTCAGGTGCTCCCCGACCTCGGTAGCAGGCGCGTGCGTCACGGCGAACGCGGCGAGCTCGGCGAACGCGAGGCACGCGGCGAACGCGGCGAACGCGGCGAACACCGGCGCGCGCACGGGGCGGAATCGATCGCAACGCCCCGCGATCGCGGTCGATGAGCGTGGGCCTGGGCGCGCGACGGGCCCAAGCGCGCGCGCGTGTGCATGTCCAAATCTCGAAAGGACATGCCGACCGGCCGGCGCAGGCGCGCGACTCCAGCGCTCGACCGATACGGCTGAAGCGGGAGCAACCATGAAGTACACGCAGCACGAGGAGTGGTGGAACGAACCGCGAGCCGCCGTCACCAGCCCCGGAGAGGACACATCCGTCTCGTTCTCGGTGGACGCGCCCTCGCTGGACATGCCCTCGCTGGATACGCCGGCGACCACGGAGGATGCCGCCGTCACGGCCCCGCCCGCGGCGCGCGCCGCGAGCGAGGAGCGCGACGCGTCCTCGGGACAGATCGACCTGACCGCGCTGAAGGCCGGCGAGGAGGGCGCCCGCCCCCAGGTCCTCGACCTCTTGCCGATCTTCCCGTTCGGCGAGCCGCCCGCGTCCGCACCCGTGCCTGAGGCGCCGGCGCTCGACGCGCCGGCGCGCGCATGGCGCGCCCGCTCGATCGCCATCCTGCTCGCAGGCGCCGGCGCGATCGCGGCCCTCACGGCGGGCATCTCTGCCCCGGATGCCGCCGCCACCGGCCCTCGCGCGACGGCCGGCCTCGCCGCCGCCGCGCGCGCGGTCGAGGCGCGGCTCCCGCGCATCGAGGCGCCCGCCGAGCGCGCGCTGGCCGCGCCTCCTGTCGAGCGCAACAGCGCCGGCGACGCGCCCGACGACGCAGTCGCCTCGCGGCGCGCGCCCGAGAACCGCGCGCGGGCCACGGGCGCAGCCGCGGCGACGCGCGCCAAGCCTGGCCCAGCGGCGCCAGACACGACCGACCGCCGCGCTCCCACCGACCCGTGCCGCGGCGACCTCCTCTGCGCGATGCGCCGCGCCACGGGCGGCTGATCCACCGCCTGGCGCCGCGGCGGATCCGCCGCGGCCTCGGCCGGGCTCATGCCACGGATGACCCCGCTCGGATAACCCCCTCACGCAGCGCGCCGGGCTCGCGCCCGGCATGACCCCGCTCAGATAAGTCGCTCAGCGCCCGGCTCGCGCCTGGCATGGCCCCTCGCTCAGGCAGCGCGCCGGGCCCGCGCCCGGCCCGGGCCTGCTCAGGCGGAGGCCGGGCTCGGGCCGGGCGGGCACCCCGCGTGCGCCGCGATCGAATCGAGCAGGCGGTTCAGATCGAACGGCTTTGCGACCGACGCGCACGCGCCCACCTCGCGGGCCCAGGTGCCGGCGTCCACCGCGGCCGTCATCACGAGGATGGGCGCGCGCGGACCAGGACACGACGCGTACGCGCGGGCGAACCCCCAACCGTCCATCACCGGCATGCGCATGTCGAGCAGGATGAGATTCGGCCGGTTGCGCTCCAGCAGCGCGAGCGCGGCCTCGCCATCGCTCGCCGAGAGGACGTCATAGCCCTCCTCCTCCAGCGTGATCTCGAGCATTTCCCGGATCTCCTGGTCGTCGTCGACGATCAGGATCTGCTTGCGCCGTGTCACGCGGCTCCTTTCGGTTTGCAGCTTGGCTCGAGGCTCGGCGCTCGCCGTCCCCTCCACTCCGGTTCCACAGTACCCGTCTGCCACGATATCCCCCCACACGGGCGCTTCCCATGCGCGAACACCACTCAGGCAAACGATGTCACGCCAGCGTCCCATGTCGCACGCGACGAGCGCAGAATCGACTGCGGAGCCCGTTCGGGTCAGAAGCTCACGGCCGCGGACGCGCCCCGGACGGCGATGGCGGCGCGACGTCGTCCGCGATCTCCATCCTGGGCAGAAGCGAGGCGTCGATCTCGGTTCTCTCTCCGCTCACGAGCTGCTCGATCGCGACCGCTGCGCGGGTGATGTCGTCGACGAGCAGCCGGATCGCCAGCCCGCCCATGCCGTCAGGCGTTCCCGCGAGCCGAGCGCGCGCCTTGTCGAGCAGGCGCAACGCCCCCGGTGGGCTCTGCATCCTCGTGAGCTTGTGCAGGGCCGCGGCGACGAGGATGAGCCCCTGGAGAAACGTCTTCCTCACGGGGTCCGGCTCGTCGCGCCATCCGGACTCCCACAGCTCGTGGGCCTCGAAGAACCGCCCCGCGCGGTAAGCTTCCAGCCCGCGTTGGACGATCGCTTCGAGCGCTGCGTCGGTGGAGGAGCTCATGGCGCGGAGCGACGGTGGACAGCGGAGCGTACCACGCGCCCCGGACGCCCGCGCTCCGGCGCTCCGGTGCTACGCTCCGCGCGTGCAGCGGTGGCTCCTCGTCGCGGTGATTGCTGGGCTCCACCTCCTGGCGTTCGCGATCGGCATCGTCCTGCGCCGCCGCCGCCGGCGGCGACGCCTGCAGGCTGACGAGGCGCGCGCCATCGCCGCCCACGCCGACGCCGTGCGCGCCCGCGCCGCCCGCCCGCGCTGACGCCGTGCGCGCCAGCGCTGCGCGCGCCGACGCCGCTCGCGCCAGCGCCGCCCGCCGCGCCCTCAGCGCGCGAGCAGGCTGCGCAGCCGATCGAGCGCCGCCGCGTGCGCCCGCACCGAGAGCCGGCCGCCGGCGTCGTCGTACTCCTCCGAGAGCACGCGCGCGTTCTCGTAGATCTCCCCGATGAGCCCCTGCTTCGCGTACGGCAAGAGCAGCTCGGCCTCCACCATCGACTGCTCGAAGAACGCGATGATCGCCTCCCGCAGCGCCGCCACGTCGGCCGAGGTCTTCGCCGAAAGCAGCGTCGCCTCGGGGAACTCGAGGCGCAGCGCGTCCCGCTCCTCCTCGGAGAGCCGGTCCACCTTGTTCAGCAGGAGCCGGCTCGGCACCTCGCTCGCGCCGATCTCGGAGAGCACGCCGCGCGTCACCGCGAGCTGATCGCGGAAGGTCGGGTCCGACGCGTCGGCCACGTAGAGCAGGAGCGACGCCTCGAGCGCCTCGTCCAGCGTCGAGCGGAAGCTCGCCACGAGATCGTGCGGCAGCTTCTTGATGAAGCCGACCGTATCCGAGACGAGGATCCGCGGTCGCACCTCCGGGTGGAGCGCGCGCACCGTCGTGTCGAGCGTCGCGAAGAGCTTGTCGGCGACGAGCACCTCGCTGCCCGTCAGCGCCCGCATCAGCGACGACTTCCCCGCGTTCGTGTAGCCGACCAGCGCGACGCGGCGCTGCCCTTGCCGGAGCGCGCGGCGCGTCGACTGCTCGCGCTGGACCGCCGTGAGCTCCTCCTTCAGCTCCGCGATGCGGTCGCGGATCTTGCGCCGATCGAGCTCGAGCGCGCTCTCGCCGGCGCCCTTGCCGCCGATCCCGCCGCGCTGCCGGTCCCCGCCGCCGCCCGTCTCCCGGAGCCGCGGCGCGACGTAGTTGAGCCGCGCGATCTCGACCTCGAGCTTCGCCTCCCGGCTCCGCGCGTGGCGGTGGAAGATCTCGATGATCACGCCCGCCCGGTCGAGCACCTGCGCGCCCGTCGCCCGCTCCAGGTTGCGCGCCTGGCTCGGCGAGATGTCGTGATCGACCGCCACGACCGTCGCCAGGCGCGCCGCCTGCCCGGCGCCGCCCGCGCGCGGCTCCGCGCCGCCGTCGTCGCCCGCGTCGTCGCCGTCGTCTCCGCCGAGCTCGACGTCGTCCTCGTCGCCGTCGCCGCTCTCCGCGGCTCGGCGCGCGCGCGCCTTGTTCTTTCGCTCCGGCGCGCCCGAGGGCACGACGCCGCTGCCGCCCGTGAGCTCCGCGAGCTCCCTGAGCTTGCCCTCCCCGAGCACCGCGGCCGCCGCGAGCGCGCCGCGCCGCTGCGACACGGTCGCGATCACATCGAAGCCGAGCGTGTGCACGAGGCGGCCGAGCTCGGCCAGATCGGCGGCGTGCTCGACATCGTCGACGCCGGGGAGCTGCACCCCGACGAGCACAGCGAGGGGACGTTCTTGGTTGGTGTTTGTCATACGGTCGTGTGCGAGGGCGGGAGCTTCGCCTCATCTATCCCCGCGACGCAAGCCGCGGCGCGCTCGCCCGCGCCGCCCGGCGTCGCCTCGGACGAACCCGCCGGGGTCGCTCCGGCGAACCGCCGAGCTCACCCCGACGCGGACCACGAGGGCGGGCAGGGATAGCCCGACGCCGCCAGCGGGCGTTGCCGTCCGATCACGCCCGAGGCACGAGCGGCGTCACCTCGATCGCGCCGCCTCGCCGTGCAGCCGCGCGCTCTCGATGGCCAGCGACGCGAAGCGCCCGAGCTCCGCGGCCACGCCCGTATCGTCTTGCCGGAGCTCGCGATCCACGGTCCAGAGGCTCAGCAGGCCGAGCCTGCGGCCGCGCGCCACGAGCGGGACGAGGATCGCCGAGCGGGCGCCGAGCTCTCGCAGCGCCGAGAGGTGCTCCGGCCCGCGGGCGATCCGCTGCAGCCACGGATCGGTGACCAGCGGGATCAGCGTCGCCTCCCTGCGCGCCGTCGCCTCGGCCAGCGAGGCGGCGTCGCCGAGCAGCAGCGGCGGGTGCTTGAGCAGCCTCGGCAGGAGCGCCCGCGCCTCGGGCAGGCGCGCGGACGCGACGAGCCGCGGGGCGCCGCCGCCGTCGTCGAGATCGAGCGCGCAGAGGTCAGCGAAGCGCTCGCCCCCGAGGCGCACCACCTGCTCGATCGTCCCGTCGTGGTCGAGCGGCTCCGCCATCAGCGCGCTCGCCTCGAGCAGGAGCTGCCGCGCGCGCTCTGCCTTCCTGAGCTCGGTCACGTCCTCGAGCGTCATCACCGCCGCGGTGATGCGCCCGTCGGCGTCGCGCACGGGGGCCACGCTGAAGCTCCCGAGGCGGCGCTCTCCGTCCGCGCGGATGAACTCCATCTCGTCGCGGGAGACCGTCTCGCCGCCGTGCAGCGCCCGGTGGAGCAGCCAGCGCGCGCGCTGGTCGTCGTCGGTCTCGCTCAGCAGCGTCCGCAGCGGCGCGTGGCTCGGGGTCTCCTCGGGGCCGCGGACGATCTCCGCGAACCTGCGGTTGTTGAGCGCGATGGCGCCCGACGCTCCCTCCGCGACGACCACGCCGACCGGGAGCCTCTGGATCGCCGCCTCGAACCGGCCGCGCTCCGCGGCGAGCTGCTCGCGCAGCTGGGCCTGGGTCGCGAGCGCGGCCGCGCGCTCGGCCGCCTTCTTGAAGAGCAGCCGGTCTCCCTCGGAGAACTCCGCCACGCGGCGGGAGCTCACGACCGTGACGCCGACGAGGCGGCCCTCCGAGAGCATCGGCACGCCGTAGAGCGCGTGGAGCGCGTCGCTCGGGCGCTCGCTCTGCGCCCCCGACTCGGGCCCCGCCGCGCCGCCCCCGGCGTCGGTGGCCAGCGGATCCGGCGCCGCCGAGCGCAGCGCCACCGGGCGCCGCTCGCGGACCACGCGCCCGACGAAGCCCTCCGCCAGCCTGTACGCGCGCAGGCCCCACAGCGCCTCGTCGACGCCGATGCCGGCGCGGATCCGCAGCACCTCACCCTCGAGCAGCAGCATCACCGCCCAGTCGACCGACCGCGCCGATTCGACGAGCACCTCGACCAGCCGCCGCAGCAGCCGATCGATGTGCACGTTGCCCATACCCTCGGCCGAGACGCGATCGAGCGCGCCGAGCGCGCGCTCGCGGAGCGCGGCGCTCCGCGTCGCCGGATCGATGATCACCTGATCGAGCACCTCGTGCAGGATCGTCATCTCGACCCACGACGGCTGCGTGCCCGTCCGCTCGAGCATCCGGAGCACGCAGCGGCGCAGCACCGAGTAGTGAGCGGCGACGTCTTCCAGCTCGAACCCGTCGCGGAGCTTGTCGAGCACGCGGAAGCCGAGCAGCGGCTCGGGGAACTCGACCGACACGGACTCGACGCCGCCCCACGCGTCCGGCTCGTCGCCGCCCGGCGGCGCCGCCGCGGCGGCCACGGCCGCCTCGAGGCGCTCGGCGAGGCGCGCGAAGATGGAGGGGAGCTCGGCGCGCAGCGCGATGTAGCCGGGGGACTGCTCGCCCGGCGCGCGGCGACGCTCGGCGCGCTCCCATGCCTCCAGGATCTCCGCGCTGTGAGCGCGCAGGAAGACGGCGAGCGGCGATCTGGGAGGGTCTCTAGGGGCCATTCACGCGCTGGCCGGAGCCGAGGCACCCTCAGTCTACGCCAGCCCACGAGGACGTAGATCCAGAAACGAACCAGGCGACGGCTTGCCCGTCCGGCTCTCCCGCGGACGGCGCCGAGTCGGTCCGGCCTCTCCGTCCGTACCCTTCTTCCTGGGCCATGCGAGCGCGCTTCCATAAGCGGTTATGTGGCGCTCGCCTGCACACGAGCGCCGTCTCGCTCGCCAGCGCGCCTGCGCCGTCGCGCTCGCTCGTGTGCCGTCGCGCTCGCGCTCCCGGCCGCCGGCGCGCTCGCTCGCTCGTGTCGCCGCGCTAGCGAGCGCGCCTGCGCCGCCGCGCGCTCGCGACGCCCGCCGCGAGCGCGAACCCGATCGCGCTGCTGGCGAACGGCGCGGCGCCCTCGCCCCTCGTCGCGCCTGCCGCGCCGATCTTGCACCCGCACCCGTCCGACGCCTCCGCTGGCGGCGGCTCGGATCCCCCGCCGCTACTGCCGGTCGCTGCGGCGCCGTCGCACTGCTGGGAGCCGATGGTCAGCTCCGTCGCACCCCACAGCGGAGCGCAGGTCGAGGTCGCGCCGCTCTCCGGCGCGCACTCGATCGGCCCGCAGAGCCCGTCGAGGTGCAGCAGCGCCGAGAAGCTCTCGCCGTCGTCGATCGATCGGCCCACCGTGAAGCCGTCGGCGAACTCGTCGCCGCACGCGAAGAGCGCCTCGGCGGTCCAGGTCAAGCACCGCGCGCCGACGTCCGAGATCTTCTCGAACTCGAGCGACGCGGCCGGCGCGCGCCAGATCCCGTCCTGCGGCCCGCCCACGATCACGGTCGCGCCGTCCGGCGAGAGCGCGAACCCGAGGAGGTCGCCGGCGCTCTCGAAGGCGGTGGTGAAGCTGCGCCCTCCGTCCTTCGAGACGAGCAGCGCATCGGTCGGATCGCCGTCGAGCCGCACGTAGACGATGTCGGGGTCGACGGGATCGATCGCGCCCAGGAACGGCAGGCGCATGTCGTCGCTCCCCGGGATGTCGAGCCGCTCCCAGGTCGCGCCGCGATCGTCGGTGCGCTGGAGGGCCCCGGCGTAGTCGGGCGCGCCGTAGCGGCCGCTCACGTAGACGCGAGCGCGGTCCGAGGGGGCTGCGTCGACCGTGTGGGCGAGGAAATCGTCGGGCAGATCGACGGCGGCCTTCGTCCAGCTGTCCGCGTTGTCGCTCGTCTCCCAGAGCTGGGTCAGGAACTGACCCGCCCCGAGCCCCATGCTGACGACGAGCACGGCGCGGGAGGGGTCCTCACGATCGGCCGAAAGATCGATGACGTAGCGGTTCATCAGATCGCCCTGGGCGAACGACCAGTCGCAGCCGCCGTTCTTCGACGCGCTGAGGCCGTCGAAGACCCCGGCGATGATCGTCCCGTCGGCGAGGAAGGAGATCATCGGATCCTCGTTCCCGTCGAAGCCGACGACCGGCTCGCAGATCCAGCGCCAGCGCTCGCCGCCGTCGTGCGAGGCGAGCAGGCCGTAGGTCGCGCGGACCATGAGGCGCGACGGATCGCTCGGGTGAGACGCGATCAGGCCTGCGGCCGGGAAGCGGCCGTTGGCCGAGGCCGGCGCCGGGAACGCGGCGACCGAGAGCAGCGTCGCGACCGAGAGCAGCGCCGCCGCGCAGGACGAGAGGGGGCCGCGCCGCCGCGCGCCCGGCCCGCTGCGCGGGTGATGCGTCGGCGCTGGGAGGGCTCGCACGGAGCGTTCGGTACGGGCTCGCTCGGAGCGTTCTGTAGGGGCTCGCACGAGGCGTCAGCCTAGTGGACGTCGAACTCGAATGCCGCCTCGTCGATGAGGGACGAGGCCAGGGCCCTGTATTGCACGTCCCAGAGGCCCCCCATCCCGAAGGGCACGTCGGCGACCTCGTACAGGCCGGGCTCGATCTCCTTGCCCTCGTGCACGGACCCGTGCCCCATGCTCGTCATGCTCGCGTAGACGCGGAGCTTGATCCGCTGCACCGGGTTCCCCGAGTCGGTCCACGTGAGCCGCACGTGGAAGGTGTTGAAGCCTCGCTTGATCGGCTCGATCGACTCCACCGCGAACTCGATGCGCCCGTTCACGCCGACGTCGAGCCGGTTGCCGGCATCCGGCTCCACGTCCCGGGAGCCGCAGCCAACCGGCGAGAGGACGGCGAGCGCCGCGATCAGCGCGGCGCAGGCGCTCGCCGCGCGGCGCCTGGCGGGTGACTTCAGCGAAGGCTGTTCACGAGGTTCAATCACGTCTTCCCCACACGTAGCGAAGGCCTGCGGACAGGGCGGCGAACGCGCCCTCGTTGCGGCCGATCCCGGAGATCGGCACGTCCACCTGGAGGTTGCCGACGGCGGTCCAGCGCGCGCCGATGTCGTGGGCCAGCACGGCGAGCAGCGCCGTCCGCACGCGCTCCTCTCCCATGGGCATGCGGGGGCCCGGGCCCGGCTCGACCTCGCGCGGCGCGCCCTCGCGCTCGTGGAGCACGCCCACGGTGAGCGACGCGCCGGAGGGCCACGCGGGCCCCGCCGCGGCGAGGAGCTGCACGCGGGGCGCGGACCGCACCGCGTCGCCGTCGGGGAGACGGTGGCTGGTGCGGAAGCTGGTCGAGGCGGAGAGCAGCGCGTGGAACGAGCCCCACGACTTCTCGAGGACCATCCCCGGCCGGATCTCGGCCACCCCGAGGCCGGTCGTGTCGGCGCCCGTCATGTCGACGCCCATCGCGCGGGCGCCGGTCACGCCGCCCACGCCCGCGTCGAACGGCGCCGTCCCGGTGCTCGGGCCGCGCCCGGTCGGGAGCGTCACGCCGAGCGTGAACGCGGCGGACGGGATCCACGGCGACGCCGCGCCCTCGATGAGCGCGATCCTGGCTGCCGCGCCGAGGTCGCCCGGCCCGCCGCCGGACGACGCATCGCCGAGCCCCACCCCGCTCCAGGTGACCATCATCGGGACGGAGATGCCGAGCTGGAGGCGCTCTCCGGCCCGCACCAGCCACCCGGCCTCGGCCCTCAGCTCGCGGTGGTAGACGCCCTCATCGGACGTATCGAAGCCTCCGTCCACCGCCCACGCCCCGAGCTGCTCCGTGAGCCGGACGGAGAAGCTCGCCGCGGCGCGCTCCGAGGGAGCGAGCCACTGGGCCATGCCGTGGCCCGCGCCGCAGCAGGCCGACGCCCGCGCCTCCCTCGGGTGCACCGCGAGCGACAGCAGGAGCACCACACCGGCAACGGCTCTGGCCAGCACGGCCGCTGCTATAGGCGAGGCTCCTGCCCCGCGCCAATGCGACACGTTGTCGCGCGGAGGGCCCCTGACCTCGGTCGGGCCGCACCTTCACGCGGTGTCCCGAGCCGCTTCCGTTCCGCGCGCAGAGCCAGGCGACCGCGCGCGGGGCTCGGCGACGGCGCGGTGCTCAGCTGGCGAGGGCCTGGCGGTAGACCTGGACGTAGCGGCGCGCGGGGCGGTCCCAGCCGAGGTCGAGGCGCATGATGCGGCGCTGGACCGCGGGCCAGCGGGGCGACGTGAGGGCCGCGAGGGCGCGCTGCACGCCGCCGAGCAGCGAGGTGGCCGTCGGCTTGTCGAACAGGAACCCCGTGCCGGTCTCCAGGGCGGCGTCGACGTCGACGATCGTGTCGACGAGGCCTCCGGTCCTGCACGCCACCGGGGCGGCGCCGTAGCGCTGCGCGTAGAGCTGCACGAGGCCGCACGGCTCGAAGCGCGACGGCACGACGACGAGGTCGGCCGCCGCCATGAGCCGGTGCACGACGGCCTCGCTCACTCCGCCGAGGAACTTCGCCCGCTCGGGCGCCTTGGCCGCGGCGGCGGCGAGCTTCTCCATGAGCTCGGGGTCGCCCTCGCCGGCCACGACGACGCTGACGTCGCCCTTCAGGATCTTCGGCATCGCGTTCGCGAGCAGGTCGCTGCCCTTCTGGGCGACCACCCTGCCGATGGACACGAGGAGCGGGCGATCCGGCCGGATCTCGAGCCCGAGCTCCTGGAGGAGCGCGCTCTTGCAGCGGCCCTTGTTGCCCACGTCCTCCGCGTCGTAGCGGGCGATGATGGCCGGATCGGTCATCGGGTTCCAGACGGCGTAGTCGATGCCGTTGACGATGCCGGACAGCTGGTTCGCCCGGGTGCGGAGCACGCCGTCGAGGCGCTCGCCTTGCTTCGGCGTGAGGATCTCGTTCGCGTAGGTGGTCGAGACGGTGGTCAGCGCGTCCGCCGCCAGGATGCCGCCCTTGAGGAAATTGAGCTGGCCGTAGAACTCGAGCCGCTCGGGTCGGAAGTGGTCGTCGTCGAGGCCGAGGTACGCGAGCGCGTCCTTCGGGAAGAGGCCCTGGTGCGCGGCGTTGTGGAGCGTCAGCACGGTCCGGCCGGGCACGGCCTGCTGGTGGCGGAGCAGGTACGGCACGATGGCGGTGGGCCAGTCGTGGGCGTGGACGATATCGAACGGCGAGCCTGACCGGGCGCGCTGGCGGACGAGCTCCACGACGGCGCGGGAGAACAGCGAGAACCGGCGCGCGTTGTCCTCGTAATCGCGCCCTTCCTCGCCGTAGATGCCCGGACGATCGTGGAAGCCTGGCACATCGAGGACGACGAGCTCCACGCCCGTGCTGAGCCGCCCGTCGAAGAGCGTCACCTGGATCGGCCCGCCCGGCGACACCTTCGCATCGACCTCGAGCGGCATCGGGGTGAGGCGGCGCGCCATCATCAGCCCGCTCGAGTCGAGCGCCTGGTAGCGCGGCAGCGCGATCGTCACCTTGTGCCCGAGCAGCCGGAGCGCCTTCGAGAGCGACGACACGACGTCGGCCAGGCCGCCGACCTTGACGATGGGCGCGATCTCGGACGCAGCGAAGAGGATGTCCATGCGGGCGCCGTGTGTAGCACGAACCGGGGCGCGTACAGCGCGGCTTCCGAACCCACAGGCGCGCGCTCGCACGGCCGGCGAGGCGTCCTCGCGATCCCCTCCGAGGTCCCCTCGCCGCCGTGCACGACCTCCCTGTCCACGGGACGCGCGATGAAAGACCGCTGCGAGCCCCAGCGCCATGCCCGCGGCGCACCGCGCACTGCCGCCGCGGGCAGCTCTGGTGGCTCGCCCTTACCCACGCGGTCGTCTCACACGCGATTTTGTAATATTACTTACCTTTTGCGCGGTCCCACAGGGCCAGCGCTTTTGCTAAAGGCCAAGGCTCCACTCATGACCAGGATCAGCGCGCGAGAGCTCGCCGGCACGAGCGGCCCCTTCGGCCGCGGCACGCCGGTGGTGCGCCCCGCCGAGGTGCCGGAGGGGTCGGTCGTCACCGTGCTGCGCGTGCCGCCGGAGTCGGCCGGGATGCGGCTCGACCGGTTCGTACAGACCCAGCTCAAGCGGACGAGCCGCACGCGCGCCGCCGAGATCGTCGCGCGCGGCGCCTACTCGCCCGAGGCGCGGCGCCTGCGCGGCAGCGATCGCGTCCGGCCGGAGCAGTGCATCCTCCTCTGGCGCGAGCCGTGGGACGAGCAGGCGCCCGACACCCCGATCCCGGTCCTCCACGAGGACGACGCGCTGCTCGCCATCGACAAGCCGGCGGGCCTGCCGGTGCACCCCACGGCGCGGTACCACAAGAGCACCGTGATCAAGATGATGGAGGCCGCGCGCCCCGGCGAGCGGCTGTTCCTGGCCCACCGGCTCGATCGGGAGACGAGCGGCGTGCTGCTGCTCTGCCGCACGCCCGACGCCGATCGGACCGTGAAGGCGCAGTTCGAGGAGCGCACCGGCGTCGTCAAGCGCTACGCGGCGATCGCCTGGGGCTGGCCCGAGCACGATACGTTCCGGGTCGAGCTGCCGCTCGAGCTCGACGGCGCGAGCCGCTACAAGGTCAAGATGCGGGTCGCGCCGCCGGGCCGCGGCCTCGCGTCGGCCACCGCGTGCGAGGTGCTGGGCCGCCGCGCCGATCCGCTCACCGGCCGGCGCTACGCGCTCGTCCGCTGCACGCTCGAGACCGGCCGGCAGCACCAGATCCGGGTCCACCTCGCGACGAGCGGCCTCCCGCTCGTCGGCGACAAGCTCTACGGCCCGGACGAGGGCATGTTCGCGCGCGGCGCCGACGGCGTGCTCACCGACGACGACCGCCGCGCGCTCGAGCTCGACCGCCACGCCCTCCACGCCGCGCTCTTGGAGCTCACGCACCCGATGACAGGCGAACGCGTGCGCATCGAGGCGCCGCTCTCGGACGATCTGCGCACCTTCTGGGACGCGCTCGACGCGTGATCCACGCAGGAGGTGGACGCCCCCATCGCGGGCCACCCCTCCGCTCGTGTGTGTGTGCGGGGTGACGCTTGCGCAGCGATGACACCTGCGGACGAGGCGGCGCCCACGGGCGCGCAATGGACGCTGGAAGCCGAGGTCCCCCGCGAGGCGGAAGGCAGAGAAGGCAGAGAAGGCAGAGAAGGAAGAGAACGACGGCGAGATCGAGCGGCGGCGGATCTTGTGCCGAAGTACCGACTTACGTACGATGGCCGAGATGACGCGTGCGCGAGACGACCTCGAGGCGCTGCGGGATCCAGCGCTCCGGTCCACACCGCTCGAGGCCGAGAGCACCGCCCAGAGCACGACATCCGGGCCGGTGCCTGATCCGGGAGAGACGAGGCAGGACGCGGCGGCGGCGCCCTCTCCAGGAGAGCCTGCCGGCGCCCGAGAACCGCGGCAGGCGGGCCCGGAGCGATCCGCACCGGCCTCATCGGCCGGCGCCGCGCCGCTGCAGGTCGACCCGCGGTCCCGGGGCGACGAGAGCCTGGATCGGGAGCGCTACGAGCGGTACGCGATGCCGGCGAGCGATCTGCCCGCGGCCAACGTGCAGGCCTTTCGCGGCGACGCGAGCGGGGTGCTCGCGATCGTCCGGCGCGCCGTGCAGTCCGTCACGCGCGATCCGGCGCGCCACCGGCGCCGGCTGCCGAAGTCCCGCTTCGACGCGATCCGCAGCTTGCCGGAGCTCGCGATGGCGCTCGACTACGCGGTGACGCGCATGCAGCCCGAGAGCGCGCCGCCGCCCGAGGTCGTGGAGAAGCTCGATCTGCTCTACGGGGCGCTGCGCCCGACGCTCGCCACGGCCGAGGTGTACTTCCCGCGCAGCATCGTGCCCGAGACCTTCGGCATCGTCCGGCGCGCGCTCGTCGCCGGCGATCCCGCGAGCGCGACGGCCACCATCACGAACCTCATCCTGGACCGGTGGAGCCATGTGCAGAGCCGGATCCCGATCACCAGGGAGGAGCTGGCCCAGCTGAACGGCACCGCGAAGTGGCTGCTCAGCAACACCCGCCCGCCGGAGCGGCTCGACTCGAGGGACATCCGCGATCGGCTGTGGTCGCTCCTGCGCGAGCGCTACGAGCAGCTGCGGGCCATCGCCCAAGAGGTCTCGGGCGACGACTCGCGCGACTACGCGCCCGAGCGGCTCGCGGCCGACTGATCCGGCGCGCGGGGCCGCCGCGGAGCGGCGTGGAAGGCCGGCCAGGTCCGGACGGATTTCCTGGGGGCAGAGCGGGTGTACCGCCCTGCACGCCCGATCTACGCTGCTGCCATGCAGGAGCTCCGCAAGACCCTCTGTAACCGCGACTGCCCCGACGCCTGCGGCATCGTGGCCACCGTGGAGGACGGCCGCGTCGTGCGCCTCGGCGGCGACCCGGACCACCCGATCACGCGGGGCTTCCTCTGCTACCGCACATCGCGCTTCCTGGAGACCCAGTACTCGCCCGAGCGGCTGACGACGCCGCTGCTCCGCAAGGGCGGCGAGCTGACGCCCGTCTCCTGGGAGGAGGCGCTCGACACCGCGGCCGAGCGGCTCCTCGCGATCCGGCGCGAGTCGGGCCCGGCCGCGATCTTCCATTACCGGAGCGGCGGCTCGCTCGGGATCCTCACGGGGATCGCCGACGCGTTCTTCGCGCGGTTCGGGCCGGTCACGGTCAAGCGCGGCGACATCTGCTCCGGCGCGGGCGACGCCGCGCAGCTCACCGATTTCGGGGAGGAGGAAAGCCATGACCTCGCCGATCTGCGGAGCGCTCGGCACATCCTCCTCTGGGGCAAGAACGTCTTCACCTCGAGCCCTCACACGCTCCCGGTGCTGCGCGAGGCGAAGGCGCGCGGCGCGGAGCTCGTGCTCATCGATCCGGTGCACCACAGGACGGCGTCGCTCTGCGGGGCGTTCTACCAGCCGCGCCCCGGTGGCGACTTCGCGCTCGCGATGGCCGTCGCCCGCGTGCTCTTCGACGAGGGGTGGGCCGACCCGCGCGCCGCGGACTACTGCGATCACCTCGACGCCTTCCGCGCGCTCGCCCGGCGGAGCTCGGTCGCCGCGTGGTGCCGCGAGGCCGACGTGCCCGAGCGCGCGGCCCTGGACCTCGCGCGCCGCCTCGCCGAGAGGCCCACGGCGATCCTCGTGGGCTGGGGCATGGGCCGGCGCACCTCGGGCGGGGCGATCGTGCGCGCCCTCGACGCGCTCGGGGCCGTGAGCGGGAACCTCGGCATCCCCGGCGGCGGCGTCTCGTTCTATTTCAAGCGGCGCGGCGCGTTCGACCTCTCGCCGTTCCAGGGCGAGCGCCCTGCGCCGCGCACCGTCTGCGAGCCCCTGCTCGGACGCGAGGTGCTCGAGATGAGCGACCCGCCGATCCGCGCCGTCTGGGTGACCGCCGGCAACCCGGTCGCGATGCTGCCCGAGTCGGACACGGTCGCGGAGGCGCTCCGGACGCGCGAGTTCGTCGTCGTTGTCGACTCCTTCCTCACGGACACGGCGCGGGTCGCCCACCTCGTGCTGCCCACGACGACGCTCCTCGAGGCGGACGACGTGGTCGGCGCCTACGGCCACCATTACCTCGGCGTCTCCACGCCCGTGGTCCCGCCCCCGCCCGGGGTGAAGAGCGATCTCGAGATCATGCAGGCGCTCGCGCGGCGCGTGGGCCTCGGCGACGCGCTCGACGGCAGCGCGCGCGACTGGAAGCGGCGGGTCACGGAGCCGAAGCTCGCGCCTCTCGGCGTCACCCTCGAGACGCTGGAGCGCGGGCCGGTGCGCAACCCGCTGGCGCCGAAGGTGCTGTTCGAGGACCGCAAGTTCCCGACCCCGAGCGGCCGGGTCAACCTCATCACCGAGGCGCCGGAGGAGCGCGTGGATCCCGATGCGAGCGAGTTCCCGCTGCTGCTCATGGCGCTCTCCACCGAGAAGTCCCAGTCGTCGCAGTGGGCGCGCCCCCAGCGCGGTCCGGCCGTCGTCACGGTCCACCCGGACGCGGCCGGCGGCGTGCCCGACGGCGGCGCCTGCCGGATCACGTCGCGCGTCGGCGCCATGACGGCGGTGATCCGCCACGATCCTGCCCAGCGCCGCGACGTCGCGCTCATCCCGAAGGGAGGCCACCTCCGGGACGGCCGCTGCGCCAACGCGCTGATCACCGCGCGCATCACGGACATCGGCGAGGGCGGCGCGCTCTACGAGGAGCGGGTGCGCGTCGAGCCGATCGGGCAGCCGGATCCCCTGCCCTAGCCCGCGGCGCGCCGCCGGCCGCGCGGTGGACGGGGCTCACGGCGCGACGGGGCGTGGGCTCCGGTCGGGCCACGCCGTACCCGCGAGATCCCCTGGCCCGCGCGGCCGGCGGTCTCTTACGCTCGCGGGATGGCGAGAGAGCTGCCTGCAAGGTTCGGGATCAAACCGCACGCGGCGCGCCGCATGGCGAACCGGCAGATCGCGATCGGCGGGGCGATGGCGCTGATCGGCGCGGGGGTGAGCGTGGCGGGGTTCGGCAGCGTCGCGGGCGGGCTGCCGTTCGGGATGGCCGGCGCGCTCATGATCGCGATCGGGCTCCGCACCCGCTCGATGGGCGTCGCCGTGCAGGTCGTCAACAAGGCGTACAACCTCGCGGCTTCCGGCCAGCGCGAGGACGCCGCCGAGCTGCTCGACTACGCGGAAGAGACGTGCCGCTCGCGCTACGTCCTGCGCGTCGTCGACGTCCAGCGCGCGCTCGCCGCCATGCAGCGCGGCGATCTCGCGGGCGCGCTCGTCCGCGCCGACGCCGCGGTGACCCGCCGCACCGACCCGCTCTCCTTTCACCTGGATCACGTGACGATCGCCGCGGCGCGCTCGCTGAGGGCCCTGCTCCGCGCGTCGACGAGCGATCGCGACGGCGCCGCGGCGGACATCGAGATCGTGCGCGCGAGCGCCCTCGCGTCGCCCGAGGTGCTCGCCCGCGCGGAGCTCGCGGCCGCGGTGCTCCTGGAGCGCTCGGGCGACAGGGAGGCGCTGCGGGCGCACCTGCTCCGCGAGCGCAGCCTCCTCGTCGAGCACACGCGCCCGCGCGAGCGCGCCCTCGTCCGCGCGTACCAGCGCATGCTGAAGGCGAAGGCGAGCTCGGTCTACCGCACCGGCGCGAAGCGGGAGCCTGAGGCTGGAGGCGAGCTCTCGGCGGCGGACTGGGCGGCGCGCATCTCGCCCGACGCGGCGCCGTTCATGCGCGCCCCCGCGCTGGCGGCGGGCGGGGTGGAGGAGCTGTCGCGCGCGGAGGTGGACCGCGCCGACGCCTCCGCCCGCGCCGCTGCGGAGGGGCGCGCCGGGAGCAACCGCCAGCCGGTGGCGAAGGCGGCACGCCGCATGCTGCTCCTGTGGGTGGTCCTGGTGATGGTGTTCCTGGGGGTGTGGCAGCTCTTGAACTCCAATCAGGCGCCGCCGGTGGCGCCCACGGTCGAGCGTCTGCCAGCGGAGCCGATCTTCGGACCGCTCGCGATCGTCCTGGCGTTTCCGATCTTCTTCATCGTGATGCTCGTCGGTGGGGTGCTGGTGAACGCGGTGCGCACGCGCAAGCTCTCGCAGCGCTTCGTGGCCGCCAGGGTCGCGATCGCGAAGGGCGAGCCGCAGCGCGGGAAGGCTGAGCTCGAGGCCCTCACGCGGACCAAGGCGCCCGCGGCCGCGGCGCAGGCGTACCTCGCGCTCGCCGAGCTGTCGGACCGGCAAGGGGAGCTGCTCGCGGCGCTCGCGGCGTGCGAGGCGGGGCTCGCGCGGCTGAACACCGAGGCGGCGCGCGCGATGGCGGCGGACATCCTGCTGCCTGCGCTCCTGGCCGAGCGCGCGTTCGTGTTTGCGGCGATGGGCCGGAGCGCCGACGCGCGCGCCGAGATGGCGCTGCTCGCCGAGCGGTATGCGTCGTACCCGTTCCTGGAGAGGGCCAGGCTGCGGGTGGCGCTGGCGCTGCGGGCGCGAGAGGGCGACATCGCCGGGGCGGCGCGCCTCACCGAGCGGGACGCGGATCTGCCGCTGAACGCGCGCGACGAGCTGCTCGCCGACGTGTGCCGCGCGGCGGCGAACCCGGGCGCCGCGGGCGCTGGCGAGGTGGAGCGGCTCCGCGAGGAGCTCCGGCTCGACGCCGCGAGCCGGCGCTGGCTCTCGGCGATCGCGCCGGCGGCGCTCGCGGCGTTCGAGCGCCTGAGGGAGCAAGGCGACGCCGAGGCCGAGGCCCTGGCGGAGACGGAGGCGCTCGCGGAGGCCGAGGCGCTCGCGGAGCGCGCTGGGGTGCGTCCGCGGAACGCCGACGTGGCGTGAGCGTGCGGCGCCGCGGCGTGGGAGCGGCCTCCGGCGCGTCGACGGGCGTCGAGCCTCGCGCCGGACGCGCGCGGCGCCCGCTCGATCGACGGCGCGCGTCGCCGCTCAGTCTTCTCGAGCAGGCGCCCGCATCGGCTCCCTCGGCCTGGTCCGCTCGGGCGGCGCGGCGGCCGAGCCTTCCACGGCGTCGCCGATCTCGCGCGCCACGTCCTCCACGGTGCGCAGGCTGATCCTCCCGGCGAGCACCAGGGTCGCGCCGATCTCGCGGCAGTCGATGGGGTCGAGCCGCACCGGCGACGCGAACGCGTTGACGGCCGCCATCTGCCCCGCGGCGTAATCGAGGCGCGCGCCGAACACGAGATCGCCGTAGCGGGTATAGGAGACCAACCCGAGCGACGCGTGGGCGCCGCTCAACCGCTCGAAGAAGAGCTTCGACTCGGCGGACATGGGGCCTCGCAGGCTGGACAGCGCGTTGAAATCGGAGGCGACTCCGCCCACGAGGCTGAGGTCGCGCGTGAGGAACACCTCGGCGCCGAGCCCGACGTTGACGATGGGCGCCGCCGCCTCGACGATGTCGAGGCGGCCCCGCGTCCGGCTCGTCACCGCGCCCCCCGCGATCGCGATCTCCTCACGATCGGCGGCGATCCGCGCGAACTCTGGCTGGCCCATGTAGAAGAAGCCGTCGAGCTCCAGCCGCAGCCTGCTCCACTCCGCGCTCGCGCCGATCGCGACGCGGGCCGGAGAGGGGGCCACGAACTCCCCCTCACCGGCCCAGTAGCGCGCCGCCGCCGTCCCGTCGCCGCGCGTGTCCACGTAGCTCACATCCAGGGAGTCGACGGCGTGAACGCTGGGCGTCCGCAGGCTGATCCCGGCCGAGAACACCCGGTTCAGCCGGTACGTCACGCCGAGGTGCGCGAGCAGGTCCCATGAATCGCCCGAGAGCGCGGCCTGGTAGGTCGCGCTGCTCGCCGAGCCCGCGCCGGTGTCCTCCACGAGGCTGGCGACGCCGAGCGAGCTCGTGTAGCGCGTGCGCACGAGCGAGAGCGAGGCGCCCAGGGCGAGGCGCGGGGTGGCGCTGTAGCTCCACGATGGACCGGCGCTGAAGCGACCCCATGCGTAGCGGAGCGTCTGCGCCTGGCTCACGCGCCGGGAGGCGGACTCCCCCGAGAATCGGAGCGCGTCGAACCCGAACTCGTTCTCCTCCGTCTTGCCGAGGCAGGCGGCGACGACCTGGCGGCCGACCGGAACCCGCGCCGAATCCGCGCCTCGTACGCCGCTCTTCCAGTTGAAGAAATAGCAAGTCGCGTCAGGGAGGCTGTCGAGCCCTTGATCGCTCACCGTCGTGCGATCGAGCCGGAGATCGCCGTACAGGGCGGGGTCGACCGGACCTGGCTGGTGCCACCGTTGCAGTGTGCGGTGCGCATAGCGGAAGAACGCCGACGAGAACGCGATGTTCCGGTCCTCGATGCGGATGATCGTGGCCGGGTTCAGGAAGGGCGCGGCCCCGTCGACGCCCAGCACGACCCCCGTCCCCCCCAGGAGCGCCGATCGCCCGCCCAGGAGCGCGGATTCGTACCGTCCCTGCGCGAGCGCCGCGGCCCCGTCGAGCGTCCCGAGCAGCGCGCTGGCGAGGCCGAGCAGCGCTCTCCGCGCTCCGTAGCGGCGAACCAGGGCGCGCGGGCTCGGCATGGTAAGCGCCAGCATGGATCGCAGCGCCGCCGCCGCAACGGCGGCAGCGCCCGCCCGCCCTCCGGAGGCGCGTGCTCCTGCCCGCCCCTCGCCCGCCGCCCTGCGGTCTCTCTTGAGTCGCCGTCGAAGGGGGCGAGAAGTAGACTACGAGGGATGTCTCACCCGCTTCGCCGAGATGGGTCCGCCATGCCCGTGCCGCCCCTCGCCCCGCTGAAGCCCATTGATCTCGAGGACGAGCGGCTCAGGCGCTTGAACGCACTCGGGCACTTTCTGGACAACTCCATCCGTATCCCTGGACTCGACTATCGGGTCGGCTATGACGCCGTGATCGGGTTGATCCCTGGCATCGGCGATCTCATCGGTTTCGCGCTCTCGATCTACATCGTGCTCGCGGCGACGCGTTACCGTCTCCCCGCCTCGGCGGTGCTGCGCATGGTGCTCAACGTCGGCCTAGAGACGCTGCTCGGCACGGTTCCTCTCGTAGGCGATCTCTTCGACGCGACCTACAAGGCGAACGCGCGCAACCTCGACCTGCTGCGCGCGCACCTCGCCGCGCGCACGCAAGGCAGCGCGCCCCCCTCCAATCTTCGTTTCTACGCCGGCCTATCCCTAGCGCTGGCAGGCATCCTCGCCCTGACGGCCCTCATGCTCTTCTCACTCACAAGAGCGCTACAGTCCCTCTTCTCTCCGTGACGCCCCCCGAGTCTTCTCGACAACGGACGCCGCCCGAGCGGGGGGCACCCGCACAGGAGACGGGCCCAGATCGGCGTTTTCGGCGCGGAAGCGCACTCCAGTGCGCTGAGCACCGAAAACGTCGAGATGGGCCCGTATCCGCCGCGGGTGCCCCCCGCTCAGTTGCGGGAGGTGGTGAAGAGGCGGAGTACGTACCAGAACAGCAGGGCGACCGACGCGAAGAGCTGGAGCGCGGCGCCGACGTACCGGTCCTCGGGGAAGTGGTGCAGGACGTTCGACGTGTCGTACAGGATGGCGGCCCCGGCGAACGCGACCATGGCGACGCTGAAGAAGGTGCCGAGCTGGAAGCCGAACAGCGCCCCGGCCGCGATGAGGACGAGCGCGCAGATGCCGCCCCAGCGCAGGAGAGCCCCGAGGAACGAGAAATCCTTGCGGGTCACGAACGCGATCGCGGTGAGCCCTGCGAAGCCGGCCATCGTGGCGAGCCCAGCGCTCTGGATCGCGCCGGGAGCGACCATGTCCGCGATGTAGAGGAGCGGCACGAAGACGATCGCCTGGGCGAGCACGTAGCCGCCGAGCGCGGCGTACTGCGCCGGCTTCGACACCGACGTGTGCGCCGCGCGGCTGGCCAGCCAGCTCACGAGCATGAACGCCCCGAGAACCAGCAGCCAGCTCCTGCCCATCATCGCCCTGGCGATGACCGAGGCGACGCCGGTCTTGAACAGCGCGACCTCGATCGCAGCGAAGAGCACGATCGCACCGAACAGGTGGTTGTACGTTCGCACGAGGAAGCGCTCGCGCGACTCGGCACCGGCACGGTGCACCGACGAGCGGGTCCCGTATCCTACGTAGTTGTGGTCCATGTTCCCTCTCTGGTAGGCCTCGACTCTAGCACGTGAAGCACGCCGCATGCCCGCGGCGCGGCGGCCAGGGGACGAGGCGCAGCGCCACGACGTCGTGAGCGCCGGCGCCTGTGCACGGGCCCTCCGCCGCTCGCCGGCTCCCGGGAAAGCCGGGCTGCCAGCCCCCACCGGCGACGCGGGGGCCCCTGGGAGCCCGCGGCGCCCGCCGCACGATGATGGAAATGGGGACGTCGCGCCCTGCGTCCTGTCGAGGTCTCCCTGAAAGAAGGGATTAAATCCCCTTCGGGATCTTGTCGAGATCGACCTGGGAGAGCGCATGCCGGATCAGCGCGCTCCTGTTGGCCTTGGTCATCCCGCGCGCCTTGAGCGAGCTGACCATCTCGTCCAGCCGCTCGAGATCCTCGGTGTACATCGAGATACAGATGACCTTGTAGTGCTGCGGTCTCTCGGGAGCCGGCGCAGCACCCGGCTCGGATGCGGCGCCGGTCGTCCGGGCCTTTGCGCGCACGCGAGGCACTTCCGTGGACGTATAGAACGCCCCGGACAAAACACCTTCCACTTCGTCGCGATCGAGCAGCGCCCGCGCGGCGCCCCCGAGATCGCCTTCGCTTTTCATTGCTTCCTCCAGCTCCCCTGCCCGGTCGAGGCTCCGCGAGTGCGGGCCCTTCATTCAGCGGGACCCCGCGTCCGCGGGTCCCTTCATTCAGCGGGACCCCGCGTCCGCGGGTCCCTTCATTCAGCGGGACTCCGCGAGTGCGGGCCCTTCATTCAGCGGGACTCCGCGTCCGCGGGTCCCTTCATTCAGCGAAACCCCGCGTCCGCGGGTCCTTCACGCACCCGCCGCCGCAGCACCCGGCCGCTCCGTACCCGCGTCCACCCGGTCGACGCTCCACGCCGTCCCGTCGCGCGCCGCCCCTGCCTCGGAGCCCGCCGTGCCGCGCTCGCGGCTCTCGATGATGCGATCGACCACCGCGAGGTAGTCGTCCGCGGCGGGGGTTCCCGACGCATACTCGAAGATCGTCTGCCCTTGCGCGGGCGCCTCCTTGACCTTGATCGCCTGCCGGATCGGCGCGAGGCAGCGCTCTCCGAAGTGCTGCTTCATCGTGCTCACCGCCTCGCGCGCGATCTTCGCGCGGCCGTCGTAGAAGGTCGGCAGCACGCCCCAGATCTGCACCGGGTGATGCAGCAGCGCGTTCACGTTCTTCACCGTCTTGATCACCTGCCGGACGCCGACGAGCGACAGGTAGTCGCACGCGACCGGGACGAGCACGCTGTCGGCGAACACCAGCGCGTTCTGGTTCATCAACGACAGGCTCGGCGAGCAGTCGAGCACCACGTAATCGTACTCGGCCGCCGCGGCGGAGAGGCGATCCGAGAGCACGCGGTCGCGGTTCTGGCGCCCTGCCAGGTAGAGCTCTGCCGCGGCGAGCGTCTCGTTGGACGGCAGCAGATCCAGGTTCGGGCGCACCGTCTTGGTCGCGTCCGCGACCCGGAGCCCCATCACGAGCACGTGATAGAGCGACCGCTCCGCGCCCGCGCCGAGCGAGACAGAGACGTTCCCCTGCGCGTCGGTGTCGACGAGGAGCACCCGCTTGTCGCGCGCCGCGAGCCCGGCCGCCACGCTCACGGCCGTCGTCGTCTTGCCCGTACCGCCCTTGTGGTTGAACACGGCCAGGCAGCGGGGCACCCCGGCGGGCCGCTGCGGCGGCTGCGCGGGCCGCTTCGCGCCCCCCGCCGGCGACAGGGGCACCGCGACCGCGCCCTGCCCCTTGAGCTCCGCCGGCCGAGCAGCAGACGCGACCTGCGCAACGGCCGGCGCGGCCGGCCCCGTCGCCTCGCCGTGTGCGCTCGCGCGAGCCGCCGGCGGCGCCGGCTCAGCTGCCTCCGTGGCGGCGCGCGAGGCGCCTCCTGCCAGCGGCGCCTCGCCGCCGGTCGGCGTTGCCCCCTCGGCCGGCGCCGCGGCCGCCGCCGCGATGTCGCCGAGCCTTGCCCCCTTCGCCTCACGGACCAGCTGCGTCCGGCACCCCAGCGAGCACGCGTAGTGCCGGCGCCCGGCGACGTAGAGCACCTGGGACACGAGATCCGGCGGAAACCGCTTCGCGCACGCGTCGCACGTGGCGAGCGCGGCGCCGTCCTGCCCGCCGAGATGGCTCTTTTCCAGGCATTTCTGCGAGCAGAAGAAGGAGAAGCCGCCGTCCTTCTCCTCCATCTGGTACCGGAACTGGACCTCGAATCCGGTCCCGCACACGCTGCACGTCTCGCTGATTCCGCCCACAGCTCGCTCCTTCGCGCCGCGCACAGCGCTTTGCCCAGGCGCAGCGTTGACCATCATCACAGTCAAGGCGCAAAGGTCAACTTTTCTGCGAGCGTGACCCACCCCTCCGGCGCAAGGGAGAGGGAGCGCGCGCGCCCCGGGATGGGGAGGCGCCAGGCCGGTCCGTGGCGGGACCGCGGCGCCTGGCCAGCTCAGTGACGGAAGTGCCGGGCCCCTGTGAACACCATCGCGATCCCCGCCGCGTCGGCCGCGGCGATGACCTCCGCGTCCTTGACGCTGCCTCCAGGCTGCGCGACCGCCGTGATCCCGTGCTCCGCGGCGAGCACCACGTTGTCCGGAAACGGGAAGAACGCGTCCGACGCGAGGACGCTCCCGCGAGCCCGCTCGCCCGCCTTGCTGCAGGCGATGCGCACGCTCTCGACCCGCGACATCTGTCCGGCGCCGATACCGACCGTCCTCCCGGGAATCGCGAGCACGATCGCGTTGGATTTCACGTGCTTGCAGACGCGCCAGCCGAGATCGAGCGCCTCGATCTCCTCCTCCGTGGGCGCGCGCTTCGTCACGACCCGGCCGCCGCGCACCTCGCCGGCCGCCGAGGCGTCCCGCTCCTGGACCACCAGGCCCCCGCCGACACGCTTGAACGTCAGCTCCCGGTGATCCGCGGGCAGGAGCGCGCCGGTCGCCAGCAGCCGGAGGTTCTTCTTGGTCCGGAGCACCTCCAGCGCCTCGGGCGCATAGGCGGGCGCCACCACGCACTCCAGGAACGTCTCGACGAGCACCTCGGCGGCCGCGCGGTCGACCTCGCGGTTCAGGGCGACGATCCCGCCGAAGGCGCTGACGGCGTCCGCCTCGCGCGCCGTCCTGTAGGCGGCCGCGAGGCTGTCGCCTGTCGCGACGCCGCACGGGTTCGTGTGCTTCACGACGACCGCGGCAGGCTGCGTGAACTCGCGCACCGCCTCGAACGCGGCGTCCACGTCGACGAGGTTGTTGAACGAGAGCTCCTTGCCGCCCGCGCCCAGCGACTCCGCCAGCGCCAGCGACCCCGCGGCCGCGCCCCGCTCACGATAGAAGGCGCCGGACTGGTGCGGGTTCTCGCCGTACCGGAGCGGATAGGCCCGCTCGAGAGCGAGCGTGAGGAAGCGCGGATAGGCCTCGCGCTGCGCGGCGTTCGGCTCACCGTCCTCGGGCAGCGAGGACAGGTAACCGGACACCATCCCGTCGTAGGCCGCCGTGTGCGCAAACGCCTTGGTGGCGAGCCGGCGGCGGGTGGCGCTCGACACCTCACCTTGCCTGTCGATCTCGGCGAGCACAGCATCGTAGTCGGCCGGATCGACCACCACCGCGACGCGCGCGTGGTTCTTGGCCGCGCTCCGCACCATCGACGGCCCGCCGATATCGATGTTCTCGATGATCTCGGGGTGCGTGACCCCTGGCTTCCGGACGGTCGCCTCGAAGGGATAGAGATTGCACACCACGAGATCGATCGGCGCCCCGCCGAGCCGCGCGAGGTCCTCGTCGTCGATTGCGCCGCGCATCAGGATGCCGCCGTGCACGCGAGGATGGAGCGTCTTCACCCGGCCATCCATCACCTCGGGAGAGCCGGTATAGGCCTCCACCCCGATGACCGGCACGCCGGCGTCCGCGAGCGCCCGCTGCGTCCCCCCGGTCGAGAGGATCTCCACGCCCTTCTCCGCGAGCCGCCTGGCCAGCGGGAGCAGTCCCGTCTTGTCGGATACCGAAATCAGTGCGCGTCGAATCATTGCGACGCACAGCTAGTGCGTCTCTGCGGCGACCGCCAGCCTATCCGACGGGCGCCGCCGCGCTCACGCGCCGGGCGGCGCGGCCGGCGTCGGCTCGCCCGCCGCGGCCGGCGGCGCCTTGACCGACGCCGCCTCGGTGACGAGCTCGCCGTCCCGGTACTCCAGGACGCCCTTGGGCGGCCCGAAGACCGCATAGGAGTCGGGCAGGATCAGCGCCTCACGGAGCACGTCGTCGACGTGCTCGACGAGCACGAGCCGCAGCGCCTTCAGCACCCGCCGCGGCACGTCCCGGAGATCCTTCCGGTTCTCCTTCGGCAGGATGACGGTCGCGATGCCGCCGCGATGGGCCGCCAGCAGCTTCTCCTTGAGCCCGCCGATCGGCATCACGCGGCCGCGCAGGGTGATCTCGCCCGTCATCGCGAGATCCCTCCGGACAGGCACCTTCATCAGCGCGCTCACGAGCGCGGTCACCATCGTGACGCCGGCGCTGGGCCCGTCCTTGCGGACGAAATCGGGGAAGTGAATGTGGACGTCGACCTTCTGATAGACATCCGCGTCAAGCCCGAGGCGATCGAGGCGCGAGCGGACATAGCTCATCGCCGCGTGCCCGCTCTCCTCCATCCCCTTCTCCAGCAGCCCGGTGATCACGAGCTTGCCCTTGCCCGGCACCACCGTCGCCTCGGCCGGGAGCAGATCGCCCCCGACGTTGGTCACGGCGAGGCCGTTCACGAGGCCCACCTCGTCGCGCTCCTCGCGCCGGCCGAGCCGGTACTTGGGGACGCCGAGGTACTTCGGGATGCTCTTCGCGACGACCTCGATCGGCTTCTCCTTGCCGTCGGACACCACCCGCCTGGCCACCTTGCGGCAGACGCTCGCGATCTCGCGCTCCAGCGAGCGCACGCCGCTCTCCTTCGTGTAGTGGTGGATGATCGTCCGGAGCGCGCCCTCCGTGAAGTCGAGCGACACGTCCTCGAGGCCGCACTCCTTCCGCTGCCGGGGCACGAGGTACTTCACCGCGATGTTCAGCTTCTCGAACTCCGTGTAGCCCGAGAGCTGAATGACCTCCATGCGGTCCTGGAGCGGCACCGGGATGCCAGAGAGCGTGTTCGCCGTTGTGATGAACATCACGTCGGAGAGATCGTAATCGAGATCCAGGTAATGGTCGTTGAACGTGTGGTTCTGCTCCGGATCGAGCACCTCGAGCAGCGCAGCCGCCGGATCCCCGCGGAAGTCGGTCGACATCTTGTCGACCTCGTCGAGCAGGAACACGGGGTTGTTCGTCCCGACCTTCTTGAGCGACTGGATCAGCTTGCCGGGCAGCGCGCCGATGTACGTCCGCCGGTGGCCGCGGATCTCCGCCTCGTCGCGCACGCCGCCGAGCGACAGCCTCACGAACTTGCGCCCCGTCGCCCGCGCGATCGACTTCGCCAGGCTCGTCTTGCCGACGCCGGGCGGCCCGACGAAGCAGAGCACCGGGCCCTTGAGCTTCTTCGTGAGCGCCTGGACCGCCAGGTACTCGAGGATCCGCTCCTTGATCTTCTTGAGGCCGTAGTGATCCTCATCGAGGATCCGCTCGGCCTCGACGAGGTCATAACGCTCCTCGCTCTTGTCGTACCAGGGGAGCTCCAGGATCCAATCGATGTAGTTGCGCACCACGGTCGCCTCGGCGCTCGTGGGGTGCATCATCTTCAGCTTCTTGAGCTCCTTCTTGACCTTCGCGGCGGCCTCCTTGCTCATCCGCTTGGTCTTGAGGGCCTCTTCGATCTCCTGGATCTCGTTCTTGAACTCGTCGCGCTCGCCGCCGCCCAGCTCCTTCTGGATGGCCTGCATCTGCTCGTTGAGGTAGTACTCCTTCTGCGTCTTCTCCATCTGCTTCTTGACGCGACTCCGGATCTTCTTCTCCACTTGGAGAATCTCGATCTCGGCCTGCATCAACTCGATGAGACGCTCGAGCCGCTTCTGCGGCTCCTCCATTTCGAGCAGCGCCTGCCGGTCGGTCAGTTTGATGGTCGGCAGGTTGGCGATGATGGTGTCGGCCAGCCGCGAGGCCTCGTCGATGGCCTGCACCGCCATCAGGACCTCGGGCTGGATCTTCTTGTTGAGCTTGACGTACATCTCGAACGTCGACTGGACCGAGCGCATCAGCGCCTCGACCTCGACGCTCGCGACCGAGCTCTCGACGATCTCGTCGTACTCGATCAGGAAGTACGCATCGCTCTGGACGTAGCGGCGGATGCGCGCCCGGCGCTTGCCCTCGATGAGCACCTTGACGGTGCCGTCCGGGAGGCGGAGCAGCTGCATGATGGCGCCGACCGAGCCGACGCCGAAGATGTCGTCCGGCGTCGGATCGTTCGTCTTCGCGTTGCGCTGCGCGGCGAGGAAGATCTCCTTGCCGCGGTTCATCGCCTCGTCGAGCGCGGCGATGCTGCGCTCGCGCCCGACGAACAGCTGCGAGACCATGTGTGGAAAGACGATGATGTCGCGAAGCGGGAGCAACGGGACGATCCCGCGCTCGGGTGCGTTCTTGCCGCGATCACTGTCGTTCTTGAAGAACATCCGCCGTCTTTCCGGGAGTGTCGGGAGGTCGGGGCACCCCCGCCTCGGTTGTCAAATGCCTTGGTTTGATGCTGAACTTCCGCCGGCTCGTCCCGCTGCCCTCCAGGGACACGCGGCGCCGGCACGCTCAAAGGAGCCTCCGGGGGGCGAGGGCTCGGCTCGGGCCGAGCCTTGCGCCCCGGCCCGCGGCCCCCCGGGGGCGAGCGCTACGCGAGCTCCGCCTCCTTCGTGTACACGATGAGCGGAGGCTCGTGCTTCACGATCACGTCCTCGCTGACGACGACCTCCTTGATCCCCGTGCGGGACGGGACGTCGTACATGATGTCGAGCATCGCCGACTCGAGGATCGCGCGGAGGCCGCGGGCGCCGCTGTTCCTCTCGAGGGCCTGGCGGGCCACCGCCACGAGCGCGCCCCGGGTGAACTTGACCTTCACCCCGTCCATCTCGAAGAGCTTCTGGTACTGCTTGACCAGGCTGTTCTTCGGCTTCGTGAGGATGTCGATGAGCGCCTCCTCATTCAGCTCGTGGAGCGTCGCCACGACCGGCAAGCGCCCGATGAACTCCGGGATGAGCCCGAACTTGAGGAGGTCCTCCGGCTGGACGACGCTGAGCAGATCGCCCAGCTTGAAGTCCTTCTTCGCCTTGATGTCGGCGCCGAAGCCGAGGGTGTTCTGGCCGATGCGCCGCTGGATGATCTGATCGAGCCCGACGAACGCGCCGCCGCAGATGAACAGGATGTTCGTCGTGTCGACCTGCAGGAAATCCTGCTGCGGGTGCTTGCGCCCGCCCTTCGGGGGCACGTTGGCGATCGTCCCCTCGATGATCTTGAGCAGCGCCTGCTGCACGCCCTCGCCGGAGACGTCGCGGGTGATGCTCGGGTTGTCGCTCTTCCGGCTGATCTTGTCGATCTCGTCGATGTAGACGATGCCGCGCTGCGCGCGCTCGACGTCGTGATCCGCGTTCTGGAGGAGCTGGACGATGATGTTCTCGACGTCCTCGCCGACGTACCCGGCCTCGGTCAGCGTCGTCGCGTCCGCGATGGCGAAGGGGACGTTGATGATCTTGGCGAGCGTCTGCGCGAGGAGGGTCTTGCCGGAGCCCGTCGGCCCCAGCAGGAGGATGTTCGACTTGGACAGCTCTACGTCGTCCGAGGAGACCCGGCTGTCGATGCGCTTGTAGTGGTTGTGCACCGCCACAGCGAGGATCTTCTTGGCGCGGTTCTGGCCGACGACGTACTCGTCCAAGGTCGCTTTGATGTCGGCGGGCTTGGGCACCGGGGTCGACCCCGCGTACGGCTCGTCCTTCTCGACCTCCTCCGCGATGATGTCATTGCACAGCCCGATGCACTCATCGCAGATGTAGACCGTGGGGCCCGCGATGAGCTTCTTCACCTCTTTCTGCGACTTGCCGCAGAAAGAGCAGCTTAGATTGCCATTCGAGTGATCGTCCCGCCTTCGCTCCACTTCGACCCTCAGTGCGGTCTGCCGACGCTACCGCTTCAATGAGAGGTGGGGTCCCGCCGCGGCGGCGGCCCCTCCAACTTGCGCCGGGAACGGCTTCCACCGTTCCCTGGATTTTCAGCGATGCGCAGCCAAACGCCGCGCTCGGATTCTAGTGCGGTGCCCGTACCGTCGCAAGCTAACGGGGGTGGTCTCCAGCCTGTGGCCGAAGTCAGGGAATCACCCGATGGCGCCCCGCTGTCGGCCGCCGACGAGGCCGCACGTCGCACGAAAAGCGCGAAAAACAGCGGATCGAGCGAGCACAGCGCGGCGCGCAAGGAGCCGCTCCCGCGTGCTCCGCTCCCGCGCGCCCGCGCGCAATGCCCCGCCCGCCACAGCGGCGGGGCGTGGCATCGTGACGCCGCGCGACGGCGCGCCGCGGCCCGGTGCGACGCCGCGCCGAGCTTCGGCCCCAGCACGCCCGCCGGACGCGGCGGCGCGGCCACCTACTTGTTCCGCTTCGGGAAGACCTCGTCGATCAGGCCATACTCCTTGGCCTGCGTCGCGCTCAGGTAGAAGTCGCGCTCGATGTCCTTCGCCAGCTCGTCCCGGTTCTTGCCGGTCGCGTCGACGAGGATGTCGATCAGCGTCTCCTTGATCTTCTTGATCTCGCGCGCCTGGATCTCGATGTCCGTCGCCTGACCGCGCGCGCCGCCGAGCGGCTGGTGGATCATCATCCGCGCGTGCGGCAGCGCGAAGCGCCGACCCTTGCGGCCGGCGCCGAGCAGCACGGCGCCCATCGACGCGGCCTGGCCGATGCACATCGTCGACACCGGGCAACGCACGTACTGCATCGTGTCGTACATGGCGAGCCCCGACGTCACGACGCCGCCCGGGCTGTTGATGTAGACCTGGATCTCCTTCTCGGGATCCTCGCTCTCCAGGAAGAGGAACTGCGCGATCACGGCGTTCGCGACGAAGTCGTCGATTTCCGTGCCGATGAAGACGATGCGATCCTTGAGGAGACGGCTGAAGATGTTCCACTCCCGCTCGCCGCGGTGGGTCACCTCGGTGACCGTCGGGAGGATGTAGGCCTTCTCGCGTTCGAGAAACTCGATGGCTTGGGTGCGGGTTTCGACTCGTCGGGTCATCCGGTGCTCCGGGGGGTTCGCTGCCGCGCGGCAGGGGCTCTACTCCTGGGCCAGACTGCGTCCGATCGCAAGACCGAACGCGCCCAAGGTTACCGGAAATATCGGCCGCTCGCCGCGCGGCGCACGGAACACGCGGCGCGCTGCGGCTCGCTCGATCCAGGCGCGCGCACCCGATGTCGATCGAGAGCGCGAGAGGCGCGACCTGGACAAACGGCGCACGCCGGCGCAGCAGAGCTGAGGCGCCGGCGTGCGGAGCAGAGGTCCGGCCATTCCGCGCCGGACTTTTGCTGGGCGGGGCTAGCTCGCGTCCGCGACCTTCGCCGCAGCCTCGATGATGTCGAGGATCTTGTCCTCGAGGATCATCCCGGCGAAGAGCTCGCGCTTCTGGGGCTCGCGGTACTCCGCCTTGATCTTCGCCACGTTCTTGCCGGTCTGCTCGGCGAGCTCTTCGTAGCCCTTCTCGAGATCGGCCTCGGTGATCTTGACCGCCTTCGCCTTCGCGATCTCGGCCATGACCAGGCCCGCGCGCACCTTCATCTCGGCGTCGAGCCGCACGCGGGCGCGGAACTCAGGCGTCGGATCGACGCGCTGCCCCTGCCTCCGCGCCGTCGCGAGCAGCTCGCGCTCGGCGAGCTGCGCCTGCTGGTCGACGAGCGACGGCGGGACCGGGATCGGGTTCGCCTTGCAGAGCTCCACGACGAGCTGCTCGGCGACGGCGTCGCTCGCCCGCTGCGTCAGCTCCTTCTCGATCTTCTTGCGGAGCGACTCGCGGAGCGCGGACAGGCTCTCGTCGCCGCAGTCCTTCGCGAACTCGTCGTCCACCTCCGGGAAGATGCGCTCCCGCAGATCCTTCAGCGTGATGTGGAAGGTCGCCTGCTTGCCCCGCAGATCCGCGTTGGAGTGCTGCTCGGAGAACGTGACCTGGACGTCCTTCGACTGGCCGGGCGTCATCCCGGCGAGGGCGTCCTCGATCTCCTTGAAGACCTGGCCGCTGCCGAGCTCGGTCTCGATCTCCTGCTCCTTCGTGTCGCGCAGCGCGCCGCCGACCTCGAGGGTGAACGCGATCGTCGCGACATCCCCCTTGGCCGCGGGGCGCTCCGGATCGGGCGCCTGCAGCGTCGAGTGCTCGCGCCGGAGGGCGGTGATCTCGGCGTCGATCATCTCGTCCGTCGGCGTGGTCGAGGGGCGCTTCACCTCGAAGCCCTCCCACTTCACCTCGGCGATGTCGGGGCGGACCTCGAAGCGGGCCTTGTACGAGAACGTGTCGTCAGGGCGGAGCTCGGTGGGCGCGATCGCCGGCTGGGACAGGGGCTGCACCTGCTTGTCGGCGAGCGCCTGGTTCAGCGTGGCGTCGACGAGCCGCTGGGCGACATCGGCATGGATGCGGCCGCCGTAGAGGTGCGCGAGCACCTGGCGCGGCGCCTTGCCAGGCCGGTAGCCCCGGACCCGGGCCGTCCGCTGGAGCGCCGTATAGGCCTTGTCGACCTCGCTCCGGACCCGGTCCGCGGGGACCTCCACCTGAAACTCCATCAGCACGGGAGAAAGCTTTTCGACGTTGACTTGCATGGCGGTTTTTTCGAAGGGCGGCACTCGTGCCACGCGTCGCTGGGGGGGTCAAGACGAGCGACAGGACGCTGCTTTAAAAAAAAAAGGAGCCCCGGCGGAGAGGCGGCCGCCGGGGCTCGGATCCCGGGAGGGATCGTGCAAGCTGATGTGCAGCGCTGGCGCTGGCGACGCGACGTCACGGGGCAGCAGCGCCGAGCGCAACCGCGAGGACGTGCGAGCACGTGCGAGGACGTTGAAAAGACCTCCCGCGCGCCGCGCCGCCGCGCTCAGTCGTCCGAGGCGTCGAACGGGTCCTTTTCGAAGTCGAGCTCGGCGTCGAAGGACCCCTCCTCCTCGACGATGTCCTCGAGCGAGAAGCCCACGCGGTTCGGGCGGAGAATCTCCCGCTCGAACTCTGCAAAGTTCTGATACGACCTGGGAAGCGGCATCTGTCCTCCTCACATGTGCCGAGGCGACGTCGGTGCGTCGGTCTGCTCGGCGAAGCTGGGCACCACGTCCGTGATCAAGGGGCGGTCGGCGTCGGCCCGCGACTCGAGGTCGAAGGCGGACGACGGCGCGAACCGAGCGCCGACCTGCGTTGAAGCGAAGGCGAAAGCACAAGGACCTGCGCAGGCGCGAGCGGCGCAGCGCCGCGCCCGTCGCACCAGAAGGCGCGCGCGAGGACCCGATCGACGGGCCCCGGGTCGCAGCAGGCCAGCAGCGCCCCGCCGAGGCCGAAGCAGCGGCCTCGCCTCGAGGCTCGCCCGCGCGCCCATGCCTTCGCCGTTCGGCCACCTTTGCCTACATCAAGCGACATGTGGGCACTGTAGATACGCCTGCCGTTCAGGCCAACAATCCGGCACGCGAAGGGTGGGGATGACGGCGAGCGGAGGACGACGCCCCGCGCGGGTCCGCGCCCTCCCGGGGGGCCCCAACACAGCGTCCAGGGCGCGTCCTGGGTGCCGCAGCCCAGCGTCCAGGGCGTCTCAGGACGCCCGCGGCGGCAGCGCGCTGGGCCCGCGCGCCGGACCGACCGCGCTGGACCGACCCGCACGCTCGGTCGAACGTTTGTGTCGAGGCGCCCGCTTCTCTCGACGTGCCGATGGGGGTCGTGTAAGCAGCCTGGTCGGACGCGACACAGCACGATGCCATCGCCCAACGAGGGGGGCGCGCCCGGCAAGCCCGGCGCCGCCCCCAAGCCTTCGCCTGTCATCTTCGCCGTCGCCAACCAGAAGGGGGGCGTCGGCAAGACCACGACCTCGGTCAACCTGGCCGCGAGCTTCGCCGCGGCAGAGTACCGCACGCTGCTCGTCGACTGCGATCCGCAGGGGAACGCGTCGAGCGGCGTCGGCGTGCGGCGCGGGAGCTTCGAGCTGTCCCTCTACGACGTCCTGATCGGGCGAGCGGCGCTGACGGACGCGATCGTGCCGACCGAGGTGCCGCTCCTCGGCGTGGTGCCCGCGACCCAGGACCTCGTCGCGGCGGAGCTCGAGCTGGTCGACGCGGACGATCGCGCTGTGCGGCTTCGCAACGCGCTGCGCCCGCAGCTCGCGGGCTACGACTACGTCGTGCTCGATTGCCCGCCGTCGCTCGGGCTCCTGACGCTGAACGCGCTCACCGCGGCGCACCGGGTGCTGGTGCCGCTCCAGTGCGAGTACTACGCGCTCGAGGGGCTGACGCACCTGATGGCGACCATCGACCGGGTGCGGAGCGTCTTCAACGCGGAGCTCACGGTCGAGGGCGTCGTCCTCACGATGTACGACGGGCGCAACTCGCTCACCCACCAGGTGGCCGACGAGGTGAAGGCGCACTTCCGCGTCTTCGACGCGATCATCCCGCGCAACGTGAAGCTCAGCGAGGCGCCGTCGCACGGCAAGCCGGCGCTGCTCTACGACGCGCAGTCGAAGGGGGCGCAGGGCTACCTGAGCCTCGCGCGCGAGATCCTGGACGGCCCGCCCGCCGCCGCGGCAGACACGAAGAAGAAGCCGCGCGGGGACGCCGTCGAGGCGGAGCCGCCGGCCGAGCCTTCGCCCCCGCAGAACCCCGGAGAGCGCGCGAGGGACGCACGACCCAGATCATGAATGCCGATCAGAAAGGGGCGCGGCGCGCGCTCGGACGGGGGCTCGACGCCCTGCTCCCGGCGGCGCCGCCGGCGACAGCGACGGCGGCCGAAGGGCGCAGCGTGTTCGTGTGCGCGATCGAGAAGATCGTCCCGCAGAAGGGGCAGCCGCGGCAGCACTTCGACGAGACGGAGCTGGAGGAGCTCACCGGCAGCATCCGCGAGCACGGGCTCATCGAGCCGCTCATCGTGCGCCGGACGCAGGCGGGGAACGACGCCTTCGAGCTCATCGCGGGCGAGCGGCGGTGGCGCGCCGCGCAGCGCGCGGGGCTCAGGGAGGTGCTCGTCGTCGTCAAGGACGTCTCCCCCAAGGAGGCGTTCGAGCTCGCGCTCGTCGAGAACGTGCAGCGGGCCGACCTCAACCCGATCGAGATCGCCGAGGCGTTCGACCGGCTGCTGCGCGAGCACAGCTACACGCACCAGACCCTCGCCGAGCGCGTCGGCAAGGACCGCACGACGATCGTCAACTCGCTCCGGCTGCTCCGGCTGCCGCCGCGGATCCGCACCATGGTCATCTCGCGCGAGCTCAGCGAGGGCCACGCGCGCGCGCTGCTCGGCGCGCCCAGCGACAAGGTGATGGCCGACGTCGCGGAGCGGACCGTCCACGGCAAGCTCCCCGTCCGCAAGGTCGAGGCGCTGATCAAGGCGGCGAAGGAGAGGGAGATCCGGGCCGCCGAGGGCGAGGGCGAGGAGGCGGGCGAGAAGAAGCGCGGGGGGAAGTCGCCTGCGATCAAGGACCTGGAGGCGCGGCTCGCGCGGCGGCTCGGGACCCGCGTCGAGGTGCGCGACCAGGGCGGCCACGGCGAGCTCGGCATCACCTATGGCTCGCTCGACGAGCTCGACAGGATCATCGCGCTGCTCGGCGCGTGAGCCTGCTCGGTCGGGACCGCGGGCGGTGGGGTGCTGCGGCTGAAGGCGGGATCTTTTGAACCGCCAAGGGCGCCAAGGACGCCAAGAAAACATAAAAATCTTGGCGTCTTATGGCGCCTTGGCGGTTCGACCCTTCCGCCGGGTGACGGAGCTCCGCCACCGTCCAGGCGCGCGGCCGGGCGCTACTTCAGCCTGGCGCTGAGCTCCTTCACCTTGGCGCGGGCGCGCTTGCCGATCTCGGTGTCACCCCCGTGCTTCCCGGCCTCCGTGAGCGCGGCGATCGCGCTCTGCGGCTTGCGTTCGGCCAGGAACGACAGGCCGAGGTAGTAGTGCGCGGCCGCGAACCGCGGGTCCACCTTGATCGCCGCCTGGTAGTCGGCGCGCGCCCCCGGCTCGTCGCCGAGCTCGTGGCGGCACGTGCCGCGGCGCACGTGGAACTCGGCCTCCGGCTTCAGCTTGATGGCGCGGTCGAACGCCGCCACGCAGTCGGCGTAGGCCTTCGCCGGCCCAAGCATCCGCCCGATCGTCGCGATCGTCGCCACGTCGTCGCCGGTCGCCGCGAGCGCCTTCTTGAGCTCGGCCGCGGCCCGGTCGAGCACCTTCGCCTCGAACAGCATCGCGCCGTAGGCGAAGCGCGTGGCGGCCGTGTCCTCGGCCTTGAGCGCCGCCTCGTAGTGCTTGCTCGCGTTCGCCACGTCGCCCTTCAGCCCGTACGCGTAGGCCAGGTTCTGGTGGAGCGCGGCCCGGTCCGGCGCCTGCTCGATCGCCTTCGAGAGGACCGCGATCGCGTCGTCCGGCCGAGGCGGCTCGTCCAGGTAGAGCGCGGCCAAGTTCAGCGCGGCGGCCTCGAGCTTTGGATCGCTCGCGAGCGCCTTCTTGTACGACGCCTCGGCGCCGGCGCGATCGTTCGTCTTCTCGTTCGCGAGGCCGAGGTAGTAATGCGCCTCGGCGCTGCCCGGCTCGTGCTCGATCGCCTGGAGGAGGTGCTGCTTCGCCTCCTCGTACTTCTCGTTCTTGATGTACGCGATGCCCCGATCCAGCGCCGTCGACGAGGCGCCCTTCGAGGCCGCCGCGTCGCTGCCTTCGGGCGGATCGGCCAGGAGCGGGTCGCGCTGCGGCTCCTGCGCCCCCCCGCACGCCGCGACGCACGCGGCGAGCGCCGCCGCCGCCAGGACCCGCTGCGCGGCGGGCCTCGCCGTCGTCGTCATCGCCGTCGCCGCCGCCGTCCACACCGCGCGCGTAAACCACCTCTCGTTCATCCGACACTCCCTTCGCCGTCCAGACCCTGGAGGACGGCGTGCAGCCGCTCCTCGACCTCTTGCGTCCGCTTGCCGTTCGCGATCTTCGTCCCGTCCGCGTCGCTCACGTAGAACACGTCGGCCACGCGCGTGCCCTCCGTGTTGATCTTGGCGACCGAGATCGAGAGGCCGAGCCGGTAGAGCGCGTCCGAGATCGCGAACAGGAGGCCGGGGCGGTCGCGCGTGAGGACCTCGATCACCGTGTGGTGCGAGGCGCGATCGTCGATGGATATCTGCGTCCGGACCTTCGGCGTCGGCCGCTCGCGCAGCGCGCCGCCCCGGCGCTTCTTGGCGAGCTCGGCGCCGGAGAGCTGCCCCGAGAGCACCCCCTGGATGTCGGTCACGAGCTTCGGGATGGCGCGGGCCACCCCCCCTACCCCTTCGCCGCGGTCGCGCACCCAGAACAGGTCGACGGCCTGCAGGCGCACGCCCGCCGGCGGGGACGAGCCTGCCCTCGCGCGGATCACGCCGCCGTCGTCCATCCCCTCGTCGTCGCACGCGCGCGAGTGGATCTGCGCCGCGTGGACCTCGAGGCGCGAGGCCGCGAGCGCGGCCGTGATCGCCGCGAGCAAGCCGGGGCGATCCGGCGCCACCACGCAGACCTCCGCGGCCTCCGGGTGGCGCGACGGGACGAGCGCGACCGAGACGCTGTTGCCGTTCGACTGCTGCTGCCGGGCGAGCTCCGAGTGCGCGGCGATCGCGGCCGGGCTGTTCGCGAGCAGGTAGCGCTCGGGCATCGACGCCAGATAGCGGGCCAGGAAGTCCCGCTGCGCGCGCCGCTCGGCCTCGCTCGCGGCCGGGAGGTCCTCGAGGGCGCCCACCGTACCGCTGATCGCGCGGGCCATCCGCTGGTCATCGATGCCGAACGGCCCCGCGTCCTCGCGCGCGCCGCGCAGGGCCCTGTCCGCGGAGAGGTACAGCTCGTCGAGCATGCGCGCCTTCCACGACGTCATCGACGTGGGGCTCGTGGTCGAGAGGTCGGCGACCGTGAGCAGGTAGAGATCGCGCAGCCCCTCGCGGCCGTGGACCTCCTGGCAGAACTCGGAGATCGTCGCGGGGTCGTCGAGATCGCGCCGGGTCGCGATGAGGTACATCACGAGGTGCTTCAGCACGAGGTGGCACGCCTCGTCGATGTCCTCCTGAGGGAAGCCGAGCCGCGCCAGGATCTTCCGGGCCATCTCGGCGCCGCGCCCGCTGTGATCGGTGCCCCCGATCGCCTTGCCCACGTCGTGCAGGAGCGTGGCGAAGAACAGCATCGTCGGCCGCGTCGCCTCGGCGGCGAGCCGGCACGCGAGCCCGAACTCGCCCGCGAGCTCGCCCCGCACGAGCGACGCCAGCCGGTCGACCGCGGCGACCGAGTGAACGTCGACCGTGTACACGTGGTAGACGTCGTGGTGGACGCGCCCGACGACCGGCAAGAACTCCGGGATCATCGCGAGCAGGAGGCCGAGGTCGTGCAGCTCGCGGACGACCGACCCGCTCTGCAGCTCCGTCTCCTTGCACGTGGCGACGAGGGTCCTGAACCGCTCGGCGGCCTCGGGGCTCTCGCGGAGCGCCGCGCAGAACGCCGGATCGCCGGCCGCGCGGACGATCGCGCCGCGCGCGTAGGGCAAGAGCGGCACGCCGCGCTCGACGGCCTCGGAGACGAGGCGCAGCGCGATCGCCGGATCGGTCCTCAGCAGATCCGGATCGCTCATCGTGATGCAGCCGTCGAAGAGGCGGACCCCGGCGCCGAGGTCCTCGTCGCGGCGGCGGCGCCGCGTCAGCGTCGGCGTGGCGCGCGAGACGATCATGTCGAGGGAGCGCGAGATGGTCCGGGCGCTCCGGTAGTAGTCGCTCATCATCCGCTCGATCGCCTCGGGCGATACGGCGGCCTCGTCAGGGGGCGGCGCGCCCTTCCGGCCGGCGTCGGCCGGACCGGCGCCCTTGCTGTAGCCGAGCGCGCCGGCGCACAGCTCCTGCTCGTCGAACGTCAGCCGGTCGGTCCTCCGCCCGGAGTGGGCGTGGAGCAGGTTGCGGATGCGCCAGAGCATCTCCGAGGCGCTCCGGATCTCCTCCGCCTCGCGCGCGACGAGCGCGCCGAAGCGGACGAGCGCGTCGAACTCGCCGACGCCGTAGCGCGCCTTCGCGGCCCAGCGGGCGACGTCGAGATCGCGCAGCCCGCCCGCGCCGTTCTTCACGTCCGGCTCCAGGAGGTAGACCGAGCCGCCGAAGCGCTCGTGCCGCTGCGCGATCTCCTTCCCGAGCCGCTCGATGAAGCGGGGCAGCTCCGAGTGCGCGAAGATGCCCGACGAGGCGCGCTGCCAGAGCGACTCCGACAGCGACGCGTCGCCGACGACGTGCCGCCAGTCGAGCAGGCTCGTCGCGGTGGGCAGGTCCTCGCGCGCGCCGTCGATGAGGTCGTCGATGGTGACGACCTGGTGCCCCACGGCGACCCCCATGTCCCAGAGCGGGTAGAGCAGCGCGTCCGCGATGGCGCTGGCGCGCTGGGCGTCGCGGGCGAGGATGCGCAGGTCGAGATCGCTCCGCAGCGCGGCCGCGCCGCGGCCGTAGCCTCCGACCCCGGCGATCGCGACCGAGTCCCACTCCTTGCGGCCGGGCCCGCCGGACTCGCGCAGCAGGTGGAAGAGGCGCGCCAGGAGATCGTCGAGCAGGCGCGCGTGGCGCCGCCCCAGGGCGACCCCGACGGCGGCCGGATCCGCGGCCGGCGTGGAGCCGCTCGGCGCCGTGCGATCGAGCTCGGCGCGCTCGCGCGCGTAGGCGGCGCGGAGCTCGGCGAGCCCGCTGGGCCTGGACGTGGGGGAGAGGTCGACGCTCATGCGGTGTCGTTCTGCTTTCTCAGGCGCCCGGGGCGCGGAAGGCGGTGACGTGCGCGTTCACCTTGATCGGCGTGAGGCCGGCGCCGCAGAGGCGCGGCGCCTCGCTCGCGGCAGAGAACAGGAGCCCGCCTGGGCCGAGCTCGGCCGCGAGGCGGCGCGCCACCGCGTCGCCGGCGGGCTCTGCGAGGTACAGGAGCACGTTCTTGAAGAAGATGATCTGGAACCCGCCGCTCGGCACGGCGTGCACCAGATCGCAGACCTCGAAGGAAACGACGTCGCGCAGCTGCTGGCCGACGTGCAGCGCTCCGCCCTTCTCTTCACAGTAGCGCTGAACGAAGGACGGGGGGAGCTGGTCGACGGCCTCGGCGGAGTAGACGGCATCGCGCGCCGCCTCGATCGCCGGAGCGGCGCGGTCGACCCCGAGCACGCTGAAGCGGCGGCCCGCGCTCGCGAGCACCATCGCCAGGGTATAGGCCTCCTCGCCGGTGCTGCACCCGGCGGAGAGGCCGGCGATCGGCAGGTCGGGCGGGAGCCTGGGCAGCACCGAGGTCGCGATGGCCTCCCAGATGATGGGGTCGCGGTAGAAGCGCGTCTCGCCGACGCGCAGCGCGCTGACGATCTCCTCGATGGCCTCCCTGTCGTCCCGCAGCCGCTCGGCGGCCGCGAGCGGCGAGACGCCGTGGCGCGCGGCCACGGCGCTGAGCACGGCGAGGACCCGCTCGCGCACCCAGCCTGGGGCGGCGAGGCTGCGGCCCAGGCCGAACCGGCGCTGCAGCTCGGCGAGCGCGAGGTCGACGGCCCGCTGAGCGGACCGCGCCGCAGGACCTCCTCCCGCTCTCGACGATCGGGCCATGGAAGGTCGTCGCGATCAGCCGAGGAAGCCGGCTTTCCTGGCCTGGGCTCCCTTGCCGCCGCCGTCGAGGGCGATGGCGAACACGTCCTTCAGCGCGAGCACGAACGTCTCGCCCTTGGTGCTGCGCGCCTTGAGGAGCCCGCCCGCGCTCGACACGGCCTCGATCTTGGTCACCGGGAGCGACACGCCGTCGTGCGCGGCGTAGAGCGTGAGCATGCGCCCTTCGGGGAGCTCGGCCCAGCCATCCTTGTCGGTCTTCGCCTCTGCTGTCTCGAGGGCTGCCTTGAGTAGGTCGTCGGTCATGAGCAACGTTTCCGTCCCGCGCCCTGCCGCGTCAAGCACGTGCTCGCCCTTACCGTGATGCAAGGCGATCGGCGTCCTGCGGGGCCTCCTCCGTGGTACCGTACGGCGCGGATGTCGAGAAGGCCGCCCAGCCAGGTCTCCCCCTCCCCGCACGCGGGCCCCCCGGAGGCGCAGCAGGTGGGCAACATGCCGCCGGGGTGGCAGCCGGGGGATCACCTCTTCGTCGACGACATCAAGAAATCGTTCGGGGCGACGAAGGTGCTGCACGGCATCACCATGCACCTCCGGCGGACCGAGACGGCGGTGATCATCGGCGGGTCGGGCGCTGGCAAGACGACGCTGCTCCGGCTGCTCATCGGGCTGGAGCGGCCGACCACCGGCCACATCTGGGTCGACGGCGTGGACATGGGCGCGCTCGGCGATTTCGAGATGAACCGGATGCGCCAGCGGTTCGGCATGGTGTTCCAGTACGCGGCGCTGCTCGACTCGCTCACGATCTTCGACAACGTGGCGTTCCCGCTGCGCGAGCACCGGAAGCACATGTCGAAGCGGGACATCCGCGACAAGGTCGTGGGCATGCTGAACTCGCTCGGCCTCGAGAACAAGGAGGACCGGATGCCGTCGGAGCTGTCCGGCGGGCAGCGCAAGCGGGTGGGCCTGGCGCGCGCGCTGATGCTGGAGCCCGAGATCCTCATCTACGACGAGCCGACCAGCGGGCTCGATCCGCTGACGAGCCGGCTGGTCGACGACCTGATCGAGGAGACGCGGGCGCGCTTCAAGGTGACGAGCGTGGTGATCTCGCACGACATGGCGAGCACGTTCCGCATCGCGCACCAGGCGTTCCTCGTGATCCAGGGGCGCGTCGTCGCGTCGGGGACGCCGGACGAGCTGGCGCACGGCGACAACGAGCAGGCGCGCCAGTTCATCGCGGCGTCGGGGGTCGCGACGGACGAGGTGTCGCGGGTGAACCGGCCTGCGCTGGCGGACGGCACGAGCGGGCGGGTGATCGAGTTCAGGAAGGCGGCGGAGTAGCCGGGGAGCGCGGGACGAGAGGTCCTGCCGGGCTGCCCGGCCCGAGCCGAGGGTGTTCGTCGCGCGGCGCGGGGACCCCGCCGGACTCGCCTGGGACAGAGCTCCTCCGGCTACGCCGGAAGAGCTCTGTCCCAGGCTCAAACATCGGCCCTCCCCGCGCCGCGCGACGAACACCCTCGGCTCGGGCCTACGCTCTTCGTTCCTGGAACCGGAGCTCGAGCGGCGCTCTACAAGCGGAGCAGCGCGGCGCGGCGGCCGCGGGGCGTCGTCGCCTCGGAGAACAGGGGTGCCGTTCGAGCGAGGCGCCCGCGGGCGTCGAAGATCACGAGCGTCCCGCGCTTCTGGCGCAGGCGCGCGAGGTAGTCGTCGAGCTGCGCGAGGCCTTCGCGGAGCGGATCCTTCTGACCCTTGCGCCACACCTTGAGCTCGACGGCACGCCGCTGGACGCCCCGGGAACCGTCGGGCTTCTGGTAGGGGAAGCGGACGAGCAGATCGATGCGCCCGCGGCCGACGCCGTACTCGCGATCGATGAAGCCGCCGCCGTTGACCGCGCGCTGGAGGAAGGCCATCAGGACGAGCTGCGGAGCGACCTCTGGGTACGGCATCCCGGAGGCGAGCACCTCGCCGTGCTCGTGCCAGAAAGCGGCGAACGCGCGGAGAAGGCGCCGGAACGCGAGGCGGCCGTCGGGCAGGCGGAAGCGCTCGGGCGGGGCGTCGATCCGCTCCTCGGCCGAAGAGGACAGGACACGGGCGATCACCTCGCGGTACATGGGGTTCGCGACGCGCAGCGGCTTGCCCTGGGCCACGAGGCCGAGATCGCGGACGTAGGAGGCGTCGTCGTCGTACGTGTCACCGCCGCCCTCGTACGTCCCGGCGAGCAAGGGCTCGAGCACGCGCCGGACGCGGGGCTCGGCGAGCTTGCTGACGAGCGAGTCGAGGTGGGTCGCACGGGCCAGGATGAGGCGCTCCTTGGCCTGCTCGACGTGCGCCCGCGTGATGGGCTCGCCGTGTGGGACGGCTATCTTTTCGACGATCTCGCGGCCGAGGGCGTTGACGAGCCATGGCTGGCCGGCGGTGAGCTCGAAGGCCCGGGAGAGCGCCGCATCGACGAAGACCTGGCCGGTGTCCTCCGTGTGCTGGGCATAGAGCGCGCGGAGCTCTTCCTCCGAGAAGTCTCCGAGCCGCAGGGACTCGAGCTTGATGTTGAACGGGCTCGCGGTGCCGAGGCGTCCGGGATCGCCGCCGCTCGCGGCCTTGTAGTCGCGTACATCGCGCAGCCCGCAGAGGATCACCGAAGCGGGGAAGTGGTCGGGACGGCTGGGGAAGCCAGCGCGGAGCTGGCGCAGGATGCTGAGAAGGCCCTGGCCGCGCAGCGAGTCGATCTCGTCGAAGATGAGGGCGAGCGGGCGCGGGCAGACGCGCGCCCAGGAGGTGAGGGCCGCGGAGAGGAGGCCCTCGTCGCCCTCGAGGGAGAACGGCGGCGGCTGGAGCTCCGGCGGCAGCGCGATCTGGGCCGCACGCGTGAGCTCGCGCAGGACGGCGCGCTGGGCAGAGCCGTAGTCGTCGCCCGCGGCGCTGCCCTCCTCGCAGGAGAAGAGGACCGCGGCGTGGCGACCCGAGGCCGTGAGCCGCTCGGCGACGACGCGCAGGGCGGTGGTCTTGCCCGTCTGCCGGGGGGCGTGGACGACGAAGTACCCCATCTGCTCCACGAGCCCCGGGGCCTCGGGCAGGCGGCTCTCGGCCGGGATCATGTAGTGCAGATCGGGGCGGCACGGCCCGGTCGTGTTGAAGCGGCGCTTCACTCGCGCCAGCGTTGGGCCAGCAGCGGATAGGACGCAAGTGCGCGGCCGCCGTTCACGATCTTCGCGACTCGAGCGAGAAGGTGAAACGAATGGAGCGGTGGTTCTGGATCGGTCTCGGTGGCGCAGCGGGAACGCTCGCCCGGTACGGGCTGTCGACGTGGTGCCAGCAGCGCTTCGGCGCCGAGTTTCCGTATGGGACGCTCGCGGTCAACGTGATCGGATCGTTCTTGCTCGGCGCCATCGGAGAGGTCGCCGCGACGACGGAGCTCCTGTCGCCGACGCTCCGCCTCAGCCTGAGCACCGGCGTCATGGGCGGCTTCACCACGTACTCGAGCTTCAACAACGAGACGATCCGGCTCATCGAGTACAAGTCGTGGGCGGCGGGGCTCGCCAACATCGCGATCACGCTGGTCGCTTGCTTGCTCGCCGGCGTCCTCGGGATGGTCGTCGCGAGGCGGCTCATCGCGGGCTGAAGGCGTCGAGACGGGCCGTGGAGGGCGCGGGCGGCACGCGGCGCCGCCCGTGGTCCAGGGGGACGAGGCTCAGCCGTCGGCGCCGAGGATCGGCGTCGTCTCTCCCTGCGCCGACGGTACGGCGCCCGGGGCGCCGCCGGCGGCCGGCGGGAGAGTCTCTCCGGCGGACGAGGGTTTCTCTCCGCCGGACGAGGGCTTCTCTCCGGCGGGCGGGGGCTTCTTGGCGGAGCTGCCGGAGCGGGCCTCGAACATCCATGCGGCCTTGTTCAGCTCGGGGACCAGGATCGTTCCATCGACCCGGCGCGCCGCGCGGAAGGCGCGGAGGATCTTCTCGATCACGACCGCGACCCGCCCGTCCTGCAGGTCGAGCGCGCGCTGCGTCACCCGCCGCCCCGCGGCGATCTGGACGCTGGCGACGCCGCGCACCCGCTGCGCCGTGGCCCGGAGCGCGGCCGCGCACTCGGCGCCGACGCCGTAGTCCTCGAGGAGCTTCGCGTCCTGCGCGGGATCGGCCCGTCGGGTCTCGTCGATGAAGCTCGCGAGCGCCTCGAGGCCCTTGGCGAGGCTCTCGGGGGAGTCTGCGCGCCCCACGACGGCGTCGACCCGCGCCATGCGGCGAGCGCCGAGCGCGTTGCGCAGGCCGTCGTAGCAGAGATCGCGCTCGCCGATGCCGTCGCGCATCGCGCTCCGCCCCTGCACCTCCAGCGCGGCCCTCGCGCCTGCGGCCTCGGTCGCCGCGGCGTCGTGCGACCGCTTCATCGCCTGGAGCCGGCCCGCCTCAGCGACGAGCAGCGGCAAGAGCGCCGCGGGCATGCGCACCTTGGCGCGCTGCGCCTCGGACAGCGAGCCCAGGATCCGCCGCGCCGAGGCGACGAAGTGCGGGACGTCATCGATGAGGCTCTGCGAGTCGATGCGCGTCCCCTCGGTGACGAGGTCCTCCTCGGGGATGCCCGCGTAGGTGCGCGCGGCGAACGCGCCATCCGCGGGGCCGAGCTCCCTCGCGAGCGCGTCGAGGGTGATGGTGGTCGATGAGACGATCGGTACCTCGGCCGGCGATGCCGCCGGCGCGGGCTTCTTGGTCTTGGAAGTGGCCATGAGAAGAGAGGCTACGGGAGGGCGCCAACGAAAGGAAAGCGGGCGCCTCTGCTGGGCAGGATCACGTCGCGACAGCCCGATCCGATGAGGCGCAGGGGCGCACCACGCCCGGGACACGGCACACAGCCGCCGGCGGGGACGCGCATGGCAGGATGCGGCGCGCGCGAAGCGCAGGATGAGCAGCGCCACGACGGCCGGGGATCGCGCGCGAGGCCGGCGGGCGAAAGCGCGGGACGGCGGTCGCACCAGCGCACCACGCGCCGGGACGCGCGCACCACGCGCCGGAACGCGCGCACCACGCACCGGGACGCGCGCACCACGCGCCGGAACGCGCGCACCACGCACCGGGACGCGCGCACCACGCGGAACAACGTCGCGCGCAGGCGGGGCGAGCGCGCGCACACCGCGCAAACAACACGCGGGGGCCATTGCACGCCACCCGCCAGACACGGCAGGACCCAGCGCACGACGCGCCGGGAGCGCGCGCACCACACGCCAGGAACGCGAACATGACGCACGAGGAGCACGCGCATGACGCATCGCGTCTGTTCCACTCCCCCTCCCTACTCAGCCGGCTGCGCTTCCTCATGGAGGTCGCCTGCGGGCGAAGCTCAGCGCGCGCGCTCTGCAGCGCGAAGCAGCTCGTCCCACGCGGGCACACCGAGGTTGCCGAGGGGTTGGGCGAGCGCCGCGGCCCGCTGCGCGGCGGCGCGAGCGTCCCCGCCCCCTGCCCCCGCGAGGCGCCGCGCGAGCTCCCGGTGCGCCGCGACCGCGAGCGCGCGGCTCATGTGATCCTCCGCGGTGTCGCCGAGGAGCGCCTCGGCCTGGCGGGTGAGGTCGCGCGCGGCCGCGACAGCGCCGTCATCCTCCGGCTGGAGCGCGGCTCGAAGCAGCTCGACGAAGAGCTGCGCGCGAAGGCGTGATCGCCGGTCCAGGCCCAATCGCCCCCAGTCGGCGATCCGAGCACGCGCGTTGTCAAACCACGTGGCGGCGCCTCCAGGATCCCCCGTGACCATCGCGAGGAGCCCGGACGTCACCGCATGAAAGGCCGCTGCCCGGCAACCGCCTTCTAGATCGAGCTCCGAGCGCGATTGAACCGCTGCATGCCTCGCTCGCCTGAGGATCTTCGAGGCCCGATCCTCGTTTCCCCGAACGATCTCGATGAGCGCCACGGCGATCTCGCGGCGGCCAGCGAGGCTCGCGTGCTCCGCCGGCCAGGCAGCGTCCTCGACAGCGGCTTGCTCGAGCTCCCGGAGCGACGAATCGATGTTGCCGGAGAGGAACTCGATGTCCGCACGGGCGATGCGCCAGACCTCATGCACTCCCTCGATTTGCTCCTCGTGCAGATCGAGAGAGGCCAGCGCGCGGCTCTGCGCCAGCGCTCTGGCGACGCGGCCGCGCTCAACCAGCCGGAGAACGCGCGACAGAACGTTGCCGAATGGCACGTAAGGGCGCCATCGATAGATCCCTCCCTTCGGCGCGATCACGAGCATCTGGTCGAGCAGGTCCGCGTGCTCGAGGTGACCGAGGCACCACTGCACGAGCGCGCTCGCCTGCCGCACGTCCGGTAACTTGAGCGCGCCGACGCCCCGTCGGCCGGACTCGGCCCCGACGAGCCAGTACGCCCGGTTGGCATGGACAGCGGCGGCATCGGCGCGATCCTGCGCGGCCACCGCGATGGCGAGGTGCGAGAGCGCGACGGCGGTCAGCTCCGCATCGTCGGCCTCGATGAGGGCCAGGAGGTCGGAGTAGAGCGCCTCGGCCTCGCCGAAGCGCCGCTCAGCGAGCAGCGCATTGGCGACGCGCAGCATCCGCCGCGCCCGGAGGGGCGGCGCGACCTCGGCGAGGCCGCGCTGCTCCAGCGCATGCAGCTCGCTCAACAGAGCGCCGGCCCCGCTCTGGAAGAGGAAATCACCGACCCACGGCCCGACCACGAGATCGCCGCCGAAGAGCGCAAGCGGCGAGACGGCGCGCACGAGCAACAGCGCATCGTCGGTGCGCCCGCTCGCGCTCGCCAGCGCCGTCGGCGCCGCCACGTGGGCCTCCAAGAGGCGCTCGGGCAGCACGAAGAGCCCATCGTCGCTCCTCCTCTTCGCCGCCATGGGCATCGGCCCCGACTCGCGGACATCGAGACCGGCCTCGCGCTCGCTCGCGTCCTCGTCGATGACGTACTCCCCGCTCCGGATCGACCAGACATCCGGCGCCACTGCCGCAAACACCGGCGCGAGCGCGGCTGGCAGCATCACCACGACCTCGCCGTGAGACGGGCCGAGGACGTTGCGCTTCTCGTTCCAGAGCGAGAGGAACCGCGCCCACGCCTCCGTGTCCGCGTACGCCGCGCGCGACGCGTCGACGAGGTGGATCGCGCTGCGGAGCTCCTCGGGCGCGTCGAGGAGCGGGACCAGGACGCGATCCGCCAGCTCGCCGTCGGCGAGCGGCGCGTCCGAAGGCCGGCCGCTGTACGGCTCCAGCCGCACGAGGCGGACGTCGGCGCGCCCGAGCCGCGGGAGCTCCGCGGCGATCTCGGCGACCAGCTGATCCGCCGCGCGAGGGCTCGCGCACCGCGCAAGGTACAGGTGGAACCGCCGCGAGAGCGCGAGCGCCCGGATGAGCCGCGAGCGCTCCCCGCCCGCGGCGCCGGTCATGCGCCCTGCTCCGGCGCGGCGTCCTTCACGTCGGGGAAGGGACCGGCGAGCTCCTGCATCCCCGCCACCGATGGGTGGACGTCGACCCACTCGTCGTCGTTGAGGTAACGCAGGATGACGTTGTTCTGAAGCAGGTGGTCGGCGGCCTCGCGCTCCTGCTCGTTGTTCGTGATGAGCCGCTTCGTGCGGTTCACCGTGGCGAGCCACGGGATCGCGCCGCTGTCGTAGACGATGCTCCGGTAGGCGTTCCCCGCGCGGTGGAGCTCCCGCTCGAGCGTCTTCGCGTCCACGGGGAACGTCTCGAGCTCGAGCAGCGTCTGGAGCAGCCGCACGATCTCGCGCGGGTAGCCGCCCGACCACAGCGCGATGGCGCGGAGCCGGTCCCGGAGCGCGGATTCGCCGAAGATCTCGCGGAGCGCGTCCTCGTCGATGCGCCTCTTCACGAGCTCCGCGATGACCTCGACGCCCTCGGGGTGGAGCCTGCCCTCGGCGTCCCGGACCTTGATCATCGGCAGGAACGACACCGGCGGCTCGACCATGCGGCGCGCGAGCGCCGGCGGGATCGTGTAGAGCACGTGCACCGGGAGCTGGAGGTAGGGCGCGCCGGTCGAGAAGATGCGCTCGGCGCTCTCGAGCACCGGCTTCCACGTGAGGCTCGTGCCCCGGAGCTTCTCCAGCGAGTCGAAGAGGATCACGACGCCGGAGCGCCCGAGCTTGCGCGCGCGCCAGTCGAGCTCCCGGAGCTCGTCGTGCACGAAGCGGACGAACGTGGAGAGGTGCCGGGCCACGATCTCGCGGACCCGGTGGCGTACGGTGGGGTTGGTCTTGAGGTTGAGCTCGACCCCGGTCTTCGCCCCCGCCTCCACGCCCGCGGTGAGCTTTCCGATCTCCACGTCGGTCCGCGAGAGCCACGCCCAGAGCCGCCGGTGAGGCCCGTCCGTCAACGCACCGGCCGCGTCCTCGCCCTCCGCGGCCAGGACGGTACGCTCGGTGTGGAGCAGCACGAGCGCGAGCACGTCCGAGATGTCGATCTCCACGGTCAGGTCGAGGACATCGTCCGCGTCGATCAGGACCGTGAGCAGGTTGCGCCGCTTCGGATCAGAGAGCCTGGCGGCGAGGCGCTGGATCTCGGTGCTCTTCCCCGTGCCGCGGAGGCCGGTGAAGAGCTGGCAGACAGGCGTTCTGGAGAGCTCGATCTGACGCGCGAGCTTGTTCGTCCAGTGAGCCCCGCGGACGCCGCGGACGTCGATGTCCACGTTGCGCTCATCGCCCGGCGACAGCGGCTCGTCGGGGTTGCAGCGGTTGTAGAGCTCCTGGAGGCGCTCGAACTCCATCGCCGGGAAGGTACCCGACGGCACCATGCTCGTCAGGGAATTCGCGCCGCCCGCCGGCACCGCCGGTCACTCCACGAGCCCGCGCTCCCGGCTCGCCTCGTCCAGCCGCACGAAGCTCGCTCCCCTCCGCGCAAGCTCCTCCACGAACGCCCCCAGCGCCTCGAGCCGCCTGCCCAGCGGCACCCGGAGCTCCGGCTGGTGCGGCGCGAGCGCCTCGAGGCCGTCGCTCCGGTCGAGGAAGTCCATGCCGTGCAGCTCCAGGTTCACGAGCGCCTCCTCGGCGCACGCGCGCGCCAGGAGCCGCGCACCCGGCGCGCCCGCGAGCGCCACGCTCGTCCCGATGACCGGCAGGCGCAGCCCGGGCGTCACCTGGATCGGCAGCTCGATGAAGCGCCGGCCGCCGCGCCGGTACCACGGCCGCCCCGGCCGGTACGGCCGGCGCGGCGCCGCGAGCACGCGCGGGGTGTCCAGGATCGCAGCGGATCCCCTCCCCTTCACGCGCTGCACGCCCATCGTGAGCGCCTTCGCGGCGTAGTACGGCGGGCACGGGAACACCGAGGAGTCGAACGCGACACCGACGGCGTCGAGCGCGTCGAACAGCGCGTCGCTCACCGTGTACCCCGGCGCGCGGAAGCCCGTCGGACGCCGGCCGACCGCCTCCGCGATGGCCTCGGCGCCCAGCAACACCTCCCGCGCGATCGCGGCGCGCGGGAGCCGCGAGAGGTCGTAGCGGTGCCCGTACGAGTGGTTCTCGACCGCGTGGCCAGCGTCGCTCAGCGCGCGCAAGGCCGCGGCGCTCTCGGGGCGCGCGAGGTCGCGACCTATCGCGAACAGCGTGACGGGGATGCCGTGGGAAGCTGCGAAATCAGCGATGCGGGGGAGCGCCGTGTCGTAGACGGCGCTCAGCGCGACCGCCGCCCCGGAGCGATCCGGGACGGCGAGCCCGTGGATGGCGAGGTAGTTCGGGACCTCGTCGAGGTCGATCGAGACGGCGGCGAGGCGCCCCCGCATCGGACCGCGTCAGCTCGCGGCCATCTTCGCCACCTCGGCGGCGAAGTCGTCCTCTTTCTTGGCGATGCCCTCGCCGCGCTCGTACCGCACGAAGCGCGTGAGCTTGAGCTCGCCGCCGGCGGCCTTCGACGCCGCCTGGAGGAGCTTCTCGATCGTCTGGCCGGCCTCGCCGCGCGACGCGGCCTCCACCGACTCCTGCTCGAGCAGCGCGACCTCCGAGTACCACTTGTTGAACTTGCCCTCGATGATCTTGGGCCACGCCGCCTCCGGCTTCGGCTTCGGATCCTCGCGCAGCTGCCCCTCGAAGATCTCCTTCTGCTTGGCCTTCAGCTCCTCCGTGACCTCCTCGCGGCGGAGGACGAGCGGGCTCATCGCGGCGGCCTGCATCGCCGTCTCGTCGATGAACTTCTGCACCGCAGGGTGCTCCGCCACCGCCTGGCTCGACGCCTCGACCGCGACGAGCACGCCGATCTTGCCGCCGAGGTGCACGTACGCGTGCGTGACGCCGTGCTTGCCCGCCGGGATCGACACGCGATCCCACCGGCGCACCGCGACCTTCTCGCCGATGCGCGCGGTCAGCTCGGTGGCCGTGTCGGCGATCGACTTGCCGCCGATCGAGAGCTGAGCCGCGTCCGCGCCGTCGGGGGCCTTCTCGACCGCCGAGAGCACGTCGCCGACGAACTGCCGGAACGCGTCGTTGCGGGCGGCGAAGTCGGTCTGGATGTTGACCTCGACCATCGTCGCGCTCCGCCGGTCGGCCGCGACCACCGCGCGGACCTCGCCCTCGGTGGCGGACGCGCCGGCCCGCTTGGCGCTCTTCGCGAGACCCTTCTTCAGGATGATCTCGACCGCCTTCTCCATGTCGCCCTCGGCCTCCGTGAGGGCGCTCTTGCAGTCGCTCATCCCCGCCTGGGTACGCTCACGAAGCTCCTTGATCGCCTGCGCATTGATGCCGGCCATGGCTCTTTCTCCTTCAACCTGGAACCTAGATAGGAAGAGGCCGCGCCGAGCGGCCCCCGTTCACCACACGTCCGACTGCTGTTGCACGAACGGCCCGAGCGAGGGCGGGTCGAACCGCAGAGGCACAGAAGGCGCAGAGGCGTGAAATTTTCATTTCTGTCCCTGCGCCCTCTCTGCTCTCTCGCGGCTGCCACACCGCCCAGGCGACCGGTGACGTCGTCGTCACCCCACCGCCCGGGCGCTGGGCCGCTCCGTCGCGGCTCGCGCCGCGCTACGACGCCTGCTGCTGGCGCGGGCCGCCGCCGCCGCGACCGCCGCCGCGGCCGCCCTGGTAGACGTTGATCTCGTCGCGCTGGCCGCGACCGCCGCCCGCCCCCTGCTGCGCGCCCTCGCCGTGATCCTTGCGGCGCTGCGCGCCCTCGACGCACGCGTCCGCGACGCGGGCCGTGATCAGCCGGATCGAGCGAATGGCGTCGTCGTTGCCAGGGATCACGAAGTCGACGAGATCCGGGTCGCAGTTCGTGTCCGTGATGGCCACGACCGGGACGTTCAGCTTGCGCGCCTCGCTGATCGCGATCGACTCCTGGTGCGGATCGATCACGAAGATCGCCGCCGGGAGGCCGCCCATCCCCTTGAGGCCGCCGAGGTACTTCTCGAGCCGCTCGCGCTCCTTCTCGAGGCGGACGACCTCCTTCTTGAGCAGCTGCTCGTAGGTGCCGTCCTCCTTCATGCGCTCGAGGGTGCGCAGGCGATCGAGGCCCTGCTTGATCGTCCGGAAGTTCGTCAGGGTGCCGCCGAGCCAGCGGTTCGTGACGAAGTACATGCCCGCCCGGCGGGCCTCCTCCTGCACGATGTCCTGCGCCTGGCGCTTCGTGCCGACGAACAGCACGTGGCCGCCGCGGCCGACCGCGTCGGTCAGGAAGTCGTACGCGCGCTTGAAGAGCCGCGTCGTCTGATCGAGATCGATGATGTGGATGCCGTTGCGCGCGCCGTAGATGAACGGCCGCATCTTCGGGTTCCAGCGCTTCGTCTGGTGGCCGAAGTGCACGCCCGCGTCGAGCAGCGAGCGGAGCGGGAGCGGGAAATCCCCCGGCTGGGGGGCGGCGGCCTGCATGGTGTCGACCGCGGGGACGGATGCGGAGAAGCTGGTATCGGTCACGGCAGTGTCCTTTCGGTTGGTCCGCCGCTCCCCCTCCCGCGACCAACCCCAGGCGCGGACAGGAGCGTCCGTGCTGCTGGGGCACCGGGCCGCGGAATGCCGTGGGTGCCAGGAGAGCGTGTGGATTCGGTTCAGCGGCAGCGAAGGTGAGAGGATTCAGCCTCCGCTGTCCCCCTCGTCGCGAGACCGCAAGAAGGGGGCGGTTTGCTACCCCGAGGCCCATCGCTTGTCAAGCGACGAAACCACCGCATCACCCTGCAGTATTTCCGTGTGTTTGCGTGTGTCTCCGCGTGGTCCCCTCCGCGCGGTCGCGTCGGTTGCGTCGGTCACGTCGGTTGCGTCGCGTCGCGTCGGTTACGTCAGTTGCCTCGATTACGTCAGTCGCGTCGGTTGCGCGGACGGGACCACGCGGCGCGGAGCACGGGAACGCCGGGCCACGCCCCTCGGCGCGCCGTGGCCCGGCATCCGCGATGGCGTACACTCGCCTCGTGCGAACCGCATCACGAGGCTTTCTTACCGCACGCTTCGCTTCGGTCTGCGCAGGGCTCGCGATCGTCTCCGCCTGCATCGCGTCGGCGCCCGAGGGCATCCGCCGGCAGACCGACGGCGACGGCGGCGATTTCGGCGTGGACCCGCAGACCACGTCGACGTCATCGTCCACCGGCGCAGGGCTGCCCGGCGGCGATCCGCACGCGCTGCTCGGCGCAGACCCGACGCACGGGCCGTTCAACGGGGGCCAGCGCGTCCTGCTCCACGGCAACGGCTTCAGCTCCCAGGTCCGCGTCTGGTTCGGGGACGTCGAGGTCGATCCGTCCGCGATCGTGCCCATCGATCCCAGCCGGGTCCAGGTGGCGGCGCCGCCGGGCGCGGCGGGCCCGGTGGAGCTCGCCGTACAGAACGGCGACGACACGTCGACCCGGCGAGCGCTGCCGGGCGGCTACGTGTACGACGCGCTCTATGCGTCCCCGTCGAGCGGGCCGATCTCCGGCGGGACGACCGTCGAGCTCATCGGGCAAGGCACGCGCTGGGACGAGACGACGGTCGCGAAGATCGATCAGAAGCCGTGCTCGTCGCTCGCCGTCCCGGAGCCGACGCGGCTCGTCTGCACGGTGCCCCAGGGCACGCCGGGCGCGAAGACGATCTCGGTGACGACCGGCGGCGAGACGATCCTCGTGCTGGACGGCTACACCTACGAGGACAGCGTGAACGGCTACAAGGGCGGGCTCAGCGGCGCGCCGCTCGCCGGACGGCTCAAGGTGCTCGTCTATGACAACTTCACGGGTGACCCGATCCCCGGAGCGCGCGTCGTCCTCGGCGCCGACACGACCTCTCGGATCGAGGTCGACGCGTCCGGCGTCGCGGTGATCGAGGACGCGTCGCTCGATTCGCCGCGCACCGTCACCGTGGCCGCGACGTGCCATAGCCCGATCTCGTTCGTCGACGTGCCTGTCGACACGGTGACCGTCTACCTGGATCCGGTGCTCACGCCCGCGTGCGGCGCGTCCGGTGATCCGCCGCCGCCTGTCGGCGGCAAGGTCGGCAGCGCCGGGGCGATCGAGGGCGAGCTCGTCTGGGACACGTCGCTGGACCCCGGGAGCGTCGCGTGGGGCAACATCCCGAGCCCGCGCCGCGAGACCGAGCGAAAGGCGGCCTACGTGTTCACGACGGGCGTCGATCCGCTCGCGACCTTCAGGCTGCCGTCCGAGTTCCAGGCCATCACGCCGGAGACGTCGGGCGAGCTCGGGCACGGGTTCACGATGTACGTCGCGCCCGGCAACCGCACGCTCTACGCGCTGGCGGGCCTCGAGGATCGCTCGACGACCCCGCCGCGGTTCACCGCGTACGCGATGGGCGTGGTCCGCGGGATCCCGGTGCTCCCGAACGAGTGGACGAGGGAGGTGTTCCTGCGGATCAATCAGCCGCTCGACCACGCCCTCTCGATGGACGTCAGGGCGCCGGCGAAGGGGCCGAAGGGGCCGGACCGGATCCAGGCGAACGTGTCGCTGATGATCGGCAACGACGGGTTCGCGACGCTCCCGATCGGCGCGCAGAGCCCGCTGATCCCGTTCAACGGGGGGCTGACGTTCGTGGGCGTGCCGCCGCTCGCCCGCGATCTGCTCGGCGCGAGCTACCACTCGTCCGCGCGCGCTGTGACCGGCAAGGCCGGGCTCGCGCCGCTGTCCGTCGTCGGGCGGGTCCTCTCGACCAGCACGAGCGAGCCCGTGCGCATCGGCGACTTCGTGGGGGTGCCGACGCTCGAGGCGCCCGCGCAGAACAGCGCCTGGGATGGGTCCCACCTCGCGACCTCGTTCGGCGCGGGCGCGCCCGTCGACCTCAGCGTCTACGACATCGCGAGCGGAAACGGCCTCATCCGGTGGACCGTGGCCGTGCCGGCGGGGTCGCACGCCGTCGAGGTGCCGGACCTCCGGCAGCTCGAGATCGAGAACGGCGCGCTGCCGCCGGGGCCGCTCACGATCGGGGTGTACGGGGCGAAGATCGACGGCTTCGATTACGGCAAGCTCGTCTACCGGCAGCTCAAGCCGGCAGGGATGTCGGCCTACTCCCTCGACAGCTTCAGCGCGCACCTGTGATGAGCGCCCCGCCCCACCCGACGCGAGCGCGCAGGCCGACGCGCGCACGGAAGCCAGGAAGCCGCGCCCGATCGCGGTACGCCGCCGCCGCTCTCATCGCCGTCGCCGCGGGGCTCGGGCTCGCGCCGAGCTGCTTCGACAGCGGCACGCGGTGGGGCGATCGGCCGGAGGAGCCGCCGCCCTGCACGGCCGGCGAGGTACGCTGCGGCGCGGAGCTCACGCGCTGCGAGGAGACCGGCGCAGGGCTGGCCTGGGTCACGCTCGACGACTGCGCCGCTCGAGGGCTCGTGTGCGCGTCGCTCGAGCTCGGCTGCCGGCCATGCGTGCCCGCCGCGCACTCGTGCCGCGATCAGGACGTGGTGGTCTGCGACGCGGACGGCAGCTTCGGCCGCGTGCTCGACACGTGCGACACGGAGGCCGGCGAGGCGTGCCGGAGCGGGAGCTGCCAGCAGCTCTGCGCCGTCGCGGAGCTCGAGCGGAGCAACGTGGGGTGCGAGTACTGGGCGGTCGATCTGGACAACGCGCGGATCGACGCGACCGGAAACGCGGCGGCGCAGCAGTTCGCGGTGGTGGTCTCGAACCCGCAGCCGGACGTGCCGAACGAGATCCACATCTTCCAGGACGACGGCGCGCCGGGCGACGCGCCCGCCCCGGTGGAGATCGCGAGCGCGCTCATCGCGCCGCTCTATCTCCAGGTGTTCAAGCTCGGGCCGCGCGAGGTCGATGGCAGCCCGGAGGGCGAGTACAACACGGGCACGCACACGGCGCTCACGCGGCACGCGTACAAGATCACGTCGAAGTTCCCCATCGTCGCCTACCAGTTCAACCCGCTGGAGAACGCCAACGTGTTCTCCAACGACGCCTCGCTGCTGAAGCCGCGCGAGGCGCTGACCTACAGCCCGGGCGCGATGGCGACGGCGTACGTCGTCACCGGGTGGCCGCAGACCATCGCGGTCACGGACGATCCGGACACGAACTTCGATCCGCAGAACCCGATCGATCTTCGGGCGTTCCTGGCCATCGTCGGGACGCGCGAGGGCACGACCGTGCAGGTGACGACGACGGCGAGGGTCGTCGGGGGCGGGCCCGTCCCGGAGACGCCGGCGGGCGGGTCGATCGAGGTCAAGCTCGGCGCGTTCGACGTGCTCAACCTGGAGAGCGGCGGGTTCAACGCGGACTTCACCGGATCGATCGTGAAGGCCGATCAGCCGATCGCGGTCTTCACCGGAAACGAGGCCTCGGACGCGCCCCACTTCGACGAGCTCGCGGATCGCCGCTGCTGCGCCGACCACCTGGAGGATCAGCTCGATCCGACCCGGACCGCCGGCAAGCGGTTCGCGGTGCCGCACACGCCGAGCCGGTCGCAGACCGTGAAGGAGGCCGGCGCGCGGATCGAGGCCGTGCCCGAGCCGGAGTACGTCAGGATCGTGGCGGCGAGCAGCAAGGGCGCCGTGATCGAGACGACCCTGCCGCCGCCGGACGATCGGATCACGCTGTCGTCGCTGGGCGAGTTCCGCGAGGTGACGGCGTGGGACGACTTCATGATCGAGAGCTCCGAGCCGGTCATCGTGTCGCAGATCATGGCCAGCCAGAACGCGACGGGGGTCAAGCAGGGGCTGCCAGGCGGAGACCCGAGCCTCATCATCCTGCCGCCCATCGAGCAGTTCCGGCCCGACTACGTGTTCCTCACGCCGGACAAGTACGCGTTCGACTTCATCTCGGTGGTCGCGCCGCGGTCGGCCGTCGTGCGGCTCGACGACGTGACGCTCGGGCCGGACGAGTGCGAGATCGCGCCCGCGGACGGGCTCACGGAGGAGCAGCGCGGGGGCGGCGCGCCGTCGTTCGTCGTCTACCGCTGCCAGCTGAGCTTCGCGGCGATCGATCCGGCGCGGCAGGCGCCGGACAACGTGCTGCCCGGGATGCAGCGCGACGGCGTGCACTGGCTCACGGCCTCCGCGCCCGTGGGGCTGCTCGTGACGGGGTTCGACTCGTTCGTGAGCTACGGGTACGCGGGCGGCACCGAGCTCCGCGAGATCGCGCCGCCGGACTGAGTCGCCGCGGTCAGCCGCCGCCGCCGAGCAGCCCCTTCAGCTTGGCCACGAGCCGCAGCGCGTCGAGCGGCGCGAGCCGATCGACGTCCACAGCGCGCAAGGTCTCGATGACGGCCGACTGCTCCGGCGGCACCGCGGCCTGCGCCGGGGCGAACAGGTCGAGCTGCGCGGCGCCGCCGCGCGTGCGGCCGCGGAGGGAGGCGTGCTTGCCGCCCGGCAGCGCGGCGCCCGACTCCAGCGTCGCGAGGATCGCGCGGGCGCGCGCGAGCACGCTCTCGGGGACGCCCGCGAGCCGCGCGACCGCCACGCCGTAGCTGCGGCTCGCGGGGCCCGCCTCGAGCTTGTGGAGGAAGATGACGTCGTCGCCGTGCTCGCGCGCGGCGACCGAGTGGTTCGCGATCCCCGGCGCGCGCGCCGAGAGCTCCGTCAGCTCGTGGTAGTGCGTCGCGAACAGGGCGCGGCAGCCGATCGCGTCGAACAGGTGCTCCGCCACGGCCCACGCGATCGCGAGGCCGTCGTACGTGCTCGTGCCGCGGCCGATCTCGTCGAGGATCACGAGCGATCTCCGCGTCGCGTCGCGGAGGATCTCGGCGGTCTCCCGCATCTCGACCATGAACGTGCTCTCGCCGCGCGCGACGTTGTCGCTCGCGCCCACGCGCGAGAGGATCCGGTCGACGAGGCCGATCTCCGCCTCGCGCGCGGGGACGTAGCTGCCCATCTGCGCGAGGACCACGATCAGCGCCACCTGGCGCATGAGCGTCGACTTGCCCGCCATGTTGGGGCCTGTGATCAGCCAGAGGCGCTCGCCCGAGAGATCGAGGCGGGTGTCGTTCGGCACGAAGTGCCCCGCGGCCGCGTAGCGCTCGACCACCGGGTGGCGGCCGTCGCGGATCGCGAGCGCCTCGCCCGCCGTGACGTGCGGCCGCACGTAGTCGTTGCGGTGGGCGACGTCGGCGAGGGCGGCGGCGACGTCCCACGCCGCGAGCTTGCGCGCGAGCGCGCGGAGGCGGCCCTCGCTCTTCGCGACGAGGGCCCGCAGCCGGTCGAAGAGCGCCGTCTCCCGCTCCAGCGCGCGCGCCCCGGCGTGCTCGATCTTGTCGGCGAGCTCGTCGAGCTCGTCGCTCGTGTAGCGCTCGCCTGTCGCGACGGTCTGCTTGCGGCGGAAGGTCTCCGGGACCTTGGCGATGTGCGCGCGCGTCACCTCGATGTACCAGCCGAAGACGCGCGTGTACTTGACCCGGAGCGAGGGCGCGCCCGTCTGCGTGCGCAGCTTCGCCTCGAGCGCGAGGATGAGCTCCGTCGCGTTCTTCTCCACGCCGCGCGCGTCGTCGAGCTCCTTGTCGTACCCCTCGCGGAAGATGCCGCCCTCGCGCGTGTTCGGGGGCGGCCGCTCGATCAGCGCGGCCGTGAGCTCGGCGCACACGTCGGCGACGACGTCCAGCGACGCCGCCTCGGCGAGGAGCGGCTCGGAGCCCGACGCGGCCGCGGCGCCGTCCTTGCTTCGCGCAGCGGCGCCTTCCTTGCCCCGCGCGGCGGCGCCGTCGTCGCCCCGCGACGCTGCCTTGCCGAGGTCGGGGATCGAACGGACCGCGGCGATCGCCGCCGGGGACGCCGTGAGGCCGTCGCGCAGGAGGCCGAGGTCGCGCGGCGTGGCCTCGCCGAGGAGCGCGCGGACGCTGAGGCGCTCGAGGTCGCCGACGCCGCCGAGCGCTTGCCGCAGCTCGCCGCGGGCGCGCGGGTGCGAGACGAAGAGCTCCACCTCGTCGAGGCGCCTGCGGATGCCGGCCAGATCCGCGAGCGGCGAGAGCAGGCGGCGGCGCAGGAGCCGGGCGCCGCCCGGGGTGACCGTGCAGTCGATGACGTCGAGCAGGGTGCCTCGGCGGCCGCCGTCCGCGGCGCGCACGAGCTCCAGGTGCGCCTGGGCCGTCTCGTCGATGCGCAGCGTGCCCGAGGTGTCGTGCGGGGCGATGCGGCGCACCGGGATGCGCGCGCCGGGGCTGCAGCGGCGCGCGAAGCGCAGCGCCCGCGCGGCGGCGCGCACCGCCGGGAGCGGGTGCTCGGCCAGCGCCGCCGCCGAGATCGGCTCGATCGCGGCGTCGTCGAGGATCGCCGCGACCTGCGCGCTGTCGAGCTCCTCGTCGTCGCGCAGCGCCGCGCGGCAGGCGAGCGAGGCCGCGGCCGCGCGGACGTCCGGGAGGTCCCGGGCGATCAGCGCCTCGCGCGGATCCGCCCGGGCGAGCTCCGCGAGCAGCGTCGCGGCGTCCGGGACCGAGGTGGCCGAGAGCTCGCCGGTGGAGAGATCCAGCAGCGAGAGGCCGTACGGGCCCCCGGCTCCGAGGGCGTCGCCGCGGGGCGCGCCGCCGCCGTCGACCGCCGCCAGGTAGTGGTTGGCGCGCGCGTCGAGCTGCTCGGTCTCGGTGACGAGCCCCGGCGTGACGACGCGCACGACCTGCCGCGGCACGAGCCCCTTGATCTTCGACGGATCGCCGCACTGCTCGCAGATCGCCACCTTGTGGCCGAGCGCGAGCAGCCGCGCGATGTACCCGTGCGCCGCGTGGTGCGGGACGCCGGCCATCGGGGATTCGTCGGGCTCGCCCTTGTTGCGGCTCGTGAGCGTCAGGTTCAGCGCGCGCGACACGAGGACCGCGTCGTCGTTGAACATCTCGTAGAAGTCGCCCATCCGGAAGAAGAGGATGGCGTCGGGGTGGAGCGCCTTCGCATCCTCGTACTGGCGCATCACCGGGGTCAGCTTCTTCCTGGCCGCAGGCTGCTCGGACGGCTGCATCGCCGGCGTCTTAGTCTCGACCGCCGGTGAGGTCTACGCGTGATTCGCGCGTTTATTCCGCTGTTTTTGTGGAAATCTCGGCGCCGGAACCGCAATGCCGCGGTGCCGGCAGGCGGCTCAGCGGAACCGGCGCGCCACGGCGACGTCGCGTGAGCTCAGCAGGAACAGGCCCTGGACCGAGCCGTCGGTGACGGCGAGCTCGCCCGTGGCCGGAACGAGCTGGATGGCCTGCGGCTGGAGCTCCACTGTGTCGCTGATGTCCGCGAGGTCCAGGGCGAGCGGCGAGAACGCCCCCTGGGTGGTGAAGCGGAACTGCATGTCCTGCTCGGGCACGCCGCCCGTGACCGCGAACCGGAACATCGGGTTGATGAACGCACCCGGCTCGCCGTCGGTGACGCGCCCGTCGCGCGGTGTGTGGACGACGCGCCCGTTGAGCCGCGAGAGGCGCGGGTCGCACGAATTCCGGCAGGTGCCCGTCGCGGGATCGGCGATCACGTGGTGCAGGAAGCCGGCGCCGTTGCTCCGGACGACCCACTGGCCCCCTGCGCGGATGCCGAGCTGCACCGAGCCGGCGAAGCAGCACGCCGCGAACTTGGCCTCGGCCTCGGCGGCCGGAGCGAACTCGAGGTGGTCGTCGTAGGCCTCCTCGATGCGGAGCGCCGGGCGCGACGTGATGACGCTGCCGTACTTCGCGTTGCAGGTGTCGAACGAGCACACGGACGAGTCGACGTTGTTCCAGTAGGTGGCGTCCTCGTCCGGGAGCTCGGACGTGATCTGCGCGAAGTCGGCGAGCTGCTCGGCGCGGGTCTCGGCCTCCGGGACGCCCGCGGCCTCCAGCTGCGCCTTCACGCTGGTCAGGCTCTGGACGCCGCGGCGGCAGAAGCGGGCGTCCGCGCCCTTCAGGTAGAGGTTCTCGTCGAAGGCCACGGCGGCCCGGGTGATCGACGTGAGCAGCCCCTCGTAGGTCGCGGTCCACGTCTCGTTGGCGATGTGCACCCGCGGGTCCTCGAGGTTCATCGTCAGCGCGTGCTGCGGCCCGCCGGACCTCAGCACGAGCCCCTGCTCGTCGAGCTCGCTCTCAGCGCTGTCGCTCGACGCGATCGCCTCGCGCTGCACCCCCACCGCGAGCGCGAGGTCAGGCGCGGCCCCCTCGGACGGGAACGTGGCGCGCATCTTCGGGCTCTCCGCGGAGAGCGGCACGACCGCGCCGCTGCGATCGTAGAGGATCGGCAGGCCCTGCACGCCGGGCTCGATCTGGCCGGATCCGTCGCTCGCCACGACGTAGGTCTCGGAGCGGACGGCGTGCGGGAGGACGACGTTGCAGGACGCCTCGCCGCTCGTCTCGAGCAGCGGGCTGCTCGGCGGAGCGTCCGCATCGCAGCCCGCGCGGACGCTCGGGCGCTCCGGTCCGCGGCAGGCCGCGTCGAGGTCGTCGATGTCGACGATCGCGACCTGGCCGTTCGTGAGCGCCATGTACGCGAACGTGCCCCGGAGCTTCAGCGGGCTGGCGCCGGAGTCGCGATCGGCCGACGTGCGGTACAGCGTCTCGATGTCGCACGACGTGACGCTGCTGTCGCACGGCGTGAGCTTCGGATCGGGGCTGCACCGGATCCCCCTCGGCACCACGCCCGTCGCCGGGAGGCTCTTCGGGACGTCGCGCTGCACGATCGCGAGATCGCGGACAGGCGCCGGCAGGCGGACGCGGTCGGGCGGCTGGAACGGGTTCCAGTCCGGATTCTCGCGAGCGAGCGGCGACCGGCTGGGCGCGCCGTCGCTGACGTCGAAGACCATCACGCTGCCGTCGCCGGCGTCGACCGCGTAGAGGTAGCGGCTGAAGTCGGGGGGCGACGCCAGGCTCACCGCGAGGCGCGTCGTCGTGACGACGCGCCCTGGCTCGAGCGTCGACGCGGGCAGCAGCGGGGGTGACTCGCGCGGCTCGCAGGGCGTCGGGAGGTCGACGACGTGGATCACCGGCGCGTCGAGATCCGCGATGAACAGGCGCTTGTCGGAGAGCGCGAGCCCAGCGGGCCGGGGCTTCTCGGAGGCCTGCTCCGGGCTGGTCGCGGCCGCCGGCTGGGCGCACTCGGGACCGTGCGGCGCTTCGTCGGGCGTCGCGGCCGGCGGGAGCGAGACCCCGAGAGGGACCCACCGCTCCACCTCGCACGCCTCGAAGCCGCCGTCCTCGCCCTCGAGGAGCTTCTGCGCGTCGATCACGGCGATGCCGCCGAGATCGGGCAAGGTCACGAGGAGCTTCTGGCGGCCGCCGCCCTCCATGTCCAAGCTCCCGTTCGACGTGGAGCAGACGTCGTCCACGAACGCACCGGGGTCGCCAGGCTGGGTCGGCTCGACGTCGTACCTGCCTTCGCACGAGCTCCGCAGCTTGCCGCTGCCCTCCGGGTCCGGCGGGTCGGCGACGAGCAGCATCTCGCCAGGCGCCGAGGGGAGCGAGCAGGCCGGCCAGGAGCTGAGCGACGGGACCGGGCAGCCTTCGCGCGGCAGCACCTTCGCCGACGGGAGCGCGTAGATCCCCGCGCGCCCCGGCTCCGCGACGGCGACGAACGACGCGGTCCCGCCCGGCGTCGCGACGATGTCGACAGGCTGCGCGCCGACAGGGAGGAAGCTCGGGGCGGGCGTGCCCGGGTCCCGATCGACGGTCAGCGCCGACTCGGTCGTCATGTCGACGATCGCGACCTCGCCGCGCGCGGTCTGCGTGACGAGGCCGTAGAGATGCGGGAGCGTGGCCCTGCCCCCGTCCTCGGCGTCGACCACGTAGTCGGTGGACGACTCGACGGTGCGGTACGAGCAGTCCGTGATCGGCAGCGAGCGCATCACGCCCGGCTTGTCCGGATCCGGCCGGTCGACGGCGAGGCAGACGAACGCGCTGCGGCCGGACTGCGCCAGGGCCTCGACGGTGACCGGCGTGGCCTCCCCGGCGCACCCGGCGAGCGCCAGGGCGGAGGTGGAGGCGAGGAGCGCGAGGCGCGGCTTCATTGGGACTCCCGGGGCGGGACGGGCGTGCCCACCGTGAGGATCATCGTTCCGAACGTGCTCGCCTTGCGCATGTCGAGGTCGACAACGCCGAGGTACGAGTCGGTGAAATGCGCGATGTACATGAGGGAATAGGTGTCGCGGCCGGCGCTGCCCTGCTCGCGGTCGCAGCGCTCCTTCTCGTCGCCGCACGCGGAACCCGTGTCGAACGCGAGCGCCTGCGGCCCGCGCCCGGTCTTGATGACGGCGTCGACGCGGCGCGCTGCCGGGTCGTAGGAGAACGCGAGCCCCGCGTCGAACGCGAGCGCGAAGACCCTGCGGCGAGGCACGCCTTCCAGGTCGATCACCTCGCCGATCTCGATCCGGGACGGGTAGGCCCCGAGCGGGGCGGCGTCGTGGAACGCGATCGTGTCGTACGCCGAGGCCTGCCCCTCCGCGTCGACGACCGAGCCCTTCTTGACCAGCGTCGTCGTCAGCTCGCCGATGAGCAGCGAGTTCGGGCCGCGATGCGCCACGTACACAGGGATCGGGATCTCCACGCACCGCTCGAGGCACTCGACGGCAGTGCCCGTGCAGTCCGCCTTGCACATCGCCTCGCACGCCTCCGGGGCGCCATCCGCCTCGCAGGCCGGCGCGCAGCCCGCCTCGCACGCCGCGCTCGCCGCCCCGCACGCCGCCTCGCACGCCTGCCGCTCGCTCGCGTCGAACGCGACCCCGCGGGAGTCGGTCCCCCGCGCGAGCGCGGTGATCGGCGTCGGGGTCGACTCGTTCAGGCGCGGCGCCGCGCCTGAAGCGCCGTCCTGATAGCGGAGCAGGCCGAGCTGCGACGACGCGATGTACGTGACCGCGAACGCGGGCTGGTAGTCGATCCCCCACCCTTTCTTCTCCAGCTCGCCGAGCACGCTCGGGCGCGGCACGGCCGCGAGCTCCGTCGGTCCGAGGCCGAGGTCGGTGAGGACGTACGCCAGCTGCGGCCTCTCGCTCGCTTCCCAGCGGTTCACGATGACGCTCACGGCGTTCTCCGTCTGGTGCGAGACGACGATGCTCGTCCCGTCCGAGCCGGCGGCGATCCCGAACGGCTCCAGCGGCAGCTTGCGCCGGATGAGCTCCTGGCCGGGGTCTTCCCCGATGCGGTGATCTCTGCCGCAGCGCCCGCCCGCCGCGCTCGCGCCGCAGTCCAGCCGAAAGCAGGCCTCGCCCTGGCAACGCTGCGCGCCGGCGTCGTCGAACCGATCGTCGGCGACGTCGAAGAAGGTCACCGAGGGGTCGCCGCGCACGGGCACGAACAGGCGCGCCTGCGGCTCCGCGCCGGGGTCGGCGGCCTCGCCGCTGGGCGGCCTGTGCACGAGGAGGAGGTTGGACGCGAACGCGCCGATCACGGCCGAGCTCCGGACGACCTCCTCGTCGCCATCGAGGGCGGAGAGGTTGAGCGGCCCGCACGGCCCCGGGTAGAGCGACGACGCGGCGTTTGTCTTCAGCCCCACCGCATCGCACGCACCGCGCACGCCGCCGCTGGCGTCCTGCCCGCCGGGAGCGAGCCCCGACTGGAGCGTGAGCGCCCGCTTGCGCAGCCGCTGGAGATCCAGCGCCTGGACCGTGCCGCCGTTGAACTGGAGATCGAAGTCCGAGTTCGCGACGTAGAGGACCCGTCCGCCGGGAGACACCGCCAGGCCCGTCGGGTAGTAGAGCCCCTCGACCGGCGGCGGCAGCCCCTCGCCCTCGACGAAGCAGCCCGCGCCCCCGAGCCCGCCCACGATCGAGGCCGCGAGGCCCACGCCAACGATGCGAGGTGTCTGGAGAAGTGTGCGGGCGAGCTTCATGCGGGCGCGGAGACTAGTCAGCACCTGGAGCACTGGCAACCCGCTCCTCTCCGCGGGTTCGTTTGCGGCGGACGCGCGCCGAGCGCGCGGCGCTCGCAGCGGTCCTCCTGGCGAACGAGCGGCATACGCCGCTGCGACGGCCCTCGTTTCTCGCCTGCACCTGCCGCAGCGCAGCACGGCCGCACGGCCTGCCCGGGGGTGAGCGCGCGCAACCCGCCAGGCGCGGCCTCCTCCTGGCGAGGCGCTCTGCAGCGGCCGCCCGTCACGGGGTGGCGAGCCCTGCGGCGGGGTGAGATGGCGCTCCCCTGCGCCGGGTGGTGCCCAAGGTGCGCCCCTGCGGCGCGGGCTCCGCAGGTCAAGGCCGACCGGGATCGATCGCCGTCGTCCGTCCCCCTGCACGTTGATCTCGGAGACGCGGCGCGCCTTTGCTACGTTGGTCGCCGGGACATGGCCGATCTCGCAGCCGCCCTTGTCATGGGAATCGCCCTTCTTGGGCTGATCTATTGGTATTTTCGCTCGAACAACGGCGACCGGGCCCGGCCTCGCGCGGCGACGACGCTGACGCAGGGGGGCCCAGGAGCTCAAGCCCTCGACGAGGGGGAGGGAGAACTCGAAGATTCAACGACGAGGACAGGCGCAGCAGGGTTGCGGGGCGGCACGCCCGCGAGCGAGAGCGCCCACGCGAAGACCACCGGAAGTCACGGCCGCGCCGAGCGGATCTCGAGCGCCGACTGGAAGCGATCGAACGGCTCATCGCGCCGCGACGACGACGATGACGCGTTCGACGACGATGACGATGACCTCACGCTGATCACGCTGGCGCCGCCGGAGGTGCTGCAGAGCACGATCAAGCGCGCGAGCATCCCGTCCTACGGCGGCGACGATGACGACGACGACGATGATGACGACGGGCACGAGCGCGAGGAGCCGTCCGCCGTCCCCATCATCTACGACGACGAGGCGGCCGTCGACGAGCCGACCAGCTCGTCGCCGCTGCTGCTCATCAGCGCCGTCGGACAGACGGATCCAGGCCAGAAGCGCAAGAAGAACGAGGACTGCTACCTCTGCCTGGACGAGCACTACCTGTTCGCCGTGGCGGACGGCATGGGTGGCCACGCGGGCGGCGACGTCGCCAGCCGCCTCGCGGTCGACACGATCGCGCGCGCGTTCAAAGATCAGTCGTTCGTGGAGAGCGACGAGGAGAGCCCCTACCCCGACGTCCCGCGTCGCGGCAGCGAGCTCGCGGTCGCGATCCAGCAAGCGAACCAGGCGATCTACGAGCGGGCCCACGCCGAGCGGAGCCTCACGGGCATGGGCACGACCCTCGTCAGCGCGCGGTTCTCGCCCAACAAGCAGCGCCTCTACATCGGCCACGTGGGCGACAGCCGCTGTTATCGCCTGCGCGACAACGAGCTGACGCAGCTCACCACCGATCACACGATGGGCGCCGCGGGGATCACCGGGCCGATGGCGAACCACCTGAGCCGGGCGATCGGAATCTCCCCCGCAGTCAAGGTCGATCTGATCATCGCCCGGCCCCACCCCGGCGACGTCTACCTCCTCTGCTCCGACGGCCTCTCGAAGATGACGAGCCACGAGGCGATCCGCGACATCCTGCTCGCCGAGCCCGATCCCGAGAAGGCGTCGCAGGCGCTCATCGAGAAGGCGAACGCGGGCGGCGGGCGGGACAACATCACCGTCATCCTCGTCCGCGTCAGCGACCCCAAGGACCTCGCGCGGCTCGCCTCGCGCGCCGGCGCCAGCGCCGGCGCCAGCGCAGGCTGACCGCTCGCCGGCCGCTTCCCCCTCGTCCCCTCCCTCCCCCTCCAACGAGCTCGACCGCGCGCGGCGCTGACCGAGAGGTCCGCGCGGCGGGCGGAGCACGCCCGCCGCGCGCAGGCCACTGCAGACAGCGTGTCTGCATTGCCACCAGTCCCGACGGCTCCTCATGCTCCGCGCGGGTCGGCTGCCCACGTGTATACGGGCGAGTGATCACTCTCGTCACGGATTCGGATCCCGCTCGCGCATCATCGCGATTTCGCGGCCATTACAATTCACGGGCTTCGATTATCACTTCGATTGATGCTTGCCGGGCTCGCAAAGAGAAGCGACGTGAGCTCTTGACGTGCTTTGGCTCGAGAGGGCTTCATGGCGGCCACGAATGGCTCGTCTATCGGAGCCGCTGATCGGGGATATGGCACGCTCGTTTCTCTGCATGATCGCCTTCGCCTCTCTGCTGCTCAGCGCGCCCTCGCTCGCGGCAGAGCCGGCGCGCCGCGCGCTGCGGCTGCGCTACAGCGAGGGTGCGCAAGCGGCCTCGTGCCCTGGAGAGCGCGCGCTGCGCGAGCGGATCCGGCTGCGCGTCGGGTACGATCCTTTCCGCGAGGACGCGACCGAGGAGGTCGACGTCGCGATCAGGCCTCACGGCGCCCACGTCGTCGCGACGACCACCTACCGGAACGCCGACGGGCGGGTCTCCGGCCGGGGCTTCGACCTCTCGCACGGAGACGGCGCCTGCGAGCAGCTCACCAACACCGTCGCGCTCGCGATCTCCTTCGCGCTGACGCCGTTCGCGAGCGACGAACGAGCGCCCGCCGCGCCGCCTCGCCCAGAGAGCGCGCCGGCGCGCCCGGAGCCTGCGGGCGGGCCCGGCGAGCCATGGAGTTCGGCGCGGGTCGGCACGGGCGCGATAGCGGGGCTCGGGGTGCCCGAGGGGCTGTTCGGCGGCGCCTCCTTGCTCTTCAGGGTTCGCTGGTCACAGAGCCTGTCCTTCTCGCTGGAGAGCCGGGGCACGTTCGCCGTCTCGAAGCCAAGCGCGCGCGGAAACGGCGAGGTGTCGAGTCCGTACACCCCGAGCCCCGGCGGGAGCACGAGCGTGAGATCGCCGTACCTGCGCACGCACGCGAGCGGGGCGTTCGCTCCGTGCCTTCACACGGCCGACCTGCTCGTCACATGCGCTCTCGTCGAGATGGGCGTGGCGCACGTCGGCGATCGGTCCGCCCCCGCCACCGACGTGTCTCTGCTGTTCATGGGGCTCGGGCTCCGCGGCGGGATCGAGCTCGCGCTCAACGACGCGCTCTCGTTCTATTCGCACGCCGAGGTCCTCGTCTCCTTCGGGCTCCTCGACCACCCGATCGCCGGCGCGCTGAGACCTCCGCGTCCGAGCGCCTCCATCGGCGCCGGGCTCCTCGCGGGGTTCTGAGCGCACGGAGGGGCGCGCGCGGGCAGGAGGATGGTGCGGACGGCGCGGATGCTGGCTGGAATTTTCGAGCGCCGTGGCTTGCTCGCGCCGCCCATGGAGGCGCCACGCTGCGGAGCAGCACGACGATGGCGCGCGATTCGGGCTTCGGCCCAGGTCGCCCGCCGGCGCTCCGCGCCGCGCAGAACGCCTTCTCGCTGGCATGAAGACGCGAGATTCGCGTAGCCTATCCGGACGGTGCTCCCGGAGTCCACCGACCCGACCGACCGCTTCATGATCGAAGCCCGCAGCCGAAGCGGCGGCATGGGTGATATTTTCAAGGGCACGGATCAGACCACCGGCGCCCCGGTCGCGCTCAAGGTCCTGCGCGCCGCCGCGTCGCCCCAGGAGCGCGCCCGCTTCGCGCGCGAGATCGCGATCCTCGCCGATCTGCGGCACCCCAACATCGTCCAGTACATCGCTCACGGCACCTGCCTCGACGGGCGCCTCTTCTTCGCGATGGAGTGGCTGGACGGCGAGGATCTCGGGCAGCGCCAGCGGCGCGCGCCGCTCGGCATGCGCGACTCGGTGGAGGTCGTCCGGCGCAGCGCCGCCGCGATGGCCGCCATCCACGCCCGCGGCGTCGTCCACCGCGACCTCAAGCTCTCCAACATCTTCCTCGTCCGCGGCAAGGGCACCGCGATCAAGCTGATCGACTTCGGCGTCGTGAAGCTCGCGGTCCCGGACGACTGCCCCACCGAGCGCGGCACGATCATCGGCACCCCGCACTTCATGGCGCCCGAGCAGGCGCGCGGCGAGGCGGTCGACGCGCGGGCCGACGTGTACTCGCTGGGCGCCGTCCTGTTCCGCCTCGTCACGGGCAGGAACGTGTTCGAGACCGAGAACGCGATCGCCCTGCTCAGCCGCCTCGCGATCGAGGATCCCCCGCGCGCGCAGCAGATCCGCTTCGACGTGCCCGAGGCCCTCGACGAGGTGCTCGCGCGCGCCATCGCCCGCGATCGCGAGCAGCGGTACGAGAACGGCGGCGAGCTGGCGCGGGCGCTCGCGCGGGTCGGGGAGCTGAACAACGATCCTCCCGCGACCGACAGGTCCGCCTCGATCGTCCGGCGCGCGGCCGCGCAGGAGCTCATGCCGGGGCCCGCCGGGCCGGGCGACGAGCGGCCGCAGGTGCGGCTCGCCAACGGCGAGCGGCGCGTGATCGCCTGCGCGCTCTTCGAGCTGGGCGCCGGGCCGCTCCGCCCCGAGGTGGACGCCGCGCTCCGCGAGGCCCTCGGCGACGATCCGCGGTTCGAGCCGCTCCCCGACGGGAGGCTCGTCGCGGCGCTCGGGGTGGAGCGCTCGCGGGGCGACGAGGTGGCCCGCGCCGCGCGGGCGGCGCTGACCGTCGCCCGGTCGACGCCTGGCGCGCGGGCCTCGGTCGCGATCGGGCACGCCGTCCGCGGCCGGGCGAGCCTCGCCGGCGAGGCGCTCGAGCGCGCTGCCCAGCAGCTGGAGTACGCGACGCCCGGCGCGGTCCGGATCGACGCGCGCGCGACCGCGGCGCTGGAGGGGCGGTTCGTGGTCCAGGAGGACGCGCGCGGCGGCGTGCTCGTCCACGAGGACGCCGCCGGCTTCGACGCGCGCAAGCTCGCCGGGCTCTCCACGGCGACCCTCGGGCGCGAGCACGAGCTCGCGAGGCTCCAGGGCATCTTCCAACAGCTCGCCGAGGACGGCGCGCCGCGCGCGGCGCTCGTGACAGGCCCCGCCGGCATCGGCAAGAGCGGCGTACGCGCCGAGCTGATCCAGCACCTCGAGACGGCGCCGCACGCGCCGATCATCCTCCTCTGCCGCGGCGACGCGATGAGCCAGGGCGCGGGCATCACGGGGCTGGGCCGCGCCCTGCGCTCGCTCATGGGCGTCCGCGACTGCGAGCGCCTCGAGGACCAGGTGCAGAAGGTGAGCGCCCACGTGGCGATGCGCCTGGCCCGCCCGCTCCGCTTCCTCGCCGGCTTCATCGGGGAGCTCGCCGGCGTGCCCTTTCCGGACGAGGACAACGAGCCGCTGCGCGCTGCCCGCGAGAGCCCGCAGCTCATGGAGTCGCGCACGCGGATGGCGGTGGAGGCGTTCTTCCGCTCGAAGTCCGAGGCCACGCCGCAGATCCTGGTCATCGAGGACATGCACTGGGCCGACAGCACCACCGTCCAGCTCGTCGACTGGCTGCTCGGCTGCGCCGATCTCCGCTTCGGGGTGTTCGGCTTCGCGCGGCCCGAGCTCTCCGCCCGGTTCCCGTCGCTGTGGGAGCACCGCGACGTGACCCGTGTGACGCTCCCCCCGCTGTCCCCGCAGGCCGCGGATCGGCTCGTGGCGGACGCCCTCCCGCAGGCCGACCCGGCCACGCGCGGGGCCATCGTGCAGCGCGCCGGCGGCTACGGGCTCTTCCTGGAGGAGCTCATCCGGTCCGCGGCGGAGGGGCGGGACGCCGTGCCGCTCAGCGTGCAGGCCCTGGTGCAGGTCCGCGTCGACCGCATGTCGAGCGGGGTGCGCGGGGCGCTGCGCGCCGCTTCCGTCTTCGGCCAGGTCTTCTGGACGGCGGGCGTCGCTGCGCTGCTCGAGCGCGCCGTGGGCGCGGAGCTCGCCGAGCTGGAGGCGGGCGAGATGATCGCGCGCCAGCTGGAGCCGCGGGTCCCGGGGCAGGTGCAGTGGACGTTCCGGCAGGCGGTCGTGCGCGACGCGGCGTACGCGTCGATCCTCGAGGAAGACCGGGCCGCGCTCCACATCGCCGCCGCCGCCTGGCTCGAGTCCGCGGGCGTCGATCCGGGGCTCATCGCGCGCCACGCGGAGGCGGGCGGCGACAAGGCGCGGGCCGCGCTGCTGTACGCGCGCGCGACGCGGGACACGGCGGCGAGCGGCGCGGAGCTCGACGAGGCGCTCGATCTCGCGACGCGCGGGCTCGCCTGCGGGGCCGAGGGGACCACGCGCGCCGCGCTCCTGGTCCGCCGCGGGGAGATCCTCGAGCTCCTCGGCCGCCTCGACGAGGCGCTCGACGCCGCGGAGCAGGCGTCGCGCCTCGCGCTGCCCGGCTCGGATCTGTGGGGCGAGGCGCAGGTCGTCGCGGCGACCTGCATGATCGAGACAGGCCGGAGCGCCGAGGGCGACGCGCGCGCCGCGTCCGCGCTCTCTCCGCAGTTCGCGGCGGCGCTCTCACCCGCGATCCGCGCGAAGCTCCTCGCGTCGCGCGTCCGCGCCCTCGCGGCGCTGGGCCGGCCCGCCGAGGCGCTCCGCGCCGCGCAGGCGGCCATGGAGGCCGCGCGCGGGAGCGGCTCGACCGACGCGCTCCTCCACGCCCGGGAGGCCCACCTGGCGGCGCTGATGCACGCCGGCGACCTGGCCGCCGCGGCCTCCCTGGGCGCGTCGCTCGTCGCGGACGCCGACGTGGCCGGCGACGCCGTCATCGCGGCAAAGGCCCGCCTGAGCGCCGGCTCGGCGCTGAACCAGCTCGGCCTGTTCGAGGAGGCACAGGCGCTGCTCGAGCGCGCGCTGCTCGACGCGCGGAGCCGGAAGCTCCGGGCGATCGAGGGGTTCGCGCTGCACAACCTCGGCATGTCGCACGCGCGTCTCGGCAGCATCGAGGAGGGCGTCGCGCTCGAGCGCCAGGCGAGCGAGATCGCCGACGCGTGCCAGATCTCCCGCCTCAGGTTCGCCGGTCGTCTGTACGAGGCGCTCTTCCTCGTCTGGCGCGGCGCCCCCGGCGACCACGCGACCGCCCACGCCGTCGCGCGCTGGCTCTGCGAGGAGGCGGCGCACCGCGCGGCCGCGCTGCAGGCGATGGCGAGCTTCGCGATGGCCCGCGTCCAGCTGGCGCGCCGCGAGCTCAGGGCCGCGGTCGACGCGGCGCGCGAGGCATCGCGCCACCTCGCGGGGGGGCCCATCGAGGAGTGGAGCGACGCGATCCGCGTCACGCTCGTGGAGGCCCTCCTCGCGATCGGGGAGGAGCGGGAGGCGAACGCCGCGCTCGACGCCGCGTTCTCCGCCCTGGCCGCGCGCGTCGAGGCCCTGCGGGATCCCCGCCAGCGCGACGCGTTCCTTCGAGGGAACGACGACGTCGGGCGGCTGATCGCCCTCGCCCAAGAGCGCCTCGGCCGGTCGCTGCCCTCGACGCAGCGGCCGCCGCACGCGGCGGACGCGTCCGCCCAGCGGGCCGCCGGGGCGCCGTCGCGGAGCAAGGTCACGAAGACCGCCGGCGCCTCGGGGCGGAAGGAGCGCGCCGAGGCGCCGAGCAACGACCCGGCAGCGCACCGGAGCGCGAGCCCTGCGCAGAGCAAGGACGCGCACGCCGAGGGCGCGGCGGCGGCAGCGCACGAGAAGGGCGCGCCACGTTCTTGACGTTGGGTGGCCGGGTAGCTAAGGCCATCCGCGATGCGAAACAACGCTCCTGAGCGGCTCGTCGCGCGCTGTTCCACGTTCTCCACCCCTGCGCGTCCGGCCGGCGCGACCCAGGGTGCTCCGCTGGCAGCCCGCCCGACCTCGGGCCGACGGCTCACGGCGCGCGTCCTGCCGCTGCTCGCGGCCGCGGCGCTCGGCAGCGCGGCGCTGCTGTCGCCCACGCCCGCGTCCGCGCAGTCGAAGATCGCCGTCGTCGACGTGCGCCGCGCCATGCTGGAGACCGAGGAAGGGCTCCGCGTCCAGGCGACGCTCAAGAAGCTGTTCGACAGCCGCCAGGTGGAGCTCGACACGAAGCGCCGCGCGCTCGACGACGAGCGGGACAAGCTCGACAAGGAGGCCCAGGCGGGCAAGACGCCGAAGGACGTCCTCCAGCGCAGGTTCGAGACGTGGCAGCGCCAGGCCGCCGAGTTCCAGGCGACGACGCTCGACGCCCAGCGCGAGATGCAGCGCAAGGAGAGCGAGCTCACGACGCCGATGCTGCAGAAGGTGCTCGGCCTCCTCCGGCGCCTCGCGGCGCAGGAGGGCTACGACCTCATCCTCGACAAGTCGGCCGTGCCCTACTACCGCGCCGATCTCGAGCTCACCGATCGCGCGATCCAGCTGTACAACAGCGGCCAGGCCGGCGAAGCGCCGCCGGCCAAGGGCGCGCCGCCGGCCAAGGGCGCGCCGCCGGCCAAGGGCGCGCCGCCCGCCGCCCCGGCGAAGCCGGCCGCGCCCGCCAAGAAGTAGCCGCGCAGCGAACGTCGCTCGAGCGGCGCTCGTGGCTCACGCCGCGCGGCGCGATATCCTCTGGGCAGGGGCACGAGCGCGAACGGGCGCTGCGCGGCCACCTGTCACGGAGGTGGTTCGGTGGGCTCTTTTCTCGTCGGCCGGGGAGCGCGCCTCACGGCCTGCATCGGGCTCGGCGCCGCAGGCGCCCTGGCCGCTCCCGCCGCCTGTCTGTACCCCGAGTACACCTTCGATGAGCCCGAGCCTTCCGGGAGCGCCAGCCGCAGCTCCAGCGGGGACGGGGCAGAGGACTGCGCGAACGGCGCCGACGACGACGGCGACGGCCGGATCGACTGCGCCGATCCCGCGTGCGGCGGCTTCGTGTGCACGGCGGCCGTGCCGGAGGGCTGGAGCGGCTACTTCGCGCTGTTCGACGGCGAGCCCGCGATGGATCCGGGCTGCCCACCCGAGTTCGCCGCGGGGCCGCCGTTCGTCGGAAACCGCGGCCTGTCCGCGCCGCCGGCGAGCTGCGCGTGCTCGTGCGGTCCCGCGGAGGGGCAAGGCTGCGATCCGGTGGACGGGATCACGATCACCGTCGCGGACGCGCCTTGCGGATCGGAGCCGCACTGCCTCTTCCCGCTCGAGACGCCCGGCTGGGAAGCCCAGGTGTGCAGAGGCCCCGATGGAGTCTTCAGCGACAGGCTGACCTGCGGGCCGAGCAGCAACACGGAGTGCTCGGCGACCACCGGCGCGCCGTGCGCCGTCTCGGTCAGCGTGAGCCCGCTCGCGGCCTCCGGCGGCGCGTGCGCGCCGAGCGCCGTGCAGGTGCAGAGGCCGGACCCCAGGTGGACTCGCCTCGGCCGCGCGTGCGCCGCGGCCGAGCCGCTCGGACGGGGCTGCAACCTCGGCCAGGCCTGCGCGCCGAAGCCAGCCGCGCCGTTCGAGGGCGGCCTCTGCATCGCCAGGGACGGCGACGCCGTCTGCCCGCCGGGCCCCTACACGGAGCGGCATGTCTTCTACACCGACGTCGAGGACAGCCGCGGCTGCGACGACGACTGCGCGTGCGGCGCGCCATCGGGCGGGACGTGCCCGACGACCGTCGCCCTCTACTCCGACGCGCAGCTGCACACCTGCTCGATGCGGGTGACGGAGCTGCCTGCGGGCAGCTGCAAGGATCTCGAGGATGACCCCTCCGTCGTGGGCCGCAAGGTGACGTCGGTCGGCGCGCCCACCGGCGGGGCGTGCCTGCCGAGCGGCGGCACGCCCCGCGGACAGGCCCGCGGCGCGAGCCCACGGACGTTCTGCTGCCGCACCTGACACGCCCGCTGGCCCGGAGGGCGCCCGGCCTCAGAAGCTGCCGGCGACGCTGAGCCCCGCGAGGTCGGCGCCAGGCGCCTGCGGCAGGACCTCCGCGCGGCGGACGCCCGCGCGGGCGCGCCGCCCGGCCGCAGCGGCGGCTGCGCGGGCGCTCGCGTCCGGCGCGGCCGCGCTGCCGCTCATCACGAGCAGGGTGATCCCCGCGGCGACGCCGACGACACCGAGCCCGATCGCCGCCTCGGCGACGCCCGTGTAGAGCCGGCCTCGATCGGCGACGGGCCTGGCGGAAGGAGGGCAGCTCCTGTCGCCGCCGCACAGCGCGTCGAGATCGCTCAGCGTGCCTGCGCGCAGGCCGAGGAAGACCCCACCCACGGCGCCGCTCGCGATCCCGGCGCCGAGCACCGCGAGCCCCGGCGCCTTCGACGGACGCGTCGCCGGCAGGCCCTCCAGCGTGGCCCTCGGCGGCACCTCCGCGGGCGCGCCTCCCGGTGACGCGCTCGCGGGCGGCAGCGCCGCCGGCGGATCGGCGATCGCGATCTCCACGGTCTTCGCGTCCCGCTCCTCGAGCGTGACGGTCTCCCGCGCCGCCTCGCGATCGCCGACCCGGGCCGAGATGACGTGGGGCCCTGGATCGACCGGGATGTCGGCGCTCATCTCCGAGGCGCCGAGCGCGGCGCCGTCGAGCAGGATCGTGGCGGTGAGCGCCCCCGCGCCCCGGTGGATCGCGAGCCTCGGGATGCGCGCCTCGAGGTCCTCGATCCGCGCGCCGACGTTCGCGCTCACGTCGTTCGCCCGGGGGTCCCCGTCGGCCGCGGCCGCGGCGATGCGGTAGTTGCCGAGCGCCGAGACGAGCTTGCCGAGCCGCGCCTCGCACTCCGCGATGTTGAACAGCACCTGCGGCGTCCGCCGCACGCCCGCCACCGCCTGGAACTTCACGAGCGCCGCGGCGCAGTGGTTCGCCGCGCTGAGCGCGACCCCCTCCTGGAAGAGCGCCCGTGCTTCCGCGAGCTCCTCCTTGGACTGGGCCCTCGCCGGGGACGCCGCGCTCAGCGCGGCGCCGAGCGCCGAGGCCGAGATGACCAGCCGCCAGCTGCTCCTCCGAAGTCCGCGTCGCTCCATGCATCCCCCCTGGCGGGCACCGCGCCCCTCTTCGCGCTCGGCTCGCGTGCGTCCGCGCGCCGACGCGCCGTTTACCCTACGCGCCGGCGGGGCCGCGTCCAGCGGCCCGGGGCGCCGGAAGCGCGCGCCGCGATCGGCCGCCAGGCCTGGATCGCCTCCTCCTGCGCCACCACGAAGTCGTGCGGATCGAAGCGCACGAGGTGCCCGGTGCGGATGATCAGCTCGCGCTGGAGCAGCCGGCGCTCGCCCGGGGTGACCCGCCCCGTGTCCAGCTCGTCGAGCACGACGTCGGGTGTGTAGGGGCGCCCGCGGCGGTAGCGCGCGCTCATGTCCCAGCCCTGGCAGCGCTCGCGCCAGAAGGCCCGCCAGCGCGCGGCGTCCACCGTGGGCTGCTCCTCCATCTCCGGCGCCGGCGCCTCGGGCAGGTCGTTGGGATCGCTGACCAGCTGCGCGAGCTTGAGCTCGCGAGGCTCGCCCACGTCGGGCTCGGGCGGATCGGCGACGAAGATCTCCTCGTCCGCCACCGCGACCTCGTCCCACATCCCCGCGCCGGTGATCCGCTCCAGCGCGTAGGCCGCGGCGAGCTTCACGTCCCCGTCGACGTCGCGCTCGAGCAGGTCGATGAGCAGCGGCACCGCGGCGGCCGCGCCGGCCCAGCCCACCGCGAAGATCAGCCCGCGGCGCGGCGCCTCGGCGGCGCGCGAGGCGAGGAGCCGCGCGTCGGCCTCGTCGCCCGCGAGCGCGAGCAGGAGCGCCGCGGCGTCCGCGCCGTCGGCCTCGTCCAGCGCCCCGCGCAGCGCGAGCGGGGCGTGCGGGTGATCCGAGAGCGCCATGGCCGTCCAGGCGGCCTCGCGGAGCGCCGGGTCCGGCGCCGCGAGGGCCCGCTGGATCAGCTCGGGCAAGCGGGCGCCCGGCGTGCAGCCGAGGTGGTGGAGCGCGCACGCCGCCACGGGGGCCGCGTCGTCCGACGCCGCCGCGACGAGCTCGTCCTCTGTCGCGAAGCCGCGGTAGGCCAGGACGTCGATCGCCATCGCGCGGACCAGCGGCTCGGGCTCGCGGAGCAGGCTGCGGAGCGCGAGCGGCAGGAGCTCGTGCGGGACGAGCTTCAAGGCAGCGCCCAGCGCGTCGATGAACGCCCTGTCCTTGCCGCTCCGGAGCAGCGCGAGCTCGGCCGCGGCGAGCGCGTCGCGGCCGGCGAAGCAGCCGAGCACCATCGCGCTCGCGAACGCGACGCTCGCGTCCTTCACGGGCGCGTCGGCCACGAGCCGCGGCACGTGCTCGAGCGCCGGCGCCCCGATCGCCGCGATCACGTCGATGGCCGCGAGCATGCGCCGCTCGAGGACCAGCGCCCCGCGGAAGGGGTCGCCGAGCAGCGGCGCCCGCTGCATGCCGACCATCGCGACCTCCTCGAAGCACTCGCGGGCGCGGGCGCGGAGGAAGGCGAGATCGTTGATCGCGTCGCCGATCTCCGGCGCGAAGCCCGGCGGCGCGGGGCGCGGAGCTCTCTCCTCCGGGCCCGCCGCGGGCGGCCGCGCCTCCGCCGCCGCGGGCAGCGCGCCGGGCGCGGGCGCCTGCTGCTTCAGCGCCTCGACGGCGGCCTTGAGCTCCTCGAACGTGCGCGGCGGCGGGATCGGCGGCGGCGGCTTCGCGACGAGCTCGGCCGGGGGCGGCTCCGGGACCTTGATGAGCGGCGCGAGCGACGCCCGCTGGACCGCGTGCAACCGCGGCCGGTCGCGGCTCGCCAGGATCGGCGGCAGGTCGAGCGGCGGCGCCGGCGGCACGAGGGCGAGCCGCGCCGCCGCTTGCTCGAGCCAGCCGCGCGCGCTCCGGAGCAGCTCGTCCACCGCGGCGAAGCCGGCATCGAGCCCGATCGCCTGCCCGATCTGCGCGGCGATGTCGTCGGTCTCCGCCAGGGCGGCACGCACGGCGCCGAGGGGTTCGGCGCGGCCGTCGAAGGCGTCGTAGATCGCGCCGAGGGCACGCTCCAGGGCGCGCGCGGGCCCGGTCAGGTCGGTCACGGGTTCGACGTCGTGCTCGAGCGACAGCGCCGCGCAGCGGAGCGCGGCGTGCGCGTTCTCGAGCTTGTCGTGGGCGAGCACGTCCGTGCCGGCGGGCGCGGAGGGCTGCCCCTCCTGACCGCCGGGCGCGACGAAGGGCAGGTATGAGAAGGACACGCGCCATGAATACACCTGCGCGAAGGAGGCCCCAAGACGCGCGCTGAGGTAGCCTGGCCGGACGATGAAGGAACCTCCGCAGAGCGCGCAGGGCGTCGACGACGTCGAGGCGTACGCGACGCTGGCCGCCCGGCTCGCGGACCCGAGCGCCGACCGCGCGGCGCTCCTCGCGGCGCACGGGCTCGACGAGGCCGGCTGGGAGGCACTGGACGACGCCTGGCAGGCGCGGCTCTCCGAGGCGGACGACGACGACGGCGAGGAGGCGGGCGTGCCGCCGCTCGTCGTCGCTTTCGCCGAGACGTTCGCCAGGGTCCAGCGCGCCCGATCGAAGGGCGATCTGTCGTTCGAGCGTTTCCTCGAAGCGGCTCGCGCGATGAAGCGCGGCACCGACATGGCGACGGTGCTGAGCCGCCTGGATCTGACGCTCGAGGATTACCTGAGCGCGCAGCAGCGATGGACAGCGGCGATGCTCGAGGACGACGCGCTCTTGGCGCGGTTTCAGCGGGCGATGAGGTAACCGGGACGGCCGCGAGGCGACGTCGGCCGGGCCGCCGCGGCGCGCCGGCCGGCGGTGATGAGGGGGTATGTTCGTGGACATGGTGGAGCGCGACGAGGAGGTCCGATCGATCCGGCTCGAGGAGCTCGCCGCCGTGGCCGGGGCCCTCGAGGCGGGCCTGCCGCGCGACGAGGTGCTCGCCGAAGCGGGGCTCTCGGCCGCCGCGTGGGAGGCGGCGCGGGAGCGGTGGATGTCCAGGCTCGCCGCGCAGGCCGCGCGCGGGCAGCTGCGATCGAGCCGCCGGTACCTGGAGCTCGTCGCCGCGCAGAAGCGCCGCGCCGAGGAGAAGGCGCGTGGCGCGCCCAGGAAGCTGGAAGGGCCGATGCCGGTGGCCCCTGCTGCGCGCATCGCCCCGCTGCAGGGGGCGCCTCTGGATGGGGCGACGCCGCCGCCCGCCGCGGGCGTGAGCGACGAGGGGGCTGCGCGATCTCCCTGGGCCAGGCTGAATGCCGCCGCGCCGCTGCCCGCGGTCGTGCAGCCTTCCCCGTTGCCGCCGGCAATGCCTTCGCCGTTGCCGCCGGCCGTGCCTTCGCCGTTGCCGCCGGTCATGCCTTCGCCGTCGCTGCTGCCGGCGGTGCCGTCGCCGCTGCCCATGCCAAGGCTGGAGCGGCCATCGACGGCGCCGCGAGCCCGCATGACGCTCCTCGGCACGACGCCTCTCCCGGGCCGGGATGCGCTGCCGTTCCGTCAAGACGTGTCGAGCGCGCCCGCGGTCGAGGGCACGACTGCATCACCGGCAGAGAGCCCGGAGATGGAGAGGACGGCCATCGGCACGGTCGGCGCGCTGGGGGCCGACAGAGCCTTGCCCTTTTCAGGCACGGCCCCGTTGCCTCCGCTCGATGCCGCTCTGCCCTTCTCGCGACCGGCCCCTGTGCCTGCAGCTGACAACGCCTTGCCCTTCTCGCGACAGGCCCCTGTGCCTCCGGCCGACAACGCCTTGCCCTTCTCGCGCCCGGCCTCCTCGCCGCCCGCCGCCAATCCCCTGCCCTTCTCGCAAACGGCCCCTGTGCCTCCGGCCGACAACGCCTTGCCCTTCTCGCGCCCGGCCTCCTCGCCGCCGGCCGCCAATCCCCTGCCCTTCTCTCGCCCGGCCTCCCCGCCGCCGGCCGCCAATCCCCTGCCGTTCTCGCGACCGACCCCCTCGCCGGCCGCCGACAACGCCCTGCCGTTCGCTCGTCCGGGCCAATCCCCCGCGCCATCGCGGCCCGCCAGGGGGGATATCGCTCCGCAACCGCCCCAGATCCCGACGGGGAGCTGGGCCCTGCCCTTCCTTCAGCCAAGCGCCGCCGAGCCGTCCGCGAGCCCCACGCCCGCGGAGCCCACCGCACAAGCGCACGCCGGCATGGAGGACGACGAGACGATGCGCCGCGTGGCGCGCATCTCCCTCGCGCGGTACGCGCGCCTGTGCGCCGACCTGCGCGACCATCCGAATCACATCCCGCAGATCCAGAGCCACTATGGGTTGACCCCGCAGAGCTGGGTCGCGCTGCACAGGATCTGGCATGAGCGCCTCGAGGCCGATCCGGCGCTCAAGGCGCAGTGGCAGGCGCTCATCGACCAGAGCGCGACGAGCTGAGGACACCCGCGCTCGAGTCGGGCGCCGCTCAGCGCCGGCGTCGAGAGGTGCCGAGGCTCACCGCGCGCCGGATTTTGATTGACATCGGCCATGTGAACGTTCACATTTTGCCCCCAGGGATATCCTTTCGCTTCGCCCTGGAAGCCTGCGCTCGGGACCTCGCCTGTACCAGTTCGGGGGCGAAGCGCCGCCCGAGCGGCCGTGATCAAGGGCTCTGGACCAACAGGTAAGGTGAACATGCGTCGCTCACGTACATTGGCGAGAATGGCTTGTTGCGGGTTCGCGCTCACCTCGGTCGGGCTCGTCGCGAGCCCCTCCGCGCTGGCCGATTACCCCATCGCCTCGCACCGCTACCTCGCCGATCCGGCCTCGCTGGTGCACGACGGGCGGGTCTACCTCTACGCCTCGAACGACGACGACAACGTCAAACAGGACGGCTCGGACGACGGCTACAAGATGGCCTCGTTCGTGGCCATCTCGAGCAGCGACCTGAAGAACTGGACCGACCACGGGGAAGTGATCCGCGTGCCCCGCGACGCCTCCTGGGCGGCCAACACGTGGGCCCCCTCGCTCGTGGAGCGCAACGGCAACATCTACATGTACTTCGCCAACAACGGATCAGGTATCGGCGTCGCCAAGAGCGACAGCCCGACCGGACCGTTCAGAGACGCGAAGGGCAGCGCCCTGATCACCTCGAGCACCCCCGGCGCCTCGGGCCAGAACATCTGGCTCTTCGATCCGGGGGTCTTCATCGATGACGACGGCCAGGCGTACCTCTACTTCGGCGGCAACGGCGAGCAGAACGCGCGCGTCATCAAGCTGAACAACGACATGGTGAGCGTCTCGGGCTCGGCCTCCACGATCACGGTCCCGTACTTCTTCGAGGCCTCGTGGATGCACAAGCGGAACGGCGTTTACTATCTGTCGTACTCGACGAACCCTGCGAACGGCATGCGGATCGACTACCTCACGAGCTCGAGCCCCACCTCCGGCTTCACCCACCGCGGCACGGTGGGGCCCCAGCCGCCGAAGAACAACAACAACAACAACCACGCGGCAATCTTCGAGTTCGGCGGCTCCTGGTACCACGCCTACCACAATCGCTCCGTCGCCAACGACGCCGGCGAGCCCCCGGGCTATCGCCGGAACCTCGGGATCGAGTCGTTCACCTACAAGGAAGACGGCTCGATCGTGCCGGTGACCTACACGACGGACGGGCTCAAGCAGCTCGCGAACCTCGACCCCTACGCGCGCGTCGAGGCCGAGACCTTCAACGCGCAGAGCGGTATCGAGACCGAGCGCTGCGAGGAGGGCGGGATGGACCTCTCGCTCATCAACAACGGAGACTGGGTGCGCCTCCGCGGGGTCGACTTCGGCGAAGGGGCGGAGAGCTTCCGCGCGCGCGTCGCGAGCGGCGCGGAGGGGGGCAGCATCGAGCTCCGCCTGGATGCGCGCGACGGCAAGCTCGTGGGCACCTGCGCGGTCGGGGCGACGGGGGGCTGGCAGAAGTGGAGCGACGTGTCGTGTGCGGTCGACGGCGCCGCAGGCGTGCACGATCTCTATCTCGTCTTCACCGGCGGCGGGTCGAACCTCTTCAACATGAACTTCTGGCAGTTCTCGCCCGTCGGGGGCGAGGGCGCCGGCGGGGGTGGCACGGGGGGAAGCACGAGCGGCGGCGGCGACGGCAGCGTCAGCAGCGTCAGCGCCAGCAGCGGCGGTGGCGCCGGCTCCGGCTCCGGCTCCGGAGGAGCGCCCTCGACGGGCACGGCCACGGGTGGAGGGTCCCCCAGCTCAACGTCAGCCGCCCAGGCGTCGTCGGGGGGCACCTCCGGCGAGGAGTCGGGCGAGCCGGCTGGTTGTAGCTGCCGCTCGGCGAGCCGCGCGCCGTCCGGGGGTGCCCTCGCGCTGACGGCGCTGCTCGCGGCGTCCCTGGGGCTCCGGCAGCGCGGCCGGAGGGGGCGTCGTCCGGGAGTGACGAGCTGAATCGGTAACCCAGGCGGCGATGGCCACATCGCCGCGGGCCCGCGCGATCACTCCGACCCGGGCCCGATCTCCGAGAACCAGTCGTCGACCTCGGCGAGCGTCCTGGCCCAGGCCACGAGGGCGGCTTCACCTCCCAGACGCAGGAGGAGCGTGTCCAGGCACGAGCCGTTGTCATAACGTCGATCGTACGTGAAGAGAGGCGTGATCTCGGCGATCGTGGGGCGCCACGCGTCGGGTGAGGCGCGCTCTCGCCATACGTCGCACAGGCTCTCTTCTGACATCCACGGGAACATGCGGCAGAGCGAGCCGTCGGACTCCTCGGGGGGCTCGCGGAGCGCCTCTTTCACCGTGTCGGCGACGACGGCGGACAAGCTCTCCCTCGCTTCCGGGGAGAGCGACGGGAACACGGTCGCCCACGCAGACAGCCTGTTCGATGCTCGAGCAGCGCCGCGCACGAGCTCCGCGAAGCGAGCCGCGTGCTCCTCGCTCTTCAGCGCCTTCCCTACCATCTCGAGCATTCCAGACGCTTCCTCGTCCTCCAGGTCCGGACGCACGAGGCGCTCCACGTCGGAAAACGAGCCCAGAGCGAGCGCGATCTCCAGCTCGGCCTGATGCCGGTCGTCGTCCCGTTCCATCGCGGCACAAAAGCTGGTCGCAAGGTCTCTGTCGCCGAGCTCCACTGCACGGAGAGAGAGCGCCGCGAGCGCGTCGTCAATCTGAGAGCCCATGCACGGCAACACCTTCTGGTGAATGTAACGGAGCTCCTCCAGCGTCGCCGATTCCGCCCAGTTCTCGATGGCGCGGCCCTCGCCGCGAAAGGCCTCTGGCGGCTCCGAGAAGAACATGCGTGCCAGCTCCGCGCGGACGTCCGCCGTGACGAAGGAGACGAGCTCGGAGGCGACGTAGTTGCGGTCGGAGACGTCCGTCCGCTCTTTCACCTCCGCGAGGGGAGCATCCTGCACCTCGGCCGCGAGCCACGGAGGCAGCTGCCCGCAGCGGAGCGGCCCGAGCGAATCCGCGGATCCTCGCGATTCGCCTTGCCAGCGACGGACGAGCGCTCGGGCCTCGTCGGGAACACATCGGTTCCATTCACTCTCGGGAATATGAAAGAGAAAGCGCTGCGCCGTGAGCGGAAACCGTTCGGAGGACAGCAGCCATCCCATGGCTCGTTGAACGATCGCGCTCGCTCCCGCCGAGGTCCCCAGGAGCCGCTCCGTCAACACTTCAAGGCGATCTCCGAGCTCCGGTAAGACGGAGATTTGCGCGTCCACGTCTTCGAGTCGCTCAGCGCGGCGCTCCTCGGGGTAGAGCGGCGCCAGCAGGGCAGCCCAGAACGCACGGCGCTCTGGATGGATCCCGGCGAGGCGCCTGGCCGCCAGCAGCAGAACCTCCTCCCGCGCGGGGAAGCGCAACCGCTCGGCGATACGCCGGAGCGCGCCGATCACGAGCGCTTTCACGACACGACGCCATTTCAACTCGCGCAATACGAAGCCTCTGCGGTCTCGCGCGTATGCCGAGGGGGTCTCGGTCGCGCCGGCGGCCTCGATCCCTGCGACGGCGCGTTCTGCTTCGTGCAGAAATGGTGTTGGCCATACCACATCCGCCTCGGACACGGCGGGCCGGACCGCCCTCCACAGCCGCAGCCTGTCTTTCTCGCTCAGCGGCCTGGCGAGTTCGATGCCTGCGCCCGGTCGAAAGATCCCCTCGTGGATGGCACCGCCAACCACGTCCGGGAGAGCGTGCACGAACGAAGTGATGAGCTGCTCGAAGATAGTTCGCAACCGCAGCGCCTGCACCATGCAACGGCCGCGCGAGGCTTCCGACGTCGCTTCGCCGAACGCTGCGTGGCTTCGCCGCCACGCGGCGACGACGAGCGCACGAAAGCCGAACGCACCGCCATCCAGGGGTTCCCAGGCGGCGCGCATCGGCTCGGCGATCACGCGATCGAGCTCTTCCGCCGTGGCATCGTGTCGCAGGAAGTGCATCGCCCCGTATCGAATGACGTATTCCGATCGAGCGACAGGGGCGATGCTCCCTTCGGAGTAGCTATCGAGAGTCGCCCGGACATGTGCGGTCAAGAGCGCCTGACCACGGGCATCGCCCAGATGGCTCAAGCGCAGAGCGAGATCTTTCCCGAGACGTCGATGCAGGAACGCGGCGCCATGGGTTGTGTGACAGAGCCATGGCTCGAGCTTCCGCAACGTGGCAGACACTCGGGTCTCGGCCTGATCGCCGCCCACGATCTGGACCAGCTCTGCCTCCGCTATCGGCCCGCTGGCAGCGCTCAAGACGCACACGGTATCCGCGTCGACGTCACCGGGCAACGCCGCGACGGAGCGCTCCGACGGCATCTCCAGGACGACATCAGACCAATCGTTCAACCAATGAAGGGCCTCACCCCATCGGGCGGCCGTGACACCGGGGTCGTTGTCCGCAGACACCCACACGCGGACGTTCCCGGGCAGCCCGGCTGACCATCCGATGCGCGACCATACCGCCGGGTCGTCGTTCTCGTGGGCACCGTCGAGGACGATCAGCAGCGGCACCTCGGGGTTCTCGTCACCGTCGAGGATCGGTCGGATGTCATCTGCCACGCGAGGAGTGAGCGCGCGCTCGGATGCCTTTCTGGAGGTCAATGCTCGGAGCCGCGCATGCAGCGCGGCGACCCATATCGAGGGATCCGCCATGCCGCTGTGGACCGAGATCGGGATGAACGCCACGCGGGCCAGCCCTCTCCGCGTGAGATGAAGACAGAACGCGCCGAGCAGAGCGCTCGTGCCTGAGCACGCAGAAGCCCTGAGCAAGGCCCGCTCGCCTGGGCGGGAGCTCACCCAGAGCTCTTCCAGCGCTGACCACGGGCCCTGTTCGGGCGAGGCGTGAGGACGCGGCTCGCCGTGGAGCCAGGCCGCGACCGCCGGAGAGGCGAGAAGGGCCCGCGTGACGTGCCAGACCGCGTCCGGCGCGCGCTCTAGCCCGGTGAGCAAACCTGAAAACGCAGCCTCTTCGCCGATGCCTGTCATTTTTTCTTCCGGTTTCGGGTCGGATCGGTGCTGACGTCCTCAGGCGGTGCGAACTTCGGATCCGGCGGCGGCGGCGGCTTGTCCGGTCGCCTGTAATTGCCGTGCTCGTCCAGGAATGCGTTCGGATCGCGCGAGTTCTTCTGCTGCGAGCCGTCCGGGTTCAGCTTGGGGACGACATTGGTCGCGGATGGATTCTCCCGCGCCACGTTCTTCCCCGGATCGTTCCTGTCCGGCTCGTAGACGCCATCTTTCTTGTGATCCCACGTTTTCCCATTGTATATGACACCGCCCTTGGCATCATCCGCAGTGAGCCCAGCTCTCTTCTTGGCCTCGTCGGACACATCCTTATTCGGGTCAGCATTGATATTCTCCGGGTGGATGCCCAGCTCACGGAAGACCTGCGCGCAGAACGGGCAAGGCTTCTCCGACGATGCCTTGGGTTTCTGTTTGTTCGAATGTGCCTCAATCTTCGCGCCGCGGCGGTATTCCTCACGCAGCTCGTTCCGGATCCGGGCATTTCGCTCGGCCTCGGACATCTTCGCCCACTTCTCGCAATCCCTGCCGTTCGCATCTTTGCCAAGGCGCTGCCGGATGTCCTTTGCCTGCTGGTTCAACCCGTCGATCTCGGCGCACCTGACCGCCTTGCTGGACGGGTTCGGCTTGACCTTGCCGCCGGCGTCCAGGTTTCGAGGATCGCTTTCCGGCTTGTCAGGGTCCCTGAATTTCTCGCGGGCGTTCGATACCGCGTCCTTCAGCGCCGGGTCGAGGTCGTCGTCGCTCTGGACGGTCGAGCTCTTCCCCTGGATGTCAGGCCGCGGATTGCCGTTCGCGTCCTGCCGTCCCGTGGTGGTCGAGAACATCAACCCCGTCGGGTCCACCATCTTCGTGGGCCGATTCCCCGCATAGGAGAACCCGTTCTGCCCGCCGAGCAGCCCGACCGGGTCGACGCTGATGTACCGTCCTACCGCGGGGTCGTAGTAGCGATAGCGGTTGTACGCGAGCCCCGTCTCGTCGTCGTAGTACTGCCCGAGGAACCGCAGCGGCGTCTCCGTGCGCGCGCCTTCCCGCGGGCGCGCGGCGCCCCACACCGTGCGGTCGAGCTCGCAGGCGACATTCCCGGCGGCGTCGAGCAGGCGTTCTGGTCTGCCGACAGGGTCGTTCAGGTAATAGTACCACTCGGTCGACACGGCGTCGCCTTCGCCGCTCCTGGCGTCCTTCTGCGCCCACGGCGCCGACGTCTCCTCGTCGGTGCAGTACGTTCTCTCCTGGGTGACCCGATCGCCCTCCGGGCCCCACTCGCGCTTGATCTCATGAACGAGCGTGTCCCCATCCCAGACGAAGCGCGTCGTGGACAGCGTATCCATCCGCCCGCCTTCGTCTCGCCTGACCACGCGCTTCTCGAGGCGTCGGGCAAAGGGATCGTAGACATGCTCGATCCGGACGCCGTCGGGGCGCACCACCGCGCTCAGGAGACCCGCGCCGTTCCACTCGTAGCTCGTCGTGGCTTCCTGACCGCTCGGCATGACCACGCGGCGCTTGATCAGCCTCCCGTCGCCGTCCCACACATAGGACACGGGGCCGCGCCGGAGCAGCACGTTGCCACGCCCGTACTCGCGCTCCGGCGCGCCGGGGCCGAGCTCTCGCACGTTGCCCTCCGCGTCGTACCGGAAGTGCTCGCCCTGCCCGTGGACGTCGGTGCGCGCCAGCACCTGCCCGCGCGGAACACGCCCGCCGCCGGGCAAATAGCGAGCGGTCTCTCGCCCGAGCGCGTCGCGGACGACGCCGAGCTGCTCGTTGCCGTCGAGCGTCACCCGCAGCGCGCGGCCAGCGACGTCGCGCACCCAGGTCTGGTGGTGTCCGCGGGAGGTCTTTCGCTCGATGACATTGCCCATCAAGTCATGTTTCGTCTCCACCGAGAACGTCTCGCCGCCGCTCACCTGCCGCTCGCACGTCACCTAGCCCAGGAGATTGCGCTCGAAGAAGATGTCGCCGAGGGGCCGTGTGCGGCGATGATGTAATCCAGCTCGTCGTACTCGAACGTCTCGACGCCGCCGTCGGGGTACTGGTGCTCCACGACGCGACCGACGAGATCGTACACATACCCGGTCTTCTCGCCGAGGCCGTTCTCGAACTGCACCACACGCCCCATGGCGTCGTAACGATAACGAAGGGTGCGGCCGTCGAAGGTGACCTCCTCCGAGACGAGCCTGGCGGCGTTCAGGCGGATGCGGTGCACCTCTCCGTGGCTGTTGTGCACCTCGACGAGGCGCCCCTCGCGGTTGTATCGATATTTGCTGATCCGCCCGTCGGGCTCTCGCGTCTCGACGATGCGGTTGTACCCCGCATGGCGGTGCGTGGTGGTGTGGCCGTTCGGGTGCCAGATCGACGTGCAGTTTCCGGACGCGTCGTACTCGTAGCGCGTCACGCCGCCGTCCGGCGTTCGCTCCGATCGGAGGCGGCCGGCGTCGTCGTGGGCGTACGTGACCATCGCCCCCGACGCGTCGAGCATGCTCTGGCGCCGGCCCCAGTAGTCGTACGTGTACTGCGTCACCGCGCCCGTGGGATCGGTCCGCTCGATGAGGTTTCCGTGATCGTCGTACCTGTACAGCGTCTGCCCGCCGTTCGGCGCGACGGTCCGCGTGGTGAGCCCGCGGCGATCGAAGTGCACCTCGAAGGTGGCGCCGATGGCGTCGCGCCACACGAGCCCGCCCGTGAGGCGCCCGGTCTCGATGACGCCCCCGGCAGGATCGACAGCCCTCCGGATGTGCCCGTCGGCGTCCCGCTCGAACGTGGTCACCCGGCCGAGAGCATCGGTGATCCGGAGCTCCCGCCCGCGGGCGTCCCGCTCCCAGCGGGTCGTCGCCCCCGTCGCGTCGGTGAACGACAGCAGGTTTCCCCACGCGTCGTACGTGCGGCAGAAGACGCCGGCGGCCGTGACCGCCTTGTCGACGCTCCCGAAGTCGTTTCCGAAGAAGCGCTCGACCGAGATCGAGTCGGCCGCCTCCACATAGTTGTGAGGCCCGTACTCGAGCTTCGTGTGAAAGATGCCCTTGGCGGCCGTGATCCCGTCGGCGAGCACCGCCGGGACGTCGGCGGCGAGGCTCTCGTCCTCGCGCCCCGGGTACGCGCCCCAGGTCTCGACGCACCGCCCTTCCCCGTCATAGACGAAGTAGAAGCAAAGGCCCGTCGGGTGCTCCTGGCACGTCAGGAGATGATCCGTGTACGTGTACCGGGTCGCCGCGCCCATCGCGTCCTCGGCGAGCACCAGGTCCCCCGCGTCGTCGTAGCGATACCTCGCGAACGGGACGAGCTGGCCCCGGTGCGCCGCGTTCTTCACCTCGAACGAGGCGATGCGCCCTTCCCTCGTGGAGCGGACCTCGACCCTGCGACCGACCGAGTCGACGATCTGCGCCAGGACACCTTCCTTGTAGAAGAACGAGATCCGGTTGTCGTGAGAGTCGGTCTCCGCCGACAGGAGGAACCGGTCTTGCCAGGCGTGCTCGAAGACGAGCCACCGGCCGTCGCCCCGATCGAGCACGAAGCCCGTCTTGCCGCGGACGAGCAGCCACCCGGAAGGGCCCACCGCCGACTCGCCGACGCGCATGGGCGTGAAGTCGACGTACATGCCGTTCCCGGTCCAGAGCCTCGTCCGGCCGCGGTGCACCTCCACCTCCCACGCGTACGAGTGGTGCCAGCCGCGCCCGAGCCCGACGTCGCGGTCGCGCGCGGCGCTCGTGTAGCTGCGGGTCAGCGTCAGCGGCAGCGGGCCCGGCAAGTGCACGTCGGTGACGGGGACCGTGAAGACACGCCCTGTCACGATGTCGACAGGGTCTCCCTTGGAGCCTTTGCCGCTCCCCTTCTTGCCATGATGGTTGGGGCACGCCCCGCCGTTCTGGCCGGAGCCGCAGGCGCCCCTGCCGCCCCCCGACGCGTCGTCGCCCCCGTTCTTGCCGTTCGCGCCTTGCTTGTCCTTGCCCGCGCCGCCTCCGCGGCCGCCGGCCCCGCCGCCGTCACCGCCGCCGCCGAGAACGAAGACTCCGGGGTTCATCCCCGGGATGGCCGGGATGTTGGGGACAGGTGCCGTTCGCATCGCTGTTTCAACGCTCCCTGAGTGAAAGCTATGACAGCCGAGCCTTCCAGCGGACGCGCCGCGCGTGCCGTCAATTCAGCCGCAAGAGCCTCCCGACGATCCGGAACAGCCCCCGCGACGCGGCGCTGATGCGGCTGCCCACGACCTCGATGTCGCCGTCCTGTCGAATGCGGACCGCGCCTCGGCCGGAGCGGAGCAGCAGCTCCTGCTCCGCCTCGATGGCGACGGTTGTCGCCTTGAGGTGGAGCGTATGCGGCCGCTGCGTCGTCAGGGCCGCGACGATCAGCGGGGGCTCGCCCTCGCAGAGCTCGACGAGCACGGCGTCGCCGCGGGCGCGGGCGTCGGCGATCACCTCGGGATCGACGTCGGGCGCGATCTGGGCGTCGACGGGCCCCTCCGCGCCACGGACGTGGATCGACGCCTTCCGCCCCGCGATCGAGGCGACGCGCGCTGTCCGCATGGCGGCGCCGAGCGGCTGCGCCGTCCGCGCGGGGAGCGGCGCCGCGGCCGGCTCGGCGAGCACGTCGTCCAGGGTCACGCGCGGCGACTCGGACGCCTCCTCCGGCGTGGCCCCGGCGTCCGGCTCCTCCAGCGAGAGCGACGCAGAAGCCGCCCGCGATCCACCGTCGAACCGAGTCGCCATCAGACCTCCGAGACCTTCTTCGGCAGCTGGATCTTCGGCGCGAGGATGGTCACGAGCGGGGACGTGATGGTGACGCCGGCGCCGTCGATCACCACCTCGCTGGCGCCGCACTTGAAGACGATGGCGCCCTTCGCCTCCACCTTGTGGAAGGCCCCGATGAACGTCGCGGGCCCGACGGCCTGCACCACGTGTGACCCCTTGAGCTTGTCGACGACCGCGCCGCCCACCATCGCGGTGCGCGAGCCGGTGACCGTCTCGCTCTCGCCGCCGTTGCTGAGGACGACCAGGCCCGTCGCCTTCTCGCTCTTCGAGCCCGTGACGCTCTCGGCGTAGCTGCCGAACGCCACCTGCACGGTCGCGGCGCCGACGTCGATCGTCTTCTTGCCCGTCACGTTGTTGTCGATGTCCTGGATCGCGCCCAGGACCTTCATCGAGCCCACGTCCTCCTTGTGGGTGCCCGTGACCTTGGCGGTCGTGTGCCCGGGCCCCTTCTCGCGGTCGGTCGCGTCGACGCCATCGACGGCGCCGTCCGGCCCGCCCACGTTGGCCGTCGACCCGCCGCCGCCGCCGCCCCCGTCCATGCCGAGGGCCGAGGCGAGCGCCTCCGGCTTCACGAAGACCTTCCCGGCGAGGCTGCTCTGCGCCACGTTCGACGCGATCGAGGCGAGCATGTTGGGCGCCGCGGCGCCCGGCGCGCCGCCGGCGGCGCCGCCCCCGCCCCCGCCGCCGCCCCCGCCCATCGAAGCCGCGAGCTGGCTCGCGCCGGGGATGCCCGACGCGCCCGCGATCATCCCGGGCATGCGGCTCATGTCCCCGCCGGCGACGGCCTGCATCGCGCCCGCGACCCCCGCCGCCTTCTGGGTCAGGCCGTTGATCGGCGCCATCACCTGGTTGATGGCGCCGTCGACCTGCCCCTGGACCGCCGCGATCGCGTTGTTGGCCATCACGCTCGCGAACTGCACCGCCGCCTGCGCCGCGAGCGCGAGCATCGCCTCGAGAGGGTTGCCGTCCATCTCGAACTGGTTCCCGCCCACCGTGGTCGTCGCGTTGCCCTTCGCCGTAAGCGCCGACACCGCGTTCACCTCGACGTTGCGGTTGCCTCCGACGCTGATCGTCTGGTTCGCGCCCACCGTGTTCTGCGAGCCCTTCGTGATCTTCGTCGTCTGGTTGCCGCCGACCTCGAGCGACGCGTTGTTCCCGACGACCGACGTCTCGTTGTTGCCGATGTTCCTCTTCGCGTTGTTCGCCGCGACCGTCTTCATGTCGCGCTGGGCGTGCACCATGATCTCCTCGGAGCCCGCCTTGTCCTCGAAGCGGATCTCGTTGGCTCCGCCGCCGCCCGGCGTGCTCGACGTCTGGATCGCCGTGCGGGTCTTGCCCTCCGGCAGCGCGTACGGCGGCATATAGACGCCGTTGTAGAGGCGCCCTGTCACGATCGGCCGATCGGGGTTGCCCTCGAGGAACTCGACGATCACCTCCCAGCCGATGCGCGGGAGCATCATCGAGCCGGAGGTCTGGAGCTGCGCGACCCGCATCCAGCACGAGGCCTTGTCGTCGATCACGTCGCTGCGATCCCAGTGGAATTTCACCTTGCAGCGGCCGAACTCGTCGGTGTGGATCGCCTCGGTCTGCGAGCCTGCGGGCGCCACAACCGTCGCGGTCTGCGGCCCCTCGATGAGCGGGATCGGCGTGATGCGCCGCGGCCTGTACTTCACGGAGGCCGGCACGAGGCGCGCCCGCGCCCTGGAGCGCGGCGTCGCGCGCTCGCCGCCGTGCGCGTCGCCCTCCTCGTGGATGTAGGTGTGCTTCACCGCGAAGAGGAAGTACTCGCCGTCGAGCTCGCCGGCGTCCGTGATCGTGAGCTTCTGGCCGACCGCGAGGCGCGAGCACACGGTGTCGATCTCGATGGTGTGCCGCTCGACCTGCTCCTCCTCCAGCCGGATCTGCGCGAGGCGCTGCCCCTCGCTCGGCTCGAAGTAGCCGCCCGGGTAGTCGTAGCGCTCCAGCGCGTCGTTCTCGCCCGAAGCCGCGGTCGCCGTGAGGTCGAGCTTCGGCCGCTTGAAGTCGAAATCGCGGAGGACGAACTTGCCAGAGCGCACACGCTCGAGCTCGCGGATCGAGTAGATGGCGTCGCGCTCGTCGGCCGCGCTGAGCCCGGTGCGCCGGCGGAACGGCAGCGCGGGGTCGCCCGCGATCGGCCCGGCGACGGTGCTGTCGTCGTCGAAGACGAGGAGCTCGCCGTCGGCGTCCACCTCGACGAAGCTGTAGACGCCCTCGTGCTCCATGAGCCGCGAGATGAACGCGAGCGCGCTCTCCTGGTACTGCACGCAGTACTCGCGCTTCGGACAGTCGCCGCTCAGCCGCCACGCGACGCGGGTGATCCCGTGATCCTCGAGGACCTTCGCCACGATCTCCTTGGCGCTCATGTCCTGGAAGATCCGCGAGTCGACGCTGCGCGCGAGGAGCGCGAGCGAGGAGACGACGCGGACGGCGTAGCGGACGCCCAGCAGCCCCTCGATGCCGAGCTCTGTGGAGCCGATCGACGTCGCGGCCTCCACCGTGCCCGCGATGACGCGCGGCGCCTCCCCGGGCGCGCCGAAGGAGAGCGCCGCGGGCTTGCCGATCATCGCATCGAGCTCCTGGTACGAGTGGAGGTACACCTCGACGTCGAGGACGAGCGGCCTGCCGGCCTCGTGGATCGCCTCGAAGCGGAGCACCCGCGCCGCGGGGACCTCGTCGATCGTGAAGTGCGCAATCGTCTCGCGTGCCACGTTCCCCTCCTCCTCAGTTGTCGAGCACCAGCGCGGCGGTGTCGGAGACGTCGCCGTCGAGCTTCGCGGACACGCCGATGATCGCGACGCTCGCGGGCGTCAGCGAGAGGATCGACGCGCCCATGACCAGCGTGAGCGCGCCGGTCGCCTCGAAGACGGCGTTGTTCGCCTTGACGAGCTGCGCGCCCCCCGCGAGCTCGGTGTACGTGCCGAGCGAGCTCTCCACGCGGTTCCCGTTCGCCACGTTGACGATCGCGCCGCCGACCTTCACGTTCATCGATCCGCCGACCTGGACGCCGCGGCCCGACTTGACCGCGATCACCTTCGCGCCGGTGGCCGTCTCGCTCCGGTCGCCCTGGACCGTCACGGAGCGGTGCCCCAGCGCGAGCTCGACGAGCGCCGCGCCGACCTCGTGGTTGAAGCCGGCCAGGGTCTGATCCGTGACCGAGCCGACCACGAGATCGATCTGGTTGCCGGACACCGTGAGCGAGCTGTTGCCGGTGACGTCGCGCTTGTGATCCCCGCCGATCTTCATGTCGCGGTTCCCGCCGATCGAGAGCGAGTGATCGCCGCCCATGTCGTCCACGTGGAAGGTCTCGATCTTCATCGACTGGTTGCCGGAGACCGAGAGCGTCTGGTTCGACCCGACGCTGGTCGTCATGCTGTTCGTCACGTTCGTCGTCTGGTCGGCGCCGATCTTCTTCTTGTGGTTGTTGCCGATCGACTCGGTCGCGTTGTTCTTCACCTCGGTGGACATGTCCTTCGAGGCGTTGATGAACATCTCCTCGCCGCCCTTCGCGTCCGACATCCGGAGCTCGTTGGTGCTGCCCCCGCCCGGCGTCGTCACGGTCTGGAGGGAGCTCTTCCCTGCCTCCTTCGGGAGCGCGTAGGGCGGCGGCGTGAGCGCGTTGTACATGCGGCCCATCACGAACGGCCGGTCCGCGTCGCCCTCGACATGGCGCACGGTGACCTCCCACCCGACGCGCGGCAGCAGCATGGATCCGCCCGTCGGCACCTGGCTCGTGCGGATCCAGCGGCTCGATGTGTCGTCCTTCTTTCCGGAGCGATCCCAGTGGAAGGCGACCTTCACGTGCCCGCCCGCGTCGGTGTGGATCTCCTGCCCCGAGGGCCCGGTGGTCATCGCGGTCTGCGCGCCCGGGATCACCTGCTCGCGGGCGCGCCGCGGGGGCCGGTAGCGCGTGGTCCCGGTCGGCACGCCCCAGAACTCGCAGATCGACTGGAGGTCGCGCGCGCCGTCCTCCGCGCCCGCGCGGCCGGAGAGCTCGAAGTTCCGCGGCCGGCTGCCGGCGATGCGCGCGCGGATCACGAGGTACTCCTGGTTGAGCGGGTCGTACGGGTGGCCGTCGACCGAGAAGCGCCGGCCCGGGAGCAGCGCGAGCGAGCCGCTCTCGCCGCGCACGACGTCGCGCTCCGCCTGCACCGAGTCGAGCAGCACCTTGGCGAGCCGCTCCGCCACGCCCGCATCGGCGGTGCGCGCCGGGTGCTCGTAGATCTCGAGCACGTGCTCCCCGGGATCGCTCCCCTCGGCCGACGCCTCCGGCTTCGTCGAGGGCTTCTCCGGGTCGTAGTCGCGGACGAACACCTTGTCGCTCCGCACGGAGACCTCCCGCGAGAGGCGGACGACGCGATCCGCGAAGCCCTCGGCGCCGAAGTCCTGGAAGAACGGCAGCGACGTCGCGCCCTCGATGTCCTCGAGGCCGGTCGGCGAGTCGCCGAAGACGATGACGTCCTCTTCATCCCTCATGTGGATCGCGAAGTAGATCCCCTCCTCGGCGAGGAGGCGGTGCACGAAATCGAGGTCCCGCTCCCGGTACTGGACCGTGTAGACCCGCGTCGGGTGGGGCTCGGTCACGCGCCAGTCCTGCTGGCTCGCGGGCACGCCCGCGCCCTCGAGGACCTCCTTCACGATGTCGACCGCGCTCTTGTCCTGGAAGATCCGGCAGTCGGAGCGCTGCCCGAGGTTCCAGAGCGCCGGCGCGACCTCGATCCGCAGCGTGGGCACGTCGTCGGGATCGGGCACGAGCTCGGCGAGGACGATCGTCCCGGCGAAAGAGCGCGTCTGCGTGTCGTCGCTGCGCGACAGCGTGAACACCGCGCGCTTGCCGAGGACCTCCTTCGGCCTCGGCAGCGCCGCCTCGTCGTCGAGCAGCTCGCACTCGAGGCGGGTGAGCTCCGAGAGCTGCTCCGTGAGCTCGAAGCGCAGCACCCGGTAGATCTTGCCCTCCACGCTGAGGGAGGGGATCGCGAGGACATGATGATCAGCCACTCTTCACCTCTCTCTTCACGTCACTGGCGCCCATGGGCCCTCACGATCCGAGCTTCATCGACGCGCCCATCTTGACCACCAGCGCGCCCTTGACCGCGATCTTCGACCCCTTGATCACGACGGGTCCGCCGCCGAGCTTGAGCTCGCTGCCGCCGCCCTTGAAGACGCCGACGGCGCCGAGGAGGGTGATGAGCGGCGCCTGCACCACGAGATCACCGTCCAGCTTCTGGTAATGGAGGCCGCCGACCATGTTGGTGACGCCGAGCGCCACGTGGGAGAGCGAGCCCTTCGTGAGGTGGAGCTCCGCCGCCAGCGAGGTCTGGTCCTTGTTGGCCGTGATCTGCTCGCCGTGGCTGCCGTTGATGATCTGCGCCTTCACGGCGCCCACCGTCTCCGTCATCCCGCCGAGGACGTTGTCGTTGATCGAGCCGAGGCTGCCGGAGAGCTGCAGCGCGCCGACCTTGCGGCTCATGTCCCCGGTGATGGAGTGCCTGACGCCGTTCGAGATCGTGATCTGGTTCCCGCTCACCGTGTAGGAGCGGTTGCCGGTGACCTTCTCGACGTGGTTGCTGATCGCGTTGGTCGTGTCGTTGCCGCCGATCGAGATGCTCTGGTTGCCGGTGATCTTGTGCGAGAGCACCGCGCCGACGTCGAGCGATTGATTGCCAGCGATGGAGGTCGAGTCGTCGACCTTGACCGAGCGGGAGCCGTTCACGCTGATGTGCTGCTCCTCGTTGACCGTCACCTCCTCGACCTTGTCGTTCTTGATGGTGACGTTGAGGTCCTTCTGGGCGTGCATGCCGAACCCCTGGCTCCCCGCGGTGTCGGACATGCCGATCTGGTTGTGGCCGCCCGCGCCGGGCGACGACATGCTCTTCAGCGTGCCGGACGCCTTGGCGGCGGGGAGCGCGTCGGGCGGCGTCTTCTCCGCGTTGTACGTGCGCCCGAGCACGAGCGGCCGGTCCGGGTCGCCGTCGAGGAACGCGACCGAGACCTCCCAGCCGACGCGGGGGAGGATCATCGAGCCGCCCATCGCGATCTGCGAGACGCGCAGCCAGCAGCTCGAGGTGTGGTCCTGCTGGCCCTGCCGGTCCCAGAAGAAGCGGACCTTGATGCGGCCGTACTTGTCGACGTGGATCGCCTGCTCCTGGGTGCTCGACCCGGTGACGACCGCCGTCTGGATGCCGCGGATGCGCGGCCGCCGCGCGCGGCGCTCGGCCGCGAAGGGCGCGCCCTTGGGGACGCCGCGGAAGTGGTTCTCGACGTCGTAGTTCGTCGCGCCGCCGGTGAGCGTCTGGTTGCCGCGCGAGACGAGGTGGGTGACCACGAACTCGCCGTTCAGGCACGGCTCCGCGGCGCCCTCGACGGCGAACGGCTCGCCCACCTTGAGCCCGGCCGCGCGGCTCTCGCCCTCGCACACGTCGGCGTCGGCGGAGAGCTCGCGCACGCGGGCCTCGGCGCGGCGGGCCCCCACGCTCCCCTTCGTGAAGCCGGCGGGGTACTCGAAGTAGGGCAGCGCGATGGCCTCCTTGCGGGGCAGCGCGGACTCCGGCTTCACGTCGGGCTTCTCGAAATCGTGGTCCCGGAGGTGGACGAGGCTCGTGCGCAGCGCGCGCGTCCTCGTGAACTTCGAGAGCGGCAGGCTCCCGGGCAGGCCGCCCTGCGCCATGCGGAAGCTCACCGGCAGCCCCTCCTCCACCTCGAAGGCGGCGGGGTCGTCGGTGATGATCATCGTGTGCCCGGCGGCCTCGTGCCGGAAGTAGTAGAAGAGGCCGTTGTCCTCGAGGAGCCGCGAGACGAAGTTGAGGTGCGACTCGCGGTACTGGACGATGAACTCGCGCGGCTCGTACTCCTTCGCGATCCGCCACTCGACCTTGTCGCCGAAGCCGGCGTCCTCGAAGACCGACTGCGCGACCTGGACGATGGTCTTCTCCTGGAAGATGCGGCACCCCTCGCGGTGCGCGAGCGCGGCCAGCGCGGGCCGCAGGCGGACGTCGAACTGGCGGCTCTCGCCCGCGATGTGCGCGAAGCCGGCGCGGTCGACGATGCCGTCGTACAGGCGCTCCTGGCCCGACGTGTCGACGACGCGCAGGCAGAGGCGGCTGCGCAGGCAGTCCTCGACCCGGAACGAGGCGTCCAGCGTCGCGAAGCGCACCTCGACCGTGTAGGGGGTGGAGATCGCCTCGACGGCCTCGAAGCGGGTCACGGCGACGTCCGCGGGGAGCTTGTCGCCCTCCAGGGAGAAGGTGGCGAAGGTAGCGGCCATTGGGGGCATGGTAGGCGATCGGCGGACGGCGCCAAGCCCCGGCGCCGGAACCCGACGCGGGGCCGACGCGGTGGGGGCGGCGTGGGGGCCGGATCGTGCGGACCTCGGGGCGGCGCGCGCACGGGCCGCTCCTTCCGAAGCGACCTTCACGCTTGCGCAAGCTATGCGCTGACCGTCAATCGCGGGTGCGGTAGCGGGCGAGATCTTCGGCCGTGGCCTCGCCGGTGTAGAAGCCGTTCGTGACCCACACCGCGCGCAGCCCCGACTCCTTGACGAGCCCGCGGAAGAGCGGCACGTCGCTGGTGCTCGGCGCGGGCACGCCGAGGGCGGGCTTGCCGTTGAGAGTACGCACGGTGTGGTTGTGGAGGACGACCCAATACTCCCAGCCGGCGGCCACGTCGCGGCGGACCTCGTCGAAGCCATAGAACGCCTTGGGCGGAAACATCGAGTCGCTCGCACCGAGGTAAATCTTGAGCTGGGGCCGGCCGCCGACCTCGCGGCGCAGGATCGACGCAATGAACTCGGTGGGCTGAGTGAGCTCCGAATAGCGCGCGTCCTGGGCCGCGAACAGGGCTGCCTCGAGGCAGCGGATAGGCCGGACGCGACCTGCGTCGCCGTACATCAGCGCGGCGTTCTCGTCCTCGCGGCGCCATAGCTCGCGCTCGGCGTCGTCGCGCGGCTGGAGTGGATCGGCGACCGGACGCTCGAGGTCACCGCCGGCCGCCGCGATCGCCTCACGATACGCCAGGTACCCGGGCGCGCTCGGCAGCACCTCCTCGAACAGCACCGGCGCGGCCGGCACCTCCCATACCTGCAACACCGCGTTGCCCTCGCGATGCACCACCGTCGGCGCGCCCGGCAGCACGCACCTCGGGGGCGGTGCCTCGGCGGTGCCCGCGACGGCGGCGGGCGAGGGCAGCTGGGCTCCTCCGCAGGCGGCGAGGAGGAGCAGCTGCAAGAGCGTACATTGCCGGCGCACGGCCGGGATCGTGGCACGGAAGGGGGCCGCGCGCGCGGCGATCCGAGTTTGTATCAAGGTGCTCTCTTCGTCGAACGCTTCGCCTTCAATGGCGCCGTCTCACTGGAAAAGCGACGCTACTATCAACAACCGGTCATGCATCGAAGGGGCCGCCTACACTCCACAGCCTGCGGGCGCGCCGAAGCCGTGCCCTCGATCGATGCGTCTATATGAACCCCTGTGGCCGGGCATCGAACACGACTTCAGCCGTGTGCTCCTGCGCCGGCGCGGGCGGAGAGTGAACCGGTATCCAGGAGCGCCGATCACTCGATGATGATCGGCCGCGCCGGGACCACCGCGCGCGGCAGCTCCTCCTGCGCCACCCGGGCCTGCGCCTCGGGCGCCGTCACCTTCCCGGCGAGGGCGAAGCGCACCGGCATCTCCACGAGCGTCGCGAGCCGACTCGCCTCGACAGAAGCCCGCAGCGCGAGGACGCCGTTCACCTGCCGCACGCCCCCGAGCGGCTCGGCCAGCGACACCCCTGGCGGAAGCGGGATGCGCACGTCGATCTCGACCGGGCGGCCCAGCGTGTGGCGCAGCGAGATCCCGAGCTTGCCCGTCGTTCCCGCCCGCGGGCGCTTCGGCCAGGAGATCTCCACCTGTACGGGGCTCGCCGCGGCGGCCGGCGGCCGGCTCCAGCGCCGAAGAGCCGGGCGCTCCAGGCGCGCAACGACCGCGGGCCCCGCTGCCTCGACCGTCACCTCCGTCGCGCCCGCGTCGAGCGGCACCACGAGCCGCCCCGACGGCCCGACCTCCACGTCACGGCGCGCGCCGCCCGACGTCACCGTGACGCGCGCCACCCCGCGGCCCTCGCCCCCGTGGGCCAGGAGCGCGCGCACCACCGCGCGCGTGCTGGCCGGCGCGCCGTAGCCGCCGCGCACGTCGCGCTGCACGCCCACCCAGCCGAGGAGCTTCGCGGGCGGCGCCGCGCTCCGGCCGAGCCCGGCAGCGCGGAGGAGCGCCGCGTAGACCACCGCGCGCGCGCTCCGATCCTCGGCCTGACCCGGCGGCAAGGTGATGCCGCCGGTCGGGAGCAGCGCCACCCAGGCGCGCAGCCGGTCCGCCACGTTCGCGGCCAGCGCTGCCCGGTGCGGCCGCTCCGCGAGCGCGAGCAGGACCCGGGCGAGCGCCACGCGATCGCCGCTCTGAATCACGTCGTCCAGCGTCCTCGTGACGAGCGCGTCCCAGCACGCGTTCACCGCGCCCCCCGCCGGCGAGGGCTCGACCTCGAGCGCGTCGAGCGCTGCCGCGGGGTGCAGCGGCTCTGGCGGGCAGCGCGCGTCGATCTTCGGCAGCTCCTCCGCCGCGGACGCGGGCGCGAAGGTGCGCGCCCGGAGCGCCGGAGGCCAGAAGCCGCGATCCTTCTTGCTCTCCTTGTACGCGAGCAGCCGGCCCACGGCGCGGCGGCCGATGTCCTCCGCGCGCGCGGCGATCGGCGCGCCCTCACCCCCGCGCGCCGCGGCCCAGCGGCGCACGAGCGCCGCGACCTCCACCGCGTCCACCATCGCCCCGGCAGACGAGAGCCGGTCGGGATCCATCGCCTCGAGCGCCGCGGTGAGCGCGCCCGCGAGGCCGCGCTCGACGACGAGCCGCGGGCGGCCGGTGGGCTGGTAGCGCTGCGCGTCCGCCGCGACGCTCAGCGTGGCCCTGGCGCCGCCCTCGACGACCTGGGCGATGTTCAGATCGGTGGGCTCGCCCGCGGGGCGCACCTCCCACGCGTGCACGAGCGTGTCGCCCGGGGTCCCCTGCGCCTTCAGGGCGACCGCGAGCTCCGCCCGCCCGGCGCGCAGCGCCCGGACCCGCGCGCGCACCGGGGCCGCGCCCCCCGCGGGCACATCGACCGCCACCGCCCGGCGGCGTGGGTCCGCGAGCGCGGCCACGCCGCGCGCCGTGAGCTCGATGCTCGCGCGGAGCGGCTTCGGCGAGCGGTTCCGGACCGAGATCTCCACGTCGACCTCGTCGCCCTCGACCCACGCGGCACCCGCCTCCACGCGCGCCGAGAGCGGCTGCGCCGTGGGCACGTCGAGCGTGGCCGTGGCCGGCGTAGCGCCGTCCGGCACGCCCACGAAGACGAGCCGGAAGGTCGTCTCGACGTCGCCGAGCGGGACGCGCATCCGCAGCCGGCCATCCTTGTCGGTGCGCTGGGGCGGCGACCAGAAGAACACGCCCCGCGGCGCGCCGCTCGACGTGCGGTGGGCGCCGCCCAGCCGGCCGTGGCCTGAACCGAACCCGACGCCGGAGCCCGTACCCCCGCCGCCGGTGCCGATGCCGCTCAGGCCGAGCCCCTCGCCCAGCGACGTGCCCGTGAGCTCCTCCAGGAGGCTCTCCCACGCCGACACCGTGGCGTCGCCGACCTCCATGTCGAACTTCGCGTCGACGAGGCGATCCTCGCCGACCGCCCTGGCGTACGGCGTGCCCGAGCGCAGCACGCGCTCGAACGGATCGCGCACGTCGTCGCCCGTGCCGATCCGGCCGTCGGGCCCGGGCGCCTGCAGGGCGAAGCCGCGCCGCACCGTGAGGAACGGCGCGGGCGGCGCCGTCGTCGGGGTGAACTGGATCGTGCCGCCCCAGGGATCGAGCAGGAGCGACTCCTCGAGCTGCGCGTCGCGCACCAGGCGGCGGAGCAGCGCGTTCGGATCGCGGAGCGCCGGCTCGTCCGGGTCGAGCAGCCGCTCGCGCCGGAACGCGCGCGCCGCCGCGAGGATGCGGAAGAGCTTGAGGCGGGTGACGCGGCGAGCGACGTGATCGAACGTGACCTGCGGGTCCACCGCCAGGAGGTCCGCGAGCGAGAGCGGCTCGCCGCCGGGCGTCTCGGGGGGCGCATCCATGGCGGCCGTGACCAGGGTCATCAGCTCGGGGTTCCATGCATAGGCGCCGCCCGGCCCGCGGCGGCGCACGTCGCGCAGCCGCTCCGGGTCGCTGGTGGCTTCGAAGACCGCCCCCTCGAGCGAGCGAAGGACCTGGCCGAACGCCTCGTCGAGCGCCGCCCGCGCGGAGCCGGCCGGATCGTTCGCCGGTGCGATCGCCTCGCGCGCCCGCGCGCCGAGCTCCGCGCGCCGGAGCGGATCGAGCGCGGGATCGCCCTCCAGGAAAGCGCCGCAGCGCTCGGGCTCGACCATGCCCTGGCAGAGCCGCGCGCGCGTGTCGAGCGCCGCGAGGCCGCCGACGCTGCCCCCACCGTGCAGATCCACGACGACGGCCGCGACGGTCCCGGGCAGGCCGCGGCTGCCCCCGTCGGTGAGCGCGAGGTCCACGTCGACGGCGCCGCGCGCGGGGCCGCGCGGCCGCCGGTCATGCGGGCCTCGAGCCGAGGGAGGACGCGCGGCGTGACGAGCACCGCGCCGCCCGCCTGCCGCGCGGCGGCGCCCGGCCGAGGAGCGGCGGCGCTGAGCGTCCAGACGCCGGCCGCGCCCTCGGGCAGGCCGAGCGCGCCGCCCTCCGGGCCTCCGGCGATCCAGGCGCTCGCCGCGCGGGCCGCGTTGTCCGCCTGGACGATCACGCTCCAGCCGGCGCCGTCCGCTGCCCTGCCGCCGTCCCCTGCCCTGCCACCCGCCGGCCGCCGGTCGGCGCGGGCGTCCGCGCCGCTGGCGTCGATCACGCGGAGCGGGAGCGCGTCGCCGGCGCGGGCGAGGAGCCGCTCGGGCCGGAGCAGCGCCGAGGCGTCGCGATCGACGGAGACGCACAGCGCGAACGGCTCGCGCCGCGACGCGAGCGCCGGGAGCTCGCCAGCTGGCCGCACGCGCACCGCCGCCGCGACGCCGCCGGCGCACGGCCCGACGTTGCGGAAGGCCCCGAGCTCGACGGGCGCCTCCCAGGTCACCTCGGCCTCGCCGTACGCGTCGGTGGTCACGGCGGCCTGGAGCCCGTCGCCCTCGACGGTGAAGGTGCCCTGCACCGGCTTCCGCCGCGCATCGCGGACGCGCAGGAGCATGCGCTGAGCGACGCCCGGAACGATCGCGCCCGCCTCCGGGAGCAGCGTCGCCTCCGAGGTGGGGCTCTCCACGGAGACGGTGGCCTCGCGCTCGAGCTCGTGCCCCTCGAACGTCGCGCGCGCGACGACGCGCAGCGTGGTCCCTGCGCCCTGCACCACGGTGGTGGGCGCCGTGGCCGCGCCGCGGACCTCGCCGGCCGCGTCGGTGCGCGCGGGCGTCGTGAGCTTCTCCCACGCGGCGCTGTCCTCGGGCGGGCTCGTGCCCTTCGGCCCGGTCCAGATCCGCACCGGCAGCCCGGCCACGGGCTGGCCGGCGCCATCGCGGATCCGGATCACGTAGCTTGCGCGATCGCCGGCGCGCAGATCCTGCTCGGACCACTCGGCCAGCATCTGCGGGGCGCCGGGCGTCTCTTCGCGCGGCGAGAGGGAGATCTCCGCGGCGTTCGACGAGGCCCCCGCCGCGCCCCGCGCGCGGGCGCGGAGGATCCAGCGCCAGCCGGGCTCGTCGATCCACGGGACGGGCACGCGTGTCATCGCAACGCCGGCCGCGTCGGTCGTGACCACGGCCGTGTGCCGCGCGACGCCGCCCTCGAGCAGGCTGACCTCCACGGGGACCCGCGGGGCCGGCTGCCCCGAGGCCTGGCTCTGCACGGTGATCCACGCCGACATCGCGCTGCCCGGCACCACGCGCGTGTCAGGAACGTGCAGGTCGACCTGGAGCGGCGCCAGTCGCTGCACGGTGAGCGTCCGGGTCCGCTGCCGGTCGCCGGCGCGCACGCCGAGCAGCAGCCGGAGCTCGCGCTCGGGCCCCTCGGGGATCGGGACGTCGAGGTGAGCGCGCCCCTTCGCGTCGGTGGTGACCCGCACGGGCGGCGGGACGGCGCTGACCTTGCCGAGGTGCTCGGGATCCCAGGTCGCCTCCACGGTGACCGCCTCGAGCGGCCGGAGCGTGACCGCGGTGGGGAAGCCGAGCGCGAGGACCTGCACCGGCAGGGTGGCGCCGGGCGCCCCGCGGTCGGGCGCGTGAACGAAGAGGTCGAGGCCGCGGGCAACCGCGTCGCGGCCGTCCGTGGCCGCGTCGGAGGTCGCGGCGGCGCCGAGGACGGCGACGAGGAAGAGGCCGGCGAGCGGAAGGGAAGGCCTGGGCATGGTGCCTTTCGACACGGCAGAGGGGAGCAGGTTCCTGCGCTGCACTGCGCCGCGCGGAGTGGCCGGCGCCGCACGCGATCGGGCCGGCGCGCCGTGCGGTGTGACGCGGATCGCGTACTTCGATGGATGATTCCGCCCACGTCGGCACACCGCGCCCCCGCGTGACCTGCGGCTACCGCTGAGCGCCCTGGGCTCTACGTGTAGCGGGCGGTCGAGCAGGGGGACTCTATGCGTGGCGCGAAGCTCATCGGGGTCGCCGTTGTCGTCATGTTCGCGGGCTGTGTTGTGAGCACGACCGAGGAGAAGGCGGTCGAAGAGGCGGACCCGGACACCGCTGCGTTCGTGGCTGCGACGGGAGAACTGCGGGCTGATGCCAGGGGGATCTGCCTGCTGCTGACCCACGCGAGTCAGCGGGCAAAGGAGGCATTCTGCCGATCGCAGTGGAAACTGGATCCGGTGAGAAGGAGGGCTTGCTGGGAACTTGCTGGGAAGTGGCGAACAGCGGGTCACCGGCCAGATGGGAGGTCTACTGCCTGGTCACATCGTTTCCGGACTAACCTAACCCTATGCCCAAGAAGCGCATCGGTGAGCCCATCGCCGTCCGTCGCTACGGAGTGGATGGCCAGCCTGACCGGCAGATCGTACTCGTCATCGGCAAGCCGATTGCGCCCGGTGCGCAGGACGGCGACTGGTGCTGCCCGGTGCTCATCTCCGGGCTCGGTGCTGAGGTGTTCAAGTGGCAGGAGGGCGTCGACGCCCTGCAAGCCCTCCAACTCGCGCAGGGCTTCGCCAGGCAGACGTTGGAGGCGTCCGGGCTGCCCATCACCTGGGCCGCCGGCGGGGAGCCCGGTGACCTGGGGCTGTACCGGCCTATCGACTCGCCGTTCGGGCTCTGGTTCCAGCGCCTGGCGGAGCGGGCTTTCGACCTCGCGGTCGAGGTCGTTGGCCGCGTCATCGTGGAGGTCAGCCAGCAGCATCCGAAGGTCCGCGAGCAGGTGAAGCGAGCGCGCGCACGACGCGAATGAGCGCCATGCGCGCACCCGGCGCCCCTACAACGGGCTCACGCCGTCCGTTGGCGCTCGCGAACCGACCGCGCGAAAGGCCCGTTAAATAGGCTGTAATCGCGCACGATGACCAGGACATCGGCTGTCCCAGCATCCCCACTGAGGCCGAGCGGGCAATCTCTCCAGTGGTAGACCAAGGGCCTTAACGAAAGCGCCCGTCCGTGGCAAAGCTGGCGATCTCGTTCCACGTCGGGTCATCGGGGAGAGGCCCTATCCCGGACACCACCTGTCGACATCCTCCGGGCTGAATTTCATCTCTCCGGGGAAGCCGTCGACAGGTGGAGAGGGAATTCCCCGGCCCTCCCGGAATGATGAATCCGCCAAGCCGCAGTAAGATGCCAATTTTTATGGTTTTCTTGGCGTCCGTGGCGCGCTTGGCCGTTCCAAAGCCCCCACCTTCGGCCGAAGCACGCATGTTCCGCGGGAGCCAGTTCGGCGGTCGTCCCGTTCGGCGGCTGCACCTGGCCCTGGTTCGCCCTCTCGCGCCGTCACCCCGGCGCCACGACCACCATCGCCGCGCGCTCCCCGCCGTCGCTCCCGGCGAGGGAGACGGCGCACGGGTGCGGCGCGAAGCCCCGCGCGAACGCCTCCGACGCGATCGCGAGGTGCAGCGGCATCGCCGCGGCGCCGAGCGCGCCGATCCGCTGGGCAGGGCACTCCAGCTGCTGCGGATCGCAGAAGAGCTGCTGCGTGCGCACCGACGCGGCCTGGAGCTCGAAATGGCGGAAGGTCTCGAAGGTGATATCGGTGAGCATCCAGCCGGCCCGCAACCCGCGCTCGGCCAGCGGCGCCAGCGCAGCGCGGAGCGCGGCGGTGAGGCCCGTGGCCTGGAACGCGGACTCGTCGTTGTCCGGGCGGGCCCGCTCGTGGGCGGTGGAGACGCCCACGATCTGCCCCAGCTCACGGAGGAGCGCGCGCCGCGCGACGTCGGGGCGCATGAGGACCACGAAGGCTGCGCACTCGCCGGGGACGAGGGCGTCCAGGTTCTCCGGCCGGAAGAGCCGGCCCGCGGCGTCGAGCGCGGCGATGCGCGCTGGGTCGTAGTCTGTATGCACACCACCGAGCAGCGCCGCGTCGATCGCGCCTCGCGCGAGCGCGTCGCACAGCTCGGGCAGCAAGTACCCCGGCGCGGCGGGCCCTCGCGTCGAGACCTTCACCGCGATCTCCGGCGCGCACCCGTACGCTTGCGCCCGCGCGACGAGCTCGGCGGCGACCCGCTGCGCCGGGGCCTCGCCGCCCGGCGGCCGCTGCCCGAGGTGCTCGTCGAGGCACAGGCCCATCTGCATGCGCAGCCCCCGCGCCGCGGGGCCGAGCTTCTCGAGCGCCTCGCCGAGCGCGCGCTCCGCGAGCAGGACGGCGCGCGCCGCGCCCGTGACCCGCGGATCGAGCGTGGGCAGGAAGCACATCGTGACGGGCTCGCCCTGCGCGTCCACGAGCGGCGACTCGCGCATCGCCGCGGCCGCGGCGCGGTGCGAGAACGCGGTGTCGATCGAGCGCAGCCCGACGGGCGTGACCGCGCCCGCGGCCACCATGGCGGCGAGGGGCCTCACGCTCGCCCCCGCTCGCGCACGATCACGCGCGCGTCCTTCATCCGCCGGGGCGCCTTGACGTGCGCGCGCCAGACCATCTCGACGGCCACCGGCTTCTGCGGGCCGGTGGCGTAGAGGTCGACGAGCACTGTGTCGAGGTGGGGCGCGAAGGCGACCGGCGCGCGGTCCTTCACGTGGAACTCGATCTCGATCTGCACCTTCGGGAGCTCGAAGCTGAGCGCCCCCTCGGGCGTGAGGTTGAGCGCCCGCACCGGCTCGCCGCCCGCGAGCGGCGGATCCGCGATGAGGCCCGGCGAGGCGCAGAGGTTGAAGCGGTGGTCGAAGTCCTCGGGCAGGAGCGGCGCGCGGTTCTCCCGCCACGCGGCGTCGTACGTCCCGGCGTACGCGCGGCGCGGCTCCCAGTGCCGGCCGACGACCCCGATCCCGGCGGGCGGCGGCCCGGTCTTCGCGGTCCGGATCGGGTACGAGGGATCCTCGATGGCCGGCGCCGGCTGGTGGGTGAGCGAGGCCGGCGCGCGCGTGACGCCCGTGCCGATCGGGTTGCGCGGCTCCTCGAGCGGCGCCGCGGGATCGTCGTCGTCCCGCCCGCCCCAGGCGTGGTCGTAGCGCATGTCGATCTGCTCGATGGGCGAAGGCGCGGTGAGGGCGGCGCCCTTGTCCACCCAGAGCCGCTTGCCGAACACGACGAGCGATTTCTTGAGCGGGCCCACCTCGACGCGCACGTCGAAGGACGGCACCGCCTTGCCGTTCGGCGCGTACGCCGTGGCCACGAAGATCACGTCGGTCGCCGGCTTGAACAGGCAGACGTCGGCGGGGTACGCGACGCTCTCGGGCTTCTTCTCCTCCCAGGGCAGGTCGGCGAGGCGGACCCCGCGCGTGCGCTCGGGGGGCGCGAGCTCGAGGCTGCCGTCGCCCTGGAGCTCGAAGCTCGCCTTGACGATCGTGACCAGCTGCTCGCCGTCCCGATCGACGAGCAGCTGTGGGTGCGCGGCGAAGTCCGTCTTGTTGTCGAGCGGGGGCTGGCTCATCGCGGGCGCATTATCGACAGGATCGGAGCCGATGTCTCTCCGAGTTCGAGGAGGCGCACGCGATCACCCGGCCGTGGCCGCCTCGGCGGCGTACGCGTCGAGGCCGTGGCCTCGCAGCGTCGCCTCCACGAGCGCGATCGGCTCGGCGCAGGCCGGGTCGTCCGCGCCCTCCCCGTCGACGACCGCCGGCAGCGCCCGGGCCACGACGAGCCGCACGGCGCGATCGCGGAGCGCGAGCGAGAGCGGCAGCGCGCCGAGCAGGCGGTGGCCGTGCAAGGCCGCGCGGAGGGTGAAGCGCTCGCGGTCGCCCACGCGCGCGGGCACGGGCGCGAGGAGCAGCGCGCCGAGCAGGTCAGGCTCGGCCAGCGCCAGCGTCGCGTCCGCGATCCACCGCGTGGCCCACCGCGCGAGGTCCCGCTCGCTCCGCCAGGCGGCGTCCTCGCGCGCCCGCCGCGCCGCGCGGCCGTGGAGCGCGGCGAGCCAGGGCGCGAGCGCCGCCGGATCCAGCGGATCGGGCCGCTCGAAGCGCGCGATCGCCCCCTCGGCGAGGCCCTCGGCCTCGAGCGCGGCGGCGAGCGAGAAGAGGCCCGCGGCGACGTCGGGCGGGGGCGCTGCCGCGGCGAGGCGCCGCGACCAGGCGACGACCTCCGCGCGGGAGGCGGTCGCGCCGGGCGCCACCTGCGCGCGGCCCGGCAGCCGGGCGACATCGATGCGCTCGTCCAGATCCCCCCGCGTGACGAGCCGCGGATCGAGCAGCGGCGCGCCGCCGGGGCGGCCCACGCTGGCCAGCACGCAGGCGCACTCCACGGCGACCGAGACGCGCACCGACTCGCCGTCGTCGACGAAGCTGGTCGGGAAGGTGCGGCACCCGAGCGGCTTGGCCTCGGGCCCGCCCCTCGCGTGGAGCGAGCAGCGCCCCTCGCCCTCGAGGTAGGCGCACCGCCCGTCCCGCATCGCCACGACGGAGGCTGCGCACGGCCACGTCCCGCGCTCCGGCGTGAAGGCCCGCTCGTGGCGCGCGCCCCCGCTCAGCACATCGGGCCGCAATGCCCGCGCCCGCGCCGCCTCCTCGGGATCGAAGAGGATCGAGGCGTAGATCCGGCAGCAGCTCCCGCGGCCGTCGCAGTGCAGGCTGAAGTCGGGCAGCACCTCCAGCCGGCGCTCGCGGGGATCGCGCTCCCCCGGGTCGAGCGCGGGCGCCGCGGCGGCCGCGGCCGCCGTGGACCCGGAGCGCGCCGCGTCCTCGCCGGCGTCGTCCGCTCCGAGCAGCCCCGCGGCGTGGAGCTCCGCGAAGAACGCCTGCGCCGCGGGCACACGCGCGTGCGCGCCCTCGCGGGCCGCCGCGATGACGATGCCCTCGACGTCGCGCGTCCCGTCGGCCGCGGAGAGCAGGACCCACTCCCGCGGGCCGAGCTGGAGCAGCTGCCCCGTGCGGGCATCGTGGAGGATGACGCGCTCCTCCTCGCCGACCAGGTGGCGCCGCGCGAGCACGTGGGCGGCGAGGCGAGGGCGCGCCGGCGGTGTGCTCGGGCTCACCCGAGCCACGCTATCCGACGCTGGAGGCAGCGCGCCACCGAAACGAGGCGCGGCGGCGCCGGCCATCTCCCGGGACGGACCGACCCAGCCGCGCCTGCGCCCTCAGCGCACGCACTTCACCCACGCGGCCGTGAAATAGTTCCACTTGCCGCTCTCTCCCGCGTTGAACCCGGTGAAGCCGTCGTCGAAATTGAGCGCCCAGGCCGCCGCGGCGTTCCCCACGGCCGCGTGGGAGCTCCAGTACCAGTCGTTGCTGCGGGAGCCGTATTGCGTGTCGGGGAACATCGTGCGGTTGATCGACGGCGCCACCTGCGCCTCGTCGACGAGGGTCGCGAGCTCCCGGATGCTGGGCAGGCGCCACGCGTGGCCGTTGAGATCGAGCGTCGCGCAGTAGCCCTCCGCCTCCGCCCAGGCCATCGTGGCCGGCGAATACCCCTGTTGCCAGACGAGGCCCGTGTACCTGTCCATCACCTCGCCGGGCGACACGACGGTGTACTGGTCGGGCGGGGCCACGGCCGGGCTGCTCGGCGCCTCCCCATCGCCGTTGCCTCGCACGCAGCGCAGGCTCGCCGCTGTCGCCTTGGAGTAGGCGTTGCTGACGATCCCGTCGCTGAGGTTGAAGGCCCAGGCATAGTCGCGCCCCGCGCCGGCGCCGGCCTGCCGGATGGTGAGGATCCAGTCGGACGATGTCTTGTGGAAGCCCCCGCGCGCCCCCGGGAAAGCGCCCCTGTCGATGGCCGGGCTCCGGGTGAAGTCGACGATCGACGTCATCTCGATGCGCGTGGGAAGGCGCCAGTCGGAGAACCCGCCGAGCGTCAGGCCGTCGCAATAGCCGATCGCCTGCTCCCACGTGTATGCCTCGGAAGGAGGGGCTTCTTGCCATTCGAGGCATGTGACGTTGTCGCGCACCACGCCGCCCCCCACATCGGTGTAGCTCGCGGGGTTGGGCAGGCCGCTGCCCGCCGGGTTGGGCATGGGCCAGCACGCCCACTTGTGCGTCCCGCAGGCAGCGGCCCTGCTGCAGGTGTCGCTCGCTCCGCCCGCGCCCCCGCTGCCCGGCCCACCGCCCTCCCCGGCCGCTCCGCCGTCCCCCGGCGCGCCCCCGCTCGCGGCGCTCCCCGCGCCGCCGCTCGCGGTGCTCTCCGCTCCCCCGTCCCCCGGCGCGTCGCCGCTCGCGGTGCTCTCCGCGCCGCCGACCCCGGCACCCGTCTCCGAGGCTCCGCCTGTCGCGAGCGCGCCGCCCGCCCCCCACCCGCCGCTCCCCGCGATCGCACCGCGGTCGCCGCCCTCCTCGCCGCACGCCGCGGCCGCGAGCACCACGCCGAGCGCGACCCCCGTCCGGGCACGCGCCGCGGGGATGGACATCACCCAGGTCGCGTCAACGACCCACCGCTTGCTTCGATTCACAGGCACCTCCGCGCGCTCAAGCCAATGTCGCAAGACAAATATGTTCGAATCGCACCAACCTATCACACGCTGCGCAAAGGTCGCCAACGCACGTACCGGAAGACAGGCATATTTCCTGCTAATCTACAGAAATCCCCCGGCGCCGTCATCTCAGCCCATGCTCGATGTGCTGAGTCGCAGACCCTGCGCGCCTTCGGCAGGCGCAACGCCCCTGATCGCACAGGGCGACCGCGTTCCCGTGCCCTGACAATTCTTCGATCAGCCTTAACCCGTGACGTCCCGCGCGCTCAGCGCCCTCCGATCGGAGTTGACACCGAAAATGTGAACGTTCACAATGCATTCCAGCGGGCATCCTTTGTCCTCCAGATCCACTCCGATGGTAAAGACCAAGGAGTGGTTCGGCCTCCAGGCACGCGGAGGGTAGACCCCAGCCAACGGGGCGCACTGTGGAAAGACGCGCCGCCAGATTTGCGGCAGATCACGGGGACAACGGCCGGGTAAGGGCGACGCCACGCGTGATGTCAACACGTTCTTGAAGTGAATCAGCAAGGAGACCAGCCGTGAAAGAGACGAAGTCCTGGGGCAAGGGTTGGGCGGTCGTAGCGCCCTTCCTGTTGGGGCTGCTCGCGATGACGGGGTGCAACGAGAAGAGCGAGGGGACGGGCGCCGCGCCAGCCGAGGGCGGCGGCTCGAAGCCGAAGGTCGTCAAGCTCGCCTTCGTCACCAACAACGCGTCCGAGTTCTGGAAGATCGCTCAGGCGGGCGTCCGGAAATACGAGCAAGAAAGCAAGGTTCAGGTCGACGTGAAGATGCCGTCGAACGGCACCACGGAGGAGCAGAACCAGATCCTCGAAAACCTCTCGAGTCAGGGCTACGACGCCATCGCCGTGAGCGCCATCGCGCCGGCCGATCAGGTCCCGGTGCTCAACAAGGTGGCCGAGAAGAGCAAGCTCATCACGTTCGACTCGGACGCCCCGGCGTCGAGCCGACTGCTCTACATCGGCACCAACAACCACGAGGCCGGCAAGGCGCTCGGCGCCTATATCGTGAAGCTCCTCCCGGAAGGCGGTAAGATGGCCGTGTTCGTCGGCACGCTCTCCGCGGACAACGCGAAGCAGCGCCTGCAAGGCATCCAGGACGCGATCGCCGGCAAGAACATCGAGATCGTCGACAAGCGGGAGGACAACACCGACCGCGCGAAGGCGCGCTCCAACGTGGAGGACATCATCAACGCGCACCCGGACCTGAAGCTCGTCGCAGGCCTGTGGTCCTACAACGGCCCCGCCATCGCGGCGGCCATCGAGGCGCTCGGGAAGAAGGGGAAGGTCCTCGCAGCGGTGTTCGACGAGGAACAGGAGACGCTCACGGCCATCGAGAACGGCACGATCTCGGCCACGGTCGTCCAGAAGCCGTTTCAGTTCGGTTACCTGGCGAGCAAGTGGGCGCATGAGCTCTCGGTCAAGCCCGACACGGCGAAGGCGCAGATCCCGGCCAACAAGAGCATCGACACCGGCATCGACGTGATCGAAAAGACCAACGTGGCGGCCTTCAAACAGCAGCTCGCTGAAATGAAGAAGTGAGCGTGACAGCGTCCGCCCCGGATCTGCTCGCGATGCGCGCGATCACCAAGCGGTTTCCCGGCGTGATCGCGCTCCAGGGCGTCTCTCTCTCGCTGAAGCCGGGCGAGGTGCTCGCCCTCATGGGCGAGAACGGCGCCGGCAAGAGCACGCTCATGAAGATCCTGGGGGGCGCCCTGCAGCCCGATGAGGGCGAGATCCGCATCGATGGAAGGAGCGTCGCCATCGAGAGCGTGCGCGCCGCCAAGCGCCTCGGCATCGCGCTCATCCATCAGGAGTTGATGCTGGCGCCAAACCTGGACATCGCGGCCAACATCTTCCTCGGCAACGAAGGCGGCGCGACAGGGCTGCTCCTCCGTCCGCTGCCGAAGGGCGACATGCACGCCCGCGCCAGGGAGCTGCTCCTGCGCGTGGGCTTGCCGCTCCCGCCCTCGACCCCGGTGTCCGCGTTGACCGCCGGCCAGATGCAGATGGTCGAGATCGCCAAGGCGCTCGCCCTGAGCGCGCGCATCCTCATCATGGACGAGCCGACTTCGTCGCTCACGAGCGGTGAGTCCGAGCACCTCTTCGGGATCATCCGCAAGCTCCGGGCGGACGGCATCGGCATCGTCTACATCTCGCACCGGATGGAAGAGGTCATGACGCTGGCGGACCGGGTGACGGTCCTGCGCGACGGCCGCTACGTCGGTGACCTCACGCGCGCGGAGGCGACGCGCGAACGGATCGTCGCCATGATGGTGGGCCGCGAGCTCAGCGCGCACTACTTCCCGGAGAGGCGGCCCCGTCGATCGACCGAGCCCGTGCTGGTGGTCGAAGGGCTCGTCGTGCCCGGCGCGCCCGCGCAGGTCTCTTTTTCGGCCGGACGCGGGGAGATCCTCGGCTTCGCCGGCCTGGTCGGCTCGGGCCGCACGGAGCTCATGCAGACGATCTTCGGGGTGACGAAGGCGCTCGGGGGACGCATGACGCTCGAAGGCAAGGGGTTCGCTCCTCGAAGACCGAGGGATGCCATCGACCGCGGCGTCTACCTGGCGCCGGAGGATCGCAAGCGCCACGGCCTCGTGCTGCCGCTCAGCGTCGCAGAGAACACCTCCCTGCCCAACATCGGCAGCTACGGCCGCTGGGGCTTCTTGAACAGGGAGACGGAGCGCCGGATCGCCGAATCGGAGGTGGAGCGCTTGAGGACGAAGACGCCCGGCATTCGTCAGCCCGTCGTGAACCTCTCCGGCGGAAACCAGCAGAAGGTGGTGCTCGGGAAATGGCTGGCCATGAACCCGCGCGTGCTCATCCTGGACGAGCCGACGCGGGGCATCGACGTCGGCGCCAAAGCCGAGATCTACCGCCACATGGCCGCCCTCGCGGATGAAGGCATCACGATCTTGATGGTCAGCTCGGACATGGAAGAGATCATCGGAATGAGCGATCGCGTCGCCGTCATGCACGAGCGACGCATCAAGGGCGTGCTGCCGCGGGAACGGCTCAGCCAGGAGCGGATCGCGACCTTGATGACGGGCCACGCGGAAAAGGAGGCTCTGTCGTGAGGCGTGAGCTCGGGATGACCATCGCGCTCGTCGTGATGTGTCTGGGCCTCTACATCTCGAACCCGGATTTCCTCGGGCAGTCGAACTCGATCAACACCCTGCGGCAGATCTCGATGCTCGGGATCTTCGCGATGGGCATCGGGTTCGTCATCATCGCCGGCGGCATCGATCTGTCGATCGGGTCCGTGATCGGCCTGACGGGCGTCCTCATCGCCAAGCTCTCGTCGACCCAGATCGGCGGCCTGGGCTACCCGCTGTGGATCGGCATTCCGGTGGCGCTCGGCGTGGCGCTGCTGATCGGCCTCGGCCAGGGCTTGTTGATCACGCGGCTCAAGCTGCAGCCGTTCATCGTCACGCTCGGCGGCATGTTGTTCTTGCGCGGCGTCTCGCAGACCATCGCCCAGGGGGGCACCCTGAGCCTCGGTGGCTCGCCGCTGCTCGCCCTCGCGAACGGCGGGCTGCTCAAGAGCGGGAGCGACGCGCTCGTCCCGTACCCGCTCCTGATGTTCCTCGCCGTGAGCGCCGTGGCGACCTATGCGCTGCACTTCACGGTGTTCGGCCGTTACGTTTATGCGATCGGCGGCAACCGCGACGCGGCCGAGTACTCCGGCATCAACGTGAGGCGGGTGGAGACGTCTACCTATGTGATCTCGGCGGGCCTCGGCGGCGTGGCCGGCGTCTGTTACGCCTCGTACATCGGGCAGATGTCGCAGCAGGTCGGCATCGCGTACGAGATGTATGCGATCGCCGCGGCCGTGCTCGGCGGCTGCTCGCTTCGCGGGGGTGAAGGCACGGTGCTCGGCATCATCATCGGCTCCGCGGTGATGCGCGTCATCGACAACGGCATCAATATGTTCCAGCTGCCGTACCAGGACGCTGACCGCATTCAACGCATCTGGCGCCTGGACCCGAACTGGACCTTCATCATCATCGGCGCCGTGATCCTCGTCGCCGTGATCCTCGACCAGATCGTGCACATGGTGCAGACGAAGCGGCGCATCCGGCATGCCTCCGCGGGCGCCGCCGAGGCGGCGCCGAGCCTGCAGGCGGCCGCGGCGGTCGGCGCAGCGGAGTCGCCCGCCGCGCGAGCGCCCGATCGCGAGAGCGTCTGAGCTCTTCGGCGATCGGGGGACGAACCGGCAAGTCGCCAGAAGCGCCCCGCCCTTGACCATCAGGGAGGGTTATCGCCTCCTCAGCCCGGCGGTCCGGCCTGAGCAGCGCCGGAGCTCGTGACCCCTGTCGCCCGCCCCGTCGCGGCGCCATGACGGGGCCATGTCCGTGCACACGAAGAAGACGTCTATCGGCCTGTCCAACAACAGCAGGCCGAAGAACAAGAACAAGCGACATCACTGGAAGCGCTACCGCGGCCAGGGCAAGTCACACCACGGGTGAGATCGCCGTCACGGCGAGGTGAGCCGGCGAGCATAGCCCGCCGCCCGACCCACGAGCGCTGCGGCCGCGACCACGCCGCGCGCCCGCAGCGTCTCCCGGGGCGAATGCGCCTCCGGCGGCGCAACGAACGCCTCGAGCCAGGCCTCGGCCGGCGGCCGCGCCAGCACCCCGCCGAGGTCGAACAGCGAGAGATCCGAGACGCCGGCCGCCTCCGCGACGGCCACGTCCTCGCGGAGCTCGGCGACCGAGCTGTAGACCGGCTCGTCGCCAAGCGCGCCTTTGCCCACGGCGCCCAGCGAGGCGCCCGCCCTCGGACCGAACCGCCGGGCCGCGGCGCGGCACCCCCAGGCGAGCAGCGCCACCGCGTCCTCCCGGCCGAGCGCGCCGCGCGAATACCCCGCGATCAACGACGTATACAGCATCGCGCCGACGCGCCCCCACGGCGGCGCGGACACGGGCGTCCCGAGCAGCCGCTCCCAGCCGCGCGCCGGCCCGTCGGTCAGGACGAGCGGCACGATCGCGGCCGAGGTCGCCACCCCGCGCGCGTGCACCGCGCCCGCCAGCTCCGCGTACGCGCGCTGCGCATCGCTCCACCGCGGGCTCCCCCGCGCTCCCCGCGGCCCACCGCCGAGCAGATCGAGCGCGCCGCGCCCCCCCGCGAGCGCCCGCCGCACCGCATCGATCGGCGGCTCCAGGTCGAACACGATCTCCGCCGCGGCCAGGCGCCGCGCGTCGAGCGCGTCCATCAGCCGGGCCACGAACGCGCCGAACGCCGCCGCGTTGCAGGCGCTCGCCCAGCGCCCGTCCTCGTCCGCGATCATCGGCCACACAGCGACCGCCACCCCCGCATCCGCGCACGCCGCGACGAGATCCGGCAGCCCCGCCGCGGTGTCCGGCCGCACCGCGATCGACAGCTCCAGCGCATACCGGCGCAGCAGCGCGAGCGTCCCGGGCGCCCGCACCACCTCGAGCGGCAGCAGCTCGCTCCAGATCCGGCGGCGGGGCGTCACGCCCGCCGCCCGCGCCGCGGCGCCGCCTGCGCTCGGTCGCCGTCCGCGCCGCCCGCGCCGCGGCGGCGCCGTTTCCTTCCGAACGCCCCAAAGCCCCCGCTACACTCGCGCGTCATGAAGATCCTCTATGGCGTCGTCGGCGAAGGGATGGGGCACGCCATGCGCTCGCGCGTCGTGATCGAACACCTGCTCGCGCAGGGACACGAGCTCGAGATCATGGCGTCGGGCAGGGCGACCGACTTCCTGTCCAAGCGCTTCGCGGGGGTGAACCGCATCCACGGGCTCCACATGATCTACGAGGAGAACCGGGTGCGTCGCGGCAAGACGCTCTGGTCCAACGTGCTCTCCGGCGCGACGGGCACGCCGAAGAACATCGCCGCGTACTTCGAGCTCATCAAGGACTTTCGCCCCGAGCTCACGGTCAGCGACTTCGAGTCGTGGACGTACCTCTACGCCAAGCTCCACCGGCTGCCGATCCTCTCGGTCGACAACATGCAGATCATCAACCGGTGCACCCACGACGCGGAGATCCTCGCCGGCCACGAGGCGGGTTTCCAGCTCACGCGCGCGTTCGTGAAGAGCAAGCTGCCGTTCTGCAACCATTACGTCATCGCCACGTTCTTCCGCCCGCCGGTCCGCAAGCAGGAGACGACGCTGGTCCCGCCGATCCTCCGCCCCGAGATCATCGCCGCGAACCGCCGCCCCGGGGAGCACCTGCTCGTCTACCAGACCGCCGAGGGGAACGACGCGCTCTCGGCGACGCTCGCGAAGACCGGGCTCGAGTGCCGCATCTACGGGATGCGCCGGAACATCACGGAAGAGCAGGTCGAGGGCAACCTGCGCTACCGCCCCTTCAGCGAGGAGGGCTTCATCGACGACCTCGCGTCGTGCCGCGCCGTCATCGCCGGCGGCGGGTTCACGTTGATGGGGGAGGCGGTCTACCTGCGCAAGCCGATGCTCGCCGTCCCCCTCGGCCGCCAGTTCGAGCAGGTGCTCAACGCCCGCTACCTCGAGCGCGAGGGGTTCGGCCGCGGCGCCGATTCGCTGGACGACCCGGCCGTCATCGCGGATTTCGTGAAGGCCATCCCGGCCTGTGAAGAGAAGCTCGCGGGCTACTCCCAGGACGGCAACCGGCAGCTGTTCGAGGTGATGGACGGCCTGCTCGATCGCGCACACGCCGGCGTGCTCTGAGCGCGGCGGCCGGCGCGCCGCGCTCGCGGCGTGGACACCGCGCCCTCCCCTACTTCGGCCTGCAGCCCTTGAGGTCCGAGCCGGAGATGCCGTTGCACTCCTGCTCCGCGGGGCAGTCCGACTGCTCGACGCACGTCTTCAGGCACTCGAGCGCCGCGCTGTCGTCGGGCTTGCCGCAGACCGCCCCGCCCTCACACTCGCCGTCCGCGCCCTCTTCCTCGCACGCCTCGCCGAGCGCGGCCTCGCCGCCGCAGCCCCACGCGAGCAGCGCGCCGACGAAGAGCCCGATCCCGATCCACCTGGTTCGCATGCATGACCTCCCTTGTCGTCAGCCCACGTGCACGCGGCGGGGGCGCGGCGGCGCCGCTCACGCGAGGACGCGGCGCGCTCCCGACCCCCTCCGCACGCCTCTGGATGCTACCGCGCGCTGCGGCTCTTGACGCCCTGGCGCTGGCTCCAGGACGCCGATGCCGTCTCCTCGATCCGGATGAGCACGGCAGTGATGTTGTCGCGGCCACCGTTCTCGTTGGCACAGTCGATGAGCTTGCCGCACGCGTCGGCGAGCACGGCGTTGTCCTCGACGATGCGCGCGATCTCGCGATCGTCCACGAGCCCGTGGAGGCCGTCGGAGCAGAGGAGGAACACGTCGCCGGCCTCGACGCGCTCCGCGCGCAGGTCGATGTCGACGCTGGGGGCGATGCCGAGCGCGCGCGTGATCACGTTGCGGGGCAGGTAGGCGAGGTCGCGCTCCGTGAGGTCGGGCCGCTCGAGGAGCGCGTCCGCGATGAGCGAGTGGTCGCGGGTCAGCTGCGAGATATCGCCGTTGCGGAGGAGGTAGCAGCGGCTGTCGCCGGCGTGGGCGACGTAGAACTTGCGCTCCCGCGGCGAGAACGCCGCGGCGACGACCGTGGTCCCCATCCCGCGGTAGAACCGCGAGTCGTCGGCGTGCGCGTAGATGCGCGCGTTCGCGTACGTCACGGCGGCGCGCAGCCTGTCGCCGGTCGACGCCTTGCGCCGCTTGCCGTTCGCGTCGCGGAAGTAGCCGGCGATGGCGCTCGCGGCGATCCGGCTCGCGACCTCGCCGGCCTCGTGCCCGCCCATGCCATCCGCGACGACGTAGACGTTGAACTCGGGGAGGAGGATGTATCGGTCCTCGTTGTGGACCCGCTCCCTGCCGACGTCGGATAGACCTGCCGCGGTGGCGCGCATTCGCCCCGAGTCTAGACGACGCTTGGCCCCGCAGGGAACTGGGTTAATCTTCCCCGCCATGTCCGACCTTGTGATCGACAACCCGTATACCCTCGAGGAAGCCGTCCGCCGGCCTCTTGCAGACGAGGCCGCCGTCGACCGGCTCCTCGACACGGCGACCGCCGCCGCGCGGCGCTTCTCGCACACATCCATCGCCGAGCGCGCCGCCCTGTGCCAGCGCGCGGTCGAGCACATCGAGGCCAGCGCCCCGTCGATCGCCGCCGACATCACCCGCATGACGGGCAAGCCGCTGCGCCAATCCCGCAATGAAGTCGCGGGGATGGCCAAGCGAGCCCGGCATATGATCTCGATCGCCGAGGGCGCGCTCGCCGATGTGATCCTGCCGGAGCTCCCCGGGCTCGAGCGGCGGATCGTGCGCGCTCCGCTCGGTGTGGTCTTCAATCTGCCCGCCTGGAATTATCCGCTCCTCACCGCCGTGAACGTGGTCATCCCCGCGGTGCTCTCGGGCAATGTGGTGCTGCTCAAGCACTCGCCGCGCTCTCCGCTCTGCGGAGAGCACTTCGCGACGGCGTTCGCGGAGGCCGGCGCGCCGCCCGGCCTCGTCCAGGCCTTCCACTGCGACCACCCCACGTCCGAGCGCATCGCATCGGACCCGCGGGTCAACTTCGTCGGTTTCACCGGTTCCGTCGAAGGCGGACGCAGGATCTATGCGGCCACATCGAAGAAGGTGGCCGTCGACGCCGGCCTGGAGCTCGGCGGGAAGGACGGCGCCTACGTCGCGGCCGACGCGGATCTCGAGAAGGCGGTGGACGGGATCGTCGACGGCGCCTGCTACAACGCGGGACAGAGCTGCTGCGCTGTCGAGCGCGCGTATGTTCACCGCGACCTGTATCCGAAGTTCGTGGAGGCCGCGCTGGAGCTGATGAAGCGCTATGTCCTCGGCGATCCGACCGACGAGCGGACGAACCTGGGTCCGATGGCGCAGCCCCATGCGCCGGCGTTCCTGGAGGCGCAGGTGAAGCAGGCGCTCTCCCGGGGGGCGAAGGCGCTCTGCGGCGGTCGGGCGACCCAGGTCGAGGGCCGCGGGCGCTTCTTCGAGCCGACGCTCCTCGTGGACACGGCGCCCGATCTCGACGTGATGCGCATCGAGTCGTTCGGGCCGGTGCTGCCCATCGTGCCGGTCTCATCCGACGAGGAGGCGCTCGCGCTGATGAACGACAGCGATCTCGGGCTCACCGCGTCGGTCTGGACGCGCGACCGCGAGCGCGCCGCGCGGCTCGCGCGCGAGCTCGACGTCGGCACGGTCTACATGAACCAGTGTGACACCCTGGATCCGGCGCTCCCGTGGACGGGCGCGAAGAACAGCGGCAAGGGCGCGACGCTCTCGACGCTCGGGTTCCTGCACCTGACGCGGCCGAAATCGATCAACTTCAAGATCGGCTGAAGGACCGGGCGCGCGGCGAGCGGCGTAAACAACCGTGCCGCGCGTGGCCCGCGAGCCGATGAGCTCGAATGAGTCCGCTTGCGCCGGGGGCGATGTGCGGTATCCCGGAGTGATGGAAATACGAGAGATTTATCGCGGGCGCCTCATCGATCATGTTCAGCTCGTCGTGGCCGACCTCGCGGCGAGCAAGAAGTTCTATCGGGCCGTCTGAGACGATCGGGATCCCGATCGCAGGCGAGGCCGACGATTACTTCTGGGCCGACGAGCTCTTCATCTCCAGCGTGGGCTCGCCGTCCGCGGCCGGTGTGCCCACGGGCCGAGCGCACCTAGCCTTCCAGGCGAGCGACCGCGCGACGGTCGATCGGTTCCACGCCGCCGCGGTCGCCGCGGGCGGCAAGGACAACGGCGCTCCGGGCAAGCGCCCGTACCATCCTGGCTACTACGCGGCGTTCGTGCTCGACCCGGATGGCAACAACATCGAGGTCGTCCACCACGGCCAGGCGAACAAGTCGGCCGACGCGATAAAGATCACGTTCTGATCGCGAAGATGCCGCGAGATCGTTGAAGGGCCGACACAGAATCGATTGAACTCGATACGGGCGCCGGCGCACCGCCGCGGCTCCTCCGGCGCTCCTTTCGCTGCTGCCCTCTCGGCGCCTCCTCGCCTCTCCTCAGGCCGACTGCTCCGCTGGCTCGCCGTCGATGCAGATCCGCTTCCTGACGACGGGCCTCGGCGCGACGTCGTTGAGGACCACCCCGAGGATGCGGCGATCGCCGAGCTGCTCGGCGGCCCTCGTCAGCGACGACGCCCGGGTCAGCGAGGCGCGCGCGACGAGGACGATGCCGTCAGCGGCGTCTTCGATGACGTTGGCGTCGCCCGAGCCGAGGACCGGAGGGCCGTCGATGACGACGTAGTCGTGATAGCGCCGCAGCGTGCGCATCGCGGCCTCGAAGTGGACCGAGTGGAGCGCCGCGGGGTAGCTCGCCTCGAGCGATGGCTCCGCGAGCACCGAGAGCGACTGGCTGACGGCGATGACGCCGAGCGGGCGGATCTCGCCCGCCATCCGCCGCCGGAGCTGCTCCGAGAAGCTCGCGTGCGCGGGCAGCCGCAGGCCGAGCGTCGCGGCGACGCGGGGGCACGCCAGGTGGCCGTCGACGAGCAGCACCCGCGCGCGCTCGGCCTCGGCGAGCGTCATCGCGAGGCGGACCGCGAGCGCGGTCTTGCCCTCGGCCCGGCCGGGGCTCACCACCGCGACCGCCAGCGGCTCGCCCGCCCGCCGCTGATCGAGCCGGTGCCGGAGGACCCGGAGCGCCGCGAGCGCGGGCGCGGGCGCTCCCCGGAGCAGCTCGAACACCCCGTGCCCCTCGGGATCGAGGTCCGCGCCGATCATCACCACCTCGGGCCCGTCGAGCGCGGGGCTGCCGACGCGCGCGAACGAACGCACGCCCACGCAGGCGAGCGGCGCCTCGGGCGCGCTCCAGGACGACCGGTCGACCACCTCGCAGTCGCCGAGATCGAGGCCATCCCGGAGCGTGTCCTCCGGGTCCGGGACGGCGCCGGCCGGAGCGGCCTCTTCCGGCGCGCCGGGCGGCTCCGCGCCGTGCCCATACCCGCCGAGCGGCTCTGCGCCGGGCCCAGCCGCGCTGGACGGCTCGGCGCCGTGCCTGGCCTCCCCCGGCGGCTCCGCGCCGGGCCCAGCCGCGCCGGGCGGCTCTGCGCCGTGCCCGGGCCCGCCGGACGGTTCCGCGCCGTACCCGGGCCCGCCGAGCGGCTCTGCGCAGTACGCCGGCACGATCGTGCGCTCGCGGAGCGGCGGGCGCGCCGGGAGCTCCGGCATCGCGGCCAGCAGGGCCGGGCCGCCGAGCGCGTGGATGTCGCCGCCGTCATAGAGCGTGTCGTTGAGCAGCACCCGGGCCCCGGCGACGCCCAGCGCGAAGAAGAACGTCACAGCGGCGCCCGCGAAGAAGACGCGGCCTCGCCCACGGTCGGGGCGGCTCGGCAGGTAGGCCTGATCGAGGACGTCGAGCTCGGTCTCGCTCTTGTTCTCGGCGGCGTCCGCGGACAGGTCCGCGGCCCGCTCGTTGGCCTGAACGGTCTTCAGGTACTCGCGCGCCCGCTCGAGATCGAGGCGGAGGCGGTGCCACTCGGTCTCGAGCTCGATCACGCGCTCCTCGGCGGCTCCGTCGGCTGCCCACGGCGGGGCGCGCGGCGCCTCGCCCCTGGCCGCGCTCTCCGCCGGCGCGCGCGGCGCCTCGCCCCCTGACGACGCCCTGCCGCCTGCGGCGCGCACGCGCAGGCCCGCGATCTGCCGGAGGAGCGCGGTCCGCTCCGCCGCGAGCGCCGCGCGCCGCGCCGGCGTGAGCGCGCGCTCCTCGCCGGCCGGCGCCTCGGTGACGCCCGCGCGCACGAGCCCGAGCGCGCTCTCGGCCGCGGCGAGCTGGCTCTTCGCCGCCTCGACGCGGCGCTTCGCGGCGACGGCGTCCGGGTGGATCGGGGTCACGGTCGTGAGCTTCTCGGCGAGCGCCGCCTCGGCCGACGCGACCGCGGCGACAGCGGCGGTGCGGGCCCGCTGCGCCTCGACGACGCTCTGGGGCAGCGGCTGCCCTGGCGCCACCGCTGGCGACCGCGCGGCCCCGAGCAGCGCCTCGACGCGGGCGAGCTGGCGCTCGAGCGCCGCGAGCTGCGGATCGGCCGGGCGGGCTGGCTGCGCTGGCAGGGCGCGGGCGGCGGCGGTCGCCGGGGCGCCGGGCGAGCCGAGCGGCTGGGGCGTCGGCGCGTACGGAGAGTCGTTGAGCCCCCACTGGAACTGCGGATTCCTGGCGAGGAACGTCGCCAGCGCGCGGCTCGCCGCGTCGACCTTGGAGCTGGCCTCGGCGAGCTCCTTCCGCAGGAAGTCGCGGGTCATCGTCGCCGTGCCGAGGCTGTCGCGGCGGTAGTCGTCGAGCAGGATCTGCGTGAGGCGGGCGGCGACCTGCTGCGCCACGTGCGGATCGTCGTGGGTGAACGAGACGACGTACGTATCGCTGCTCTGCGCGCGGAAGCCGACGTGGGTCTTCATCTCCTCGACGGCCTCGACCATCGAGCGGGCGGACTTCTCCGGGTAGAGCCCGAACGCCTCGACGACGCCGGCGAGCGTCCCGCGCGCCGTGAGCGCGTCCTTCAGCTTCGACCCGAGGCGCGCCGCGCGCGCGGTGCCGCTCTGGGGATCGCGGCCGGTCTGGATGGTGTCGCGGTAGAGGATCGTGGCCTCGCTCCGCCACACCCGCTTCGTGGCGAGCGCCAGGGCCAGGGAGATCGCGAGTCCGACGGCCATCATCGCGGCCGCTCCGCGCCAGTACATCCGGACCCGGCCGAGGACGCTTATCGCGCGATCCAGGCGCTCCCGGGGTGTGCTCTCCGTGCTCAGGCTGGCCATGGTGTTCCTCGCCCGTGTGGGCAGCGCGTCCGGCGCCGTGCGGCGCGGAGGGCGCGCGCGGGGGCGCTCCGCACCCGCACGGCAAGGCGCGTGCTCGCGGGCGCGTCACCCCGGGACGCACACCGCTCGGCGCCACCACGCGCGCTGACCGCGTGAGAGAGGGCCGACGCCGACGAACGCCATGGACATTCCGCGTCCGGCGAGCGCGGCTCGCTGCGTGGACGCTCCCGGAAAGGCGGGCGCTCGTCGCCGCGGCCCCGCTTCGGGGGAGGCCGGCTCGCCAGCGTGGCGAGCCCTGCTCCTCGTCACAGCCGCTGCGAGTAGTACTCGATGATGAGCTGAACGGCGATGGGGAACGGGATGCTCGTCTCGTCCGGCAGCGCGGCCACGCGCGCCTGCCGGGCGTCCTTGTCGACCGCGAGCCACGTGGGGGCTTCCATGTCCGTCTTCGCGAGGCCCTCCACGACGGTCCGGTGGTCACGGCGCTTCTCGCTCACGCTCACCGTCTCTCCGGCGCTGACGCGGTAGGACGGGATATCGACGCGCTTTCCGTCGACGAGCACGTGCCCGTGCGCCACCAGCTGTCGCGCGGCCGGGATGGTGCGCGCGAAGCCCGCGCGGAAGATGACGTTGTCGAGCCGCCGCTCGAGCAGCTCGATGAGCTTCGTCCCGGCGGCGAGGTCGCTCCTGCGCGCCTCGAGCATGAGCGTCTTCAGCTGCGTGTTGGTGAGGCCGTAGTTGAGCCTGACCTTCTGCTTCTCGCGGAGCCGCAGGGCGTACTCGCTGAGCTTCTTGCGGGCCTGTCCGTGCTGCCCGGGGGGGTAAGGCCTCCGCTCCGTCTTCCTGGCCGACAGCCCGGGGAGCTCGACCCCGAGCGCGCGCATGACCTTGACGCGAGGTCCGGTGTAACGGCTCATGTCCGGGCCCTCCCCAGGGACGCGCGGGCGTCGCGATGGTGGAGCGCGGCGCCGCAGGGCGCCGGTGCGTCAACGTAGTCCTGGATGTTCATCGAGCTTCTCTGTCCTTGTGCATGGGTCTTGCTGTTGCTTGTGATGGCGGTGTACCCGAGGGTGCTATCGAGGGCTCACACGCGCCGGAGGTGGCGGAGGATCGGGAACTGCGCTTTACGGAAGAAGCGCGCGAGTCCATTCGTGGTCCGGACGCGGGCGCCTAGCGGCGCGGGATAGTCGCTGTCGCCCAGGACGCGCAGCCATGGAAACGTCTCGACGACCCCTCCCTCTCGGTGGAGCTCGACGTGACGCGCGCCCCTCGCCGCGGTGGGACGGAGCTGGAGGCTCGGGCTCGCGTCGAGCAGGAGCTCCACGTCCTTGGCGAGGCGCAGGGAGACCTGGGTCAAGAAGGCGCCGATCCGCTCGGGGCCGAGGTGGGAGAAGAGGCCGAGGCCGAGGATCAACGTGGGCCAGTCCTGCGCGTCGGCGAGCTGATCGATCCAGTGATCGCAGCCTGGGGACGCGGTGGCCAGCGCATACCGCGGCGTCCGCGGGGCGCGCCGGGACTTCCACGCGACGACGCGGGGAACGTCGATGTCGATCCAGTGGAGCTGCCCGTTGTCGACGCGCGAGAATCGGGTGCACGGCCCGGAGAAGAGCCCGATGGCCAACCCGTCCGGGTGACGGCGGAAGAAGTCGTCCACGACGTCGTCGACCAGCCGCGTGCGGGTCGCGAGGGGGCGGAGCTCCTGTTCCGTGAAGCCAGCGCGCTCGACCTCGAGCAAGCGGGCGAGCTGGCGCGCTTCCTCGTCGTGGAGCCCGAGGTCGGGAAACGCGTCGGAGGCGTACGCGCACGCGGCGACACCCGCGAGCTCGCGTCGAGCAAACGAAGGGGCAGCGTCGATACTGAAAATCATTTTCACTTTCGTTACAGGGCCGTGCGTCCTGTGTCAAGCAGCGAACGGCCGCGATCTCACCCAGGTTGAGCTGGCGACCCCACCCAGGTTGAGCTGCGGCGACCCCACCCAGGTTGAGCTGCGGCGACCCCACCCAGGTTGAGCTGCGGCGGCCCCACCCAGGTTGAGCTGCGGCGCCGACCCCACCCAGGTTGCCCGCGGCGCGTCTCCCCATCGTTGTGTCCTGCGGCCCTGCCCTGCCCGGCCGCGGAGCCTGCGGTCGTCCGCCCCGCCCCTTGACGGGCATCGGTCGAGAGCTATCTTTTAGATATATCTTTTAGAATATCGACCCGGCAGCCGCATGGCGGCCGGGCCGCGGAGCCGGGGTGGTCTGCGCACGAGCGCGCGGCAGCTGAGTGCTCGCCGCCGTGGCGGTCCGCCGCCGAGCCAGAGAGGGATTTTGTCTATGTTCTGGGGATACGAACACCATCACTGCGCAGGCCCGCGAGGGCCGAGGGGGGGTCCGTTCGGGAGGGGTCGGCACGGCATGGGCGGCGGCCCGCCGGGCTGGTGGGGCGACTGGTTTGGAGGGCCGCCGCTCCGCGCCGATCGCGGCGGCGTGCGCTACCTCGTCCTCGACGTGCTCGCCGAGCGAGCTCGCCATGGCTACGAGGTCATCCAGGCGATCGAGCAGCGCAGCGGCGACACCTACCGTCCGAGCCCCGGCGTCATCTATCCGACGCTGCAGATGCTCGAGGAGCTCGGCCACGCGCGCGTCATCGAGGCCGAGGGGCGCAAGATCTACGAGATCACCGACGCGGGCCGCGAGGACCTCAAGGCGAACCGCGAGTACGTCGACGAGTTCTACGAGCGCTTCGTCGAGACCTCGTGGGAGCGATTCGCCGAGGATTTCGGCGACGTCATGAAGCGCATCGGCTCGCTCATGAAGATGCTGCGCCACGCGATGCGCCGGGGGCGCATCACGCCGTCCGTGCTCGCGCGCACCGTGAAGGTGCTCGACAAGGCGGCGGCCGAGATCGAGGAGCTGCTCGGCGAAGATCCGGAGGGGCGCGCCGGCCGGCGCCCGTGATCCGCGCCGCCCGTGGAATCAGGGCCCGACGCGCTCAGGCACGCTCTCGAAGCAGAACACCCGCCAGGCGTTCGGCTGGCCGGGACGCACGAGCTCCGTCACGGCGCCGCTCGTGAACTCCGCGACGACGCCGCGCCAGAACGCCAGAGCGCCCCGGTTCCCCTCGGCGACGCGCACGGTCCACTTCCCGGGAAGATCGTTCCACAGGAGGCACGCCGCCTGGCGGCCCACGCCGGAGCGGCGATAGCGGCGAAGGACGAAGAACTCCGCCACATCGAGGGTGTCCGGGTCCTCCACCGCCGGCGAACCGCGCGTCGCCAGGACGAACCCGGCGACGCGCCCGCCGCATCGAATGAGGAACGCGAACCGCCGCTCCCGCTCCGACCAGTAGAGAGGGAGCTTGGGATAGCCGAAGCGCCCGTCCTGCCCCAGCTCGATACCGGGGAACACATCGCTGAGATCGTGGATGTACAGCTCGAGAAGATTGGACAGGATCACGGCGTCCGCTGGCGTCGCCGCGTCCAGAGAGACAGTCTGCGCATCTGCCATATCCAATCCTCCCGTCCGCCGGCGCGCACTCGGGCGCTTCTCCGCTGCGCGCGTCGTTATCACGATGACTGGCCCCCTCGGTCGTCGACCGCGCGCCGCGGCCTGTGCCCCTCGGCTCAGCCGAGGAAGCCGCGCGCGCGGGCGATCGCCTCGATCGCCGGCCGCCGCCGCTCCAGCTCCTCGACGTCCTTGACGGGGAGGAACCGCGCCGCGAGGCCCTCGCGCGGCACGCGAACGAACCGGGCCGGCAGGCCGAAGGTGACCTCGTTCAGGATGCGCTCGAACTGGATCGCCTTGCGGTCGTCCACCTTCTTCTCGACCTCCACGTAGATCCAGTCCAGCGCGAGGGCGTCGAGCGCCTCGGCGCTCGCCAGGAAGGTGTTGGTGTTGAAGACGGGCACGACCTTCGGATCGAAATCGACCGGCAGCCGGAAGTCCTCCGCCATCACCGGTCGTCCGTTCCACCGCAGCGGCCCGCCGCCCTTGTCGCCGCCCTTGTCGACCACCTCGACGGAGAGGGGCCCGCCGTGGCCGAGGTGCCAGCCCAGGAGGACCGGATCGACGGTCGCGCCGAGGTTGTCGAGGTTGGCGATCCAGACGATCTTCCCGCCGCGGGCGATGAAACGGCCGAGGAGGCCGCTCTCGCGGAGGGCGTCCGGGAGGTCGCCGTGGCCGGTGGCGTAGACGCTCGGCTCGCCCGCCTCGTCCAGGAACAGCCCGCCTTCCGGGGTCAGGCGCAGCGAGACGTGCTGCTCGAACGTGGCGCAGAGATCGCCCGGCTCGTCGAGGCGCGCGCCGAGCGCCTCGCGGATCGGTCCGTTCGTCGCCTCGCTGGTCATCAGCCACAGCGGGACCGGGACCCCCGTCGTGCGCCGGAGGTGATCGCTCTCGGCGAGGCGCAGATCGAGGAAGGTCCGACCAGGCAGCACCTCGACGAGCGCCTTGACCACGCCGCCCATCCGGGTGGCCATCCCGCCGGCGAGGACGCAGAGGGCGACCTCGCCCCGGCGCAGCGCGGCCAGGCCCGCCTCGCGGCAGCGGGCGTGCTCGGGCGTGCCCTCGGCGGGCAGGTCGGCGATATCGCCGGGCACGGGCGGCTCGACCGTGCCCTGGAGGCGGTTGCGGGCGTCCCGGTCCTTGCCGATGGACGCGGCCCACCGGGCGACGCGATCGGGGTCGAACCCGCGAGCCCGGAGGCGAGCGAGGAGAGGGCCAGGGAGCGCGGCGATCTGCTGGGCGAGGGAAGACACGGTATCCTCAAAAGACCACGAGGCGATGCGCGTGGCAACGGCGTCGTGCAACCGGTCACGCCATTCAGAATGGGCGCGCCTCCTGCTGGAGAGGCATCTCGCGCCTGCGCACACACCCGAGATCCGGATGGCGCTGAATGCGTCGTACGTGGCTCCCTGATGCCGCGTCGCTCGCCTGAAGGTCGCCAGTTCCATTCCGAGAATGGACCATCTCCAGGAAATCACGCTGACCGGAGCGCCGGTCCGGCTTCCGTCAGCGGCCGGTCAACTCAAGAACAGCTCCTCCACCGCCGCCGCGGTCGCCGCGCGCTGGAGCCAGCGTCCCAAAACGTCCACGTCCGTCTCGCCGAGGATCCGGCCCCTCGCCTCCTCGCTCGCCGGGATGCGGCGCACGTCCAGCAGCATCAGGATCGCCGCCGACAGCCGCCCCACTGCCTGCTCCGCGCGCGCCTGCTCCTGCTCCGCCCTCGCCTGCTCCTGCTCGATGCGGGCCTCGGCGGCCTCGATCATCCCTTCGAGCTTGCCCACCAGCTCGCTGGCGGTGACCAGCTCGGCGGTATCCGCGTAAAAACGGAGACGCCCTGCCTCCACCGCGAGATCCAGATCGAGGACCTCCGATCGGTACCGCCCGGCGCGCGAGGGGATGCTCTCGTAGCGCCGCTCGCCCATGAGCGGCAACCGGTGACCTTTGAGGTGGCCGCGCGGGATGTCGTAGATGAAGTACTCACGGATCCCGAGGGTCGCATAGCGCACGACGTTGTCCACGAAGTCCTTGCGCCAGTTGCCGGCGTACTGCACCGCGGCGGGGTCGACGGGCTTGCGGATGGAAGCCGACATCCCGCCCAGCGTACCACCATTCCAGGGCGCTCCCGTCAGACGACCTGCGAGGCCGCGCCGCGGACGGCCCAGGGGCGCCCCGCGCTCGCGCGCGCCCTCACCCGAGGAACCGGAGCAGGACGTTGAGCAGCACGAGCACCACGACCATCCCGCCGCACACGAGCGCGACCTCCCTCCCGGACACGCGCACCACGACGCGGCTGTCCTCGGCCCGCGCGGCGCCGTAGAGCGCGGCGGAGGCGCCGAGCACCATGTAGAGGATGTCCTTGTAGGCCCACGAGAGGAAGAAGATCCCGATCAGCGCGCCGCACAGGCTCACGAAGATCGCCGGCGCGAACCGCCTCGCCGTGGGGCCGACCTCGACGTCGCCCAGCCAGATCGACAGCGGTACCTTGAGCGACGCGTACAGGACGAGCGCGAACAGGCACATCCCGAGCAGGCCCGTCTCGGCCGCGGCGAGGAGATAGGAGTTGTGGGCGGTCAAGCCGAGCGACGACTCGTCGCCGAACTGCCCTGCGCCGACGCCGATCCCCTTGGTCCGGCGGATCAGCTCGAACGCTTCCCGGAGCAGCTCGACGCGCTCGTCCGAGCTCTCGCTCGCCTCATCGCCGCTCCGGCCGCCGAGCAGGAGCATGGGCGGCCCGATGAAGCAGGCGGCGATGACGCCGAGCGTCCCGCTCCGCCGGATGAAGCTGAGGCCGAGGACCACCAGGTACACGATGACGCCCGAGCGCGAGCGCGACAGGACGACCATCGCGCCGATCGCCGCGATGATCGCCGTCACGGGAAGCGCGCGGAGCGCCGCGGCCACGCGCGAGATCAGCCGATCCGTGAGCAGGACGGGCAGCGTCAGCGCGCGGCGCGGCGCGCAGGGCGGCGCGCCGGCCGACGGGGGCGGGCCCCCACGGACGGGCCTGCGCGGCCGGCGCGGGCGGGCGCGCCGCTCCGCGAGCGCGATCGCAAGCGGGATCGACATGCCGGCCATCAGCGAGAGCTCGTTGGGATCGGCGAGCGAGCCGCGGTAGCGGACGCGGCCGTCGATGGTCGACGTGCCGAGCGGCCCCGGACGCTCGCATCGGTAGTTCCCGTCGGGCACGGGCGCCTCGATGCGGCAGTCGAGGTTGGTCTCGCAGGGGCGTCCATCCGGCTCGAGCTCGCCCTTGCCTTCCCAGTCATCGGGCGCGGCGATCATGCAGCCGTGCGGCTGGAACGCTTGCACGATCGCGACCACGGTCGTGAGGACGGCGCAGCCGACGAGCGTGATCGCGAGCGCGCGCAGCCCTCGCGGCGAGGCCGCGGCGACGGCGACGGCGACGAAGATGCCCGCGACGGTCGCGAGCTGCATGCCGCGCTCCTCGAGCGCGGCCGGGCGCTTCAGCGCGGTGGTCAGCGCCGCCCAGGCGAGGAACGCGAGCGCATAGACGACCTGAGGCGCGAGCGTCGGCTTGAGCCGCCGCCACACGACGTCGAGGGCGACGCAGAGAAGGGTGATCCCGAACGCCGCGTGCACGAGCGGAATCCCCGCGAGCGCGGGGATGAACTCCTGCGGCTTGATGATGACGAGCGCGCACAGCGCGCACACGACCCACGCTGCCATGGTGTGGCGCGCCGTCCGCGTGGCGCGCGCCGCGCACAGGCGGCCCGCGCCGCGCCGTCGTGGCGGCCGCGCGGAGGCGCCCTGCGCGGGCGCGATGAGGCGCGGCGCGCATTCCCCCCTTCCGCGCGACGGATCTAGCACCGCGGGTCCGAGCGGCACGCGGGAAGAGCGCCAGTGCGCGCGCGAGGAGCAGGCGTGGAGCGCGGCCGCGGGATCGGCGCTTGCTGGAGCGCCATCGCATCAAGGAGGCTGGAAACCGCATGTGCTCCCGCTGTGTCCGGATTGCCCTGCTCTGCTCTGCGCTCACGGTCCTCATGGCGCTCCCGGGCTGCGGCGCGCGCGCCCCGCGGGTCGACTTCGATGCGGAGCGCCGCGCGACGAGCGCCTATGCCGTCGGCCCCGGCGACGTGCTGGAGGTGCGCGCCTGGAAGAACGAGGCGCTGAGCCAGCGCGTCACGGTGCGACCCGACGGGTTCATCACGATCCCGCTCATCGGCGACGTCCTGGCGTCGGGGCGCACCGTCATGGGCATCGCCGAGGACATCGCGACGCAGGCCGCCAAATTCTATCATGAGAAGCCGGTCGTCAGCGTCGAGGTGGCGGAGCTCCACAGCTACCGGGTCTACGTGATGGGCGAGGTGTCGCGTCCTGGCGAGTTCACGCCGAGGGGGCAGATCACCGTGCTCCAGGCGCTCGCCCTCGCGGGCGGATTCACGCGCTTCGCCGACCCCGACGAGGTGGTGATCGTCCGGCGCGACGCGATCGGCGAGCGCAGGATTCCGTTCGTGTTCGATGAGGTCGTCGGGAAAGGCGATCTCCGCGGGGATCTGCCGCTGCAGACGAACGATACCGTGGTGGTGCCGTAGAAGGCCCGCATCGGGGCCACGTCGCTCCGGGAGCAGGCTTATCCGCATGCGGCTGCGGCACGCGCGTGGGTAGGGTAGCGCTCGCGTCGCAGAGGACCCGTTGCGCATCGCTGGGGTCCTCCCCTGCCCCGACGGACATCGTTGGATGATCGCCGCACCAAGTTCTGGCATCCTGGCAGGATGCGCCCCGGGGCAACACCGCCGCTCGCCGCCGTATTGACCCTCGCGTTGCCGCTGCTCGTCGCGGCGTGTGCCCCCGCGAGCCCCGGCCCCCCGGGCGCCGCCGGCAAGGCCGCGGCGCCGCCGAGCTCTCCGGTCCTCGCGACAGCCAGCGCGCCTTCAGGCCCGGGAGGCCCTGAGCCTGCCGGCGCGGCGTCCGCGGGGGGAGCGCAGGCCGATGGCGCGCAGGGCGCCGCGCCCTCCCCCGCCCGAACCGAGCCGGCCCCTGCCATCTCGGCGGACGAAGCCGAGGCCATCCTGTTCCCGGACGACGCCGCCGCCCACCGAGACGCCATCGACGCCTGCCGGCACCGGAACGCCGGGACCGTGGCCGCGCCCGGCCCCGGGCACGAGCGCATCCGCTGCCTGCTCGCGCTCCGCTACCAAGGCGACCCGCAGGCCTCGGCGAGCGCAACCGCGCTCTTCGACCAGAACGGCAGCGTCGCCGGGCTGGAGCGGGAGCACATGATGGACGGCGGTTACCGCGGCATGCTCCACCTCGTCCCGGAGCTGCCGGTGCGCGCCGAGCGCCGCCACCTCGAGTGGACGGTGTCGGCGATCGCCGACTTCGACGCCTTCGTCGCGGATCTCGCGGGCGCGGCCAGCTCACCCGTGCGCTACCGACATCGCGCCCTCGCGCTCCGGTACTTCCGGTCCGTGCGGGCGCGGACGCCTTCCGCCTATGCCTCGGGCTGGACGGTCGCATACAACCTCTCCGGCTCGCTCCACCGCTCCGCGGACGACGTGCGGGAGACGCTCTTCCACGAGCTCTTCCACCTGAACGACGTCGCGCACGGCGGGTGGTCCCAGGCGGCGCTCTCGCCGATCTACGACGGCATCGTCGCGCGCTGCGGGACGAGGATCTCCTGCCTCACGCCGTACTCGCCGAACGAGACCATCGTGAAGGGCGGCACGTATTACTCGTTCCAGCCAGGAAACGGCGTCGTGGAGTACGCCGCCGAGCTGGCGATCCGCTACTACCGCGAGCAGCGCGCGGCGCTCCGCGGCAAGCGGCTCTCGAAGGCGCCGTTCAAGTGCGGCCCGCCGGAGAACGCGCGGGCGTGGTCGCTGCTCTCGGGAGAGTTCTTCGGCGGCGCAGATCGGGTGGCGCCCTGCCGGGAAGGGGCGCCGGCAGCGCCCTGAGCCACATCGCAGCACGCGATCTCGCCGTCCCACGCGCCGCACATGCCGTGACGATGGGGCGCAATCACCGGCCTGGTCGCGCGCAGGCGCATCACCCCACCTGCGACCGGTGGACGACCGAGGGTCGCGGCAGCTCGAGCGGCGGCATGGGATCGAAGAGCGAGCGCTCCGCGTCGGCGACCTCCTCGGCCGAGAAGGCCCGGAGGGTCTGGCAGAACTCGACCATGATGCCGTTGGGATCGATCGTGCAGATCGAGCGGCAGAACTCGTGATCTCTCTCGGTCACCTCGAGGCCGTGCGAGAGCCATCGCGCGAGCATCCGACCGTAGAGCTCACCCGTCGGGGCGCTGAAAGCCAGGTGGTTCATCCACACCGGCAGCCCGAGCCCTGTCGAGAGATCCGTCCTGAAGCGCCCCCGCACCGTCTCTTCGTGCACATCCCAGAATGCGAGCAGCGGACCATCGGGCTCGCTGGTCCGATACAGGGCGTGCCTCGCCCAGCCCCCATCGCGGCTGCCCTCGTAAGGCACCGCGATGACCTTCACGAGACGGAACCCCATGGCCCGGGTATAAAACCGGTGTGTGGCGACCAGATCGCTGGTCGCCAGCGCGATGTGATGCACCGCCATCGTCCCCCCTTTGCGTGCATGGCAAGGATGCCACGAGCCGGAGCGCTCGTTCAAGCTGGATTCCATGCAATCGGTCGAGCGATCGCGAACCGAGGCGCGGGCGGTGACCTCGGTTAGATCGGTTACGTCGGGTCTCCCGGTGTCCCCACCCCATCGAGCATGAAGGATTCCGGCGACAGGGAGTCCTTTGCCCAGGACGACGGCCCGGCGCGCCGTGCCCCGGACGCTCGACCAGCCCTGGACAGCGAGGCGGCGGGTGCCTCGGGGACCCGCAGCCGCCCGGGGGCTCGGCGGGATCGGCGCTGAGCCCCCGGGCGGCTGCGCTATCCTCGGCGCAGGCCATGTCCGACGGCGATCTCGTGTTCGCATCCATGCCTGCCGGGCTCATCGCCTTCGCCTCGTCGTGCGGAGTCCCGCAGGAGGATCTCCTTCAGGCGGCCGGCGTCGCGCCCGAGATCCTTACCGCGCCCGACGAGCTCGTGCCGTATGCATCGCTCTTCTCGCTCTGGGAGCTCCTTCTCCAGCGCCTCCCCGGCGAGCCTCTCGGGCTGCTTTATGCGCGCTGCATCCCGGTTTCGGTCGTCGGCATCGTGGGGCACGTCCTTCGCCACAGCGAGACCGTGCGGCAGGGCGTCGCCGTCTATGGCCGCTTCTGCCGGCTGATGGACCCGTACCTCCGCATCCTCCTCGAGGAGCACGGCGGGGTCGCGCGGCTCGCGCTCGAGCACGAGCCGCGCGTCGTCGCCATGGCCGAGCCGATCGAGATGATGGTCGCGACGCTCGCGCGCTTCATCGCGCTCTACCTCGGCGGCTCGGCGAGGCCGATCGAGGCGCTGTTCCGCCATCCTCGCCGGCACCCGCCGTCGCTCTACGAGGAGGCGATCGGGGCCCCCGCCCGCTTCGAGGCGGGCGCGACGGGCCTCGTCTACGATGCGCGCGTGCTCGACGCGCCCGTGGTCGGCGCGGACCCGTCGGTCCGCGATTACCTCGTTCGCCACGCCGAGCAGCTCCTCGCCGCGCGCGCGGCGCCCGCCAGCGCCGCGACGCTCGACGCGCGCGTGCGCGCCCGCATCGACGAGCGGCTCGATCGCGGCGACGTGGACCAGGAGGGGGTCGCGCGCTCGCTGGGCATGAGCACGCGCTCGCTCCAGCGCGCGCTCAAGGACATCGGCACCTCGTTCACGGCGCAGCTCGACGAGGCGCGGCGGGGGAAGGCGCTCGATCTCGTTCGCCGGCCTGACCTCGCGCTCCAGGAGATCGCGTTCCTGCTCGGCTATGGCGAGCCGCGCCATTTCTACCGCAGCTTCCGTCGCTGGACGGGAACGACACCGGGAGAGTACCGGCGCGCCCGCGTCCGCTAGCTCCGTGTGGGAGAGCAAGCATGCCTTCGCAGACCCTCTCGACCAAGCTCGCCCCGCCAGCCGCTGAGCAGCTGAAGGCGCAAGCCATGGAGCCCTGGCTCTTCCCGGTGTTCTTCCTCTCGGGCTCGGCAGCGCTGGTGTATCAGGTCGTCTGGCAGCGCGCGCTCTACGCGATCTACGGCGTCGACATCCTGTCGGTCACGATCGTCGTCACCGCGTTCATGCTCGGTCTCGGCCTCGGGAGCCTCGCGGGTGGGGCGCTTTCGCGCCGGTACCCGCAAGCTGCGGTGACGCTGTTTGCGCTCTCCGAGCTCGGGATAGGCCTCTACGGCGCCTTCAGCCTTCGCCTCTTCGCCCTCATTGCAGAGGTCACGCACGGCATTGGCCATGTCGCCACGGGTGGGGTGGCCTTCCTGCTCGTGGCGCTCCCGGCCATGCTGATGGGAGCCACACTCCCCCTCCTGGTCGCGCACGCCGCGTCGCGATCGCGTAACGTCGGTCGCTCGCTAGGTAACCTGTACTTCACCAACACGCTGGGCGCGGCGTTCGGTGCCATTCTGGCGGCGCGCTACCTGCTGGGCGGGCTGGGCCTCCGGGCCACGGCGGAGGTTGCCGCGGCGCTCAACGTATTTCTCGGTGTGCTCGTGATGGTTCTGCGCCGTGGGCGTCGCGGCGAGCCATGAGGCTCCTCGTTGCCGTCCTCGGCGCCACGCTCGGCGGCTATCTCGCGCTCTCGCACGAGGTCCTCTGGGTCCGGATCTACGGCTTTACGGTCGAAGGCGCTCCGGACGCCTTCGGCTTTCTGCTCGCGGCCTACCTCGCCGGTCTGGCCGGCGGATCGCTCCTCGCCGGTCGCTACTGCCGGAGCACGGCGGTGGAGCGCTCCGGACAGCTTTACCGGGTGGGCGGGGTGATCTTCGCCGGGGCGCTCGCGGCCTTCCTCGTGGCCCCCGTCGTCGCGCACCTGGTCGGCCGCGGTGTGGAGCCGGCCTCGACGCTGCCTGTCTTCGCGCTCGCCAGCACCTGCCTCGGCGCGGGGTTCCCGCTCCTGTGCCACTTCGGGATCCGCGCGGACGAGCTGGCCGGCGCGCGGCTGTCCTACGTCTACGTCGGCAACATCGTGGGCTCGACGCTGGGCAGCCTGGTCACCGGCCTCGTGCTGCTGGATGTCTTGCCTCTGCGCGAGCTCAACGTGGCCCTCGCGATCGCGGGCGCCGCGATCGGCGCGATGCTCATGCTCTCAGCGTCGACGACGGCGCGCTCGCGCGTGTTCAGCGGCGCCATCTTGGTCGCCGCCATCGCGTCCTTCGTGGGGTCGGCGCCGACGCTCTACGGCGACCTCTACGAGAAGCTCCTTTACGGGGAGGAACACCGCGAACACGGTCGCTTCGCCCACGTCATCGAGCGTCGCGAAGGCGTCGTCACGGTCTCCCGGTCGGGCACGGTGTACGGCGGCGGATCTTACGAGGGCATCACCAACGTCAGCCCGCTGCCGGAAAAGGACGAGAACCGGGTGCTGCGGGCCTATCTGGTGTCCGCGTTCCATCCCCAGCCGCGCGACATCCTCATGATCGGCCTCGGGTCCGGCTCCTGGCTTCAGGTGCTGGCGAACGACCCCGACGTCGAGCGCCTCACCGTGGTCGAGATCAACCCCGGGTTCGTCGAGGCGGCGCGGCGCGCGCCCGTCGTCGCGAGCGCGCTGGACAACCCGAAGGTGGAGCTCCTCATCGATGATGGCCGGCGCTACCTGGGGCGGACCTCGCGGCGCTTCGACGTCATCGTCGAGAACACAATCGTGTACTGGCGCTCGTATGCCTCGATGTTGCTCTCCCGAGAGATGATGGATCTGTCCCGCCGGCACCTGAAGCTGGGCGGCGCGCTCTACTACAACACCACCATGTCCACCGCGGCTCAGAAGACCGGGGCGACCGTATTCCCCAACGCCCTCCGCTACCAGAACATGCTGATCGCGAGCGACGGTCCGATTACCATCGACCACGCGCGCTTCGAGAGGAAGCTCGACGCGTGGCGTATCGACGGTCGTCCCGTGCTGCCCGCCGGCAGCAGCGCCGCGCAGCTCGATCTGCTGAAAGAACAGGACTGGCGCGGCGGGCCCACCTGGGAAGGCCGGGAGTCAATCCTGCTGCGGACGCAGGATGACCCGATCATCACCGACGACAACATGGCGACCGAATGGTGGGCGTTCGGCACGTACCCCTAGCCCGACTTTCGCAGGACGCACCCCCCGAGGCGGGCACAGTACCTCACGAGCCGCTCCCGCCCCTCATCGGCCCATCCCTCGATCCGTACCGCAGCTTGCACATTGAAGCCGTCGAGCTCCACCGTGAGCGGTCTCCGCCGCTTCGCCTCGAGCGACTCGCTCGAGACGGGCTCTCCGCGTCAAAGATACCTCGGCGAGGGTAACCATCACGCGTTGGAGCACGTCGGCGCGAACGAACGATTCTGCGTCGCGGCTTGACGTTGGAACCATGGCGCTCGCTTGACAATCCATGGCGGATTTGCTCCGCTCGTCGTGGGCGTTGCGCCCCTCCTTGGACGTGACTACGGCGTTCGCCGAGCTGAACGACTTCGCATGACCCACGATGCTCCGCCTGGAGCGGTGAGCGACCGCTTCGACATGTTCACGCGCGCAGAGCGCGCGGACCTCGGCGCCCTGATGGATGTCCTCGTCGCGCAGGCGTGGGCCGCGACGCCGTTCATCTACTCCAACGACGTCGAGGACGCCTATCTGGAGATCATCCGGGAAACCCCCGCGTTCACGTTCGGCCTCGTCGAGAGAGCGACGGGGCGCCTGGCCGCGGTCGGCAACGCGGCGCCGATCGCCGTGCGGAGCGACGATCTGGCGGCGCTGCCCGACAGCGGCTGGAAGTGGCAGGTCCTCCGTGCGAAGGCGGTCCGCGACGGCGAGCCGCCAACCCACTTGGGCGCCTTCACCGCCTCGGTGTCGCCGCTGTTCCGCGGCCAGGGCGTGAGCGCGCTCGTGCTCGCCGGCTTCAAGGCCCTGGCGAGGCGATCGGGCCTCGCCGGCGTGCTCGCCCCGGTGCGCCCCCCGTCCAAGGCATCCTGCCCAGGCATCGACATCGAGGAGTTCCTCGATCGCGCCCGCGAGGACGGCTTGCCCACCGACCCGTGGGTCCGAACGCATCTCCGCGTTGGGGGCCGGATCGCCGGGACTCCTCGTTGCGCCCTCGTGGTCGACCTGGAGCTCGATTTCTGGGAGGTCTGGCTCGGCAGGCCTATCTTGCCTTCCGAGCGCTCGTTCGAGATCCCCGGCGGCCTTGCCCCCGTGTACGTCCAGGGTCGGCGCGGGCGTTATGAGGAGCCAGCCATCTGGGTCGTTCACTCGCTCTGACATGGATCTGCTGGACCAGGCTGGCGATGTGGATTTCGGGTGCTACGGCCGCCCAGCACAGGCCTCGTCGCTGTCCCATCGAGGGCGCACCAGCCGCTCGGCGGTCGCAACCGCGCCTCGCGCGTCGGTCACCACCCCCCTGATCCGGAGCGGTAGACCGATGGCACAAGCTGGCTCGCGAAGCACGGCCGGCCATCCGATGAACTCGCACCGGCCGTCCTCGAGCTCCGTGAGCACGATCCTCCCCCGGCTGGTCGTCGCCGAGGACGGATCGTCGATCACGGTCGTCGTGACCTCGAGCTGGACGCCCTCGGGCTCGACGCCGAGCGTACGAAGGCTGGTCCACACGTGCCAGCCGCCCTGCGCGCCGTGGGCGAGCTCGACTTCCTGGCCGTCGGCCAGCGGCTCGAACTGCCACTCGCCGGTGCCGAGCTCGGCGACTCCCTGCGCCGGCGGCTCGTCCCCGCCGGCGCAGCCAGGAGCGAGCGCGAGGAGCACGGCGAGGCCGGCGGCGAAGGTCGAGCAGGCCACGGCGCGGACTCCTACGAGCGCCGGCGGCGGCGCACGGCCACCAGCAGGCCGAGCAGCGCGCCGCTGAGGCCGACGGCGCTGCCAGCATGACCGCCGGCGTTGCAGCCTCCAGAGGCGGCCACGACGGCGGGGGGCGGCACATCGACGGGTCGACCACCCGGCAGCGAATCGGGCAGCTGCGGGACGCGCCGGTCGTAGAAGGACGCCGGGACGGGCTCGTCGGGAAGCACGCAGGTCGTCGCGCGGCTGCCGTCGGCGGCGATCGCGCCTACCGCCACATAGCCGGTCGAACAGCGGCAGGTCGGCGTCATGTTCATGGGCACGCACTCGCCGTTCGCGCCGCAATCGAACGTCGCACAAGGATCCGCGAGCGGCGGCGCGTCAGGTAGCGCCCGGTCACCGGGGTTGAGGAACGACATGCGGAGGTCCTGGCAGGTCACCGTCGGCCGGCCCGACGGATCGAACGTCGTGCGCGCGGTCGTCCCGGGCACGCACGCGCAGGCTGCGACGGGCTGGGCGCCGTCTGCGCCCTCGACGACGCGGCACAGGCCGCCTGCGCCGCACGCCGCGAAGTCGCACGGCGACGCGGCGCCGGCAGCCTCGGCGCCGGGAGCGCCCACGCACAGGTCGCGGTCATCGACGTAGCGCGGGAGCAGGTGGGTGTTCGACACCACGGGACCGTCGGTGCGCCGAAAGATCGGATCGACGGTCATCTCCTCGGGCGACAGGCGGGTATAGAGCCGGGTGATGGTCGTGTTGCCCTCCAGGAGCGGCAGCAGCGCGTCGCGGGCGGCCACCTGCTGCTCGTCCGAGCTCATCGTGTTGCGGACCTGGTCGGCGATGCCGATCGTCGGTCCGCTCATCTCCGTGACGAAGCCGCGACCGCCGGCCTCATCGACGCTGCGCGCGACGAGCGCCGTCCAGTTCGTCTGCACCGGCCACTGGTTCGCGCTCCAGACGATCTGGTCGTCGTCGATCTCGACGTCCGTCCAGTTGGCCGGCCCATAGCGCCGGTCGCCGAGGATCATCACGGTGATCCCCATCTCCGGCTCGGCCGCGATCGCCGTCAACCGGATCGGGATCGACGGCGACCCCGACGGAAGCGTGAAGCGGAACGGCTGGATGTCGGTGACCTCGGCGTCCGGCTTGAGCCGCAGCGCGAGGAACTTCATCCCCTCGCTCGTATAGATGCCGATGTACGGCGCCATCGCGTCGTTGACGCGGAAGTTGTTGTCGCGAAGCCAGTCGATGAGCGCCGTGGGATCGGTCGACTCGACCACGGCCACGTCGTACGGCCCGACCTCTTCCCGGATGTGCACCGCGACGTCGCCGTCGTCGGTGCCGCCTGAAGTGGACCCGCCCCCTGCGGTTGCCTCGGGGAAGGCAGGGTAGCAGTTCGGGTCGTTGGGCCACTGGAACTGCGGACCTGTCGCTGTATCAAGGGCGGTGAGCGCAAGCTGCGGGAACACAGCGAGGCTGTCCACCGCCGGCACCTCGGCCAGCGGGACCACCCAGGCGAAGTCCGGCGCCGCGCCCGCATACTGGATCTGCGTCACCATCGTGACCGAGCCATCCTGATTCGTCGCGAACAAGATCCGCTCCGCGGTCTGGTCCACCGGCTGTCGTCCGCAAAAGAATCCGCCGCACGCCTCAGCGGGTCGTGGCGCGGTCATCAGCGCCGCCGCCGCCATCCCCATAGCCACCCCTAGCTTGCGCATGGTCTACCTCCTCCTCACCCGACCGCTCGGGCGAACGCCCCCAGGCAAACATGGTACCATGCACAAGCAAAGGCGATTCCTGGGTACGACGCCGGGAGCGACCGATCCAGGGGGACGACCGTCGTCGACGCGGCGCTCCTTCTCCTATGGTCAGAGGTCAAACATCATCCGGTGCTCGACCCACACGCGGCTGTCGGCGCTTCTCGCCGCATCAACGTGGAACGAGCCACGCGTCGAACGGCGCGAAGTAGGCGCCCCCCTCGACCTCGTTGTCGGCGCGGTAGAGATCGAAGTCGGCCGGCAGGTCCGGGAAGTCGGGGCTGGAGAAGCCGCGCACCTCCCAGGTCGAGTAGCGGTTGAACGTCTGCCCGAAATCGAACGGCAGCACGCCCGGCGGGAATACCGGATCGACGAAGCGCAGCCACACGCGCAGGCAGTCGGGATCGGCGGGGTCCTCCTCGTCGCCGCCGTCGCACGCCTCGTGGAGCTGCGTCACCGCGACCGGACGATCGCCCGTGAACGTCACGTGGTCGAAGATCGCCGGCTTCTCCTGGATGAACACGTAAGCCAGGATCTTGATGTCGTCGACGGTGCCCCCCTGCAAGCGGGCCGTGTCGTCGAGCGGGATGGCCTTGACGCCGATTGACGCCAGCCCGTTGTCCACCGCCACGACGTCGGAGAACAGCAGCGGATTCACGTAGGCACCCCAGAGGACGCCGTAGTGGCCGTTCGACCAGAACGCGTTGTCGCGGTACGCCGGCTGCGCGACCTCGATGTTGTGCCAGATCATCGCGCCGTGCCCGCGGACGTGATGGGCGACGTTGCCGTCGAAGACGAAGTCCGCCGGCCGCCCCGAGCCCCCCTCCTGCCAGCCGAAGCCGGAGACGTCCTCGCCTGTGCCGTCGTAGCCCACGCCGACGGCGACCGAGTCGCGCGCGCCCGAGCCCTCGCCGCCCGACACGGCGATGCCGGTCATGCGGTGGTCCACGCGGATGCAGCCGTCGACGCGCTCGGGGATGCCGACGCGCGCGGCCAGCACGTGGTCGAGGAGCACGCCGGCCGGCGCCTTCTCGCGATCGTCACAGAACGTGCCGCACGCGCCGTTGTCGTAGAACAGGCCGAAGCCCACCCCCTGGGTGTCGTAGCCGGCGACGTCGCTGATCTCGATGTCGTTCGACTGCTCGACCATGATGAAGTGCAGCTCGCCGCCCCAGATCGCCGCGTGACGCACGAACGAGCCCGCCGAGGCGTCCTTCTGCTGGTGGAACCAGAGCGGCGCGCGGCGGGCGGGGAGCGCGGTCCCCTCGGCGCCGCCGCTGCACGGGATCAGCGGGCCGAGCCAGCGGAGCTCCACGCTGTCGAGCTGCGCGTGCCCCTGCTCGGCGACCAGGATGTGCGCGTGTGCGGTGTCGTCGGCCGAGCGGATGACCACGTTGCGCGACAGGTTCGCGGCCTCGGCGCGGCGCAGGCAGTCCGCGCAGCCGTCGTGGGTGAACGCCGGCGCCTTGGCCAGCGTCACCTCCTTGCCGTCGACAGCGGCGATGGTCCCCTCATCGAACTGGTCGACCGCCACGTCGCCGCCGGCGAGCGGGGCCGACGGGGTGAGGACGACGCGATCGCCGGCCTTCCACCCCGACGCGTCGTCGACGGTGAACACCGCGTCGCCGTCCCCCGCGCCCTCGACGAGCTTCCCCCACGCGCGCTTGGGCGCGCCGGCCGCGAGAAGGCGCCCGGCGCCCATGACCCACACCCCGACGTCGCCGCCGACGACGGAGATGGGCGTGTCGACCGACCGCGGGCCGTCCCCTCCCTCCACCGCGCTGGGCGTGCCGGCGTAGTCCTCGTCGTGCATGCCGGTGAAGACGATCTCGGCGGTCACGCCGTCGGGAACGCGGTCGTCGGGCGTGCCGTAATCGACGGTCCCCTCCACGACCAGGTTGCCGTGCAGGGTCAGCGTGGCCGACGCCTCGCGCGACGCGTGCAGCGTGCCGCCGGCCTCGACCAGGACCGTGTGCGCCTCGGCGGGGCAGTCGACGACGACGACCTTCCCTGACGGGATCACCACGTCGGTGTCCGCGCCGGGGAGCGCGCCGCCCCAGGTCGTGGCGTCGCAGAAGGAGCAGGACTCGCCGTCGGGGCAGTCGGCGGTCGGACCGCCGGGGCCGCCGGCGCTGTCGAGGCCGTTCCCCGAGCTGCCGCAGGCCGCGAGTACGGCGGCGGCCACGAGTGAGAGCGCGAGACGTGTTCGAACCATTGTTCCTCCAGCAATCGCCGCCTAGGGACACGCCGCCAGGTCGGCGGCGACCTCGGGCGGCGCGAGCGCGCGCAGCTCCGCGCGCTGGTCGAGGGCGAGCCCCTCACACCCATCCCGCCAGGCGTTGCCAAGGACCACGTGATGATCGGACGTGAGCGTCCCGCCGCCGGCCAGGAACGCTGCCTCGCGCGCGAAGAAGCGGCGCAGCAGCGCGGCGCGGATCGGGCCGGGGACGCGCCGCAGCGGCACGGCGAGCAGGCGCACCGGCCCGCGATCGGTGCCGAAGTCGTCGGCGAGCGCGCCCTGCGACTCCTCCAGGCTGCCGACGAGGTGGAGGTAGATGATCGTCCACGGGCCGGCGCCGGCGCCGTCGGCGGCGGTGAGGACGTCCTTCCAGTTCAGCGGTCGATCGCCCGACGTGTGGCCCCGGCCGGGGTTGACCGCGGCCTGGGCCACCCACCAGGAAAAGGTCTGCGCCATCGCGTCCGGCACGGCGTCGGCGAACGCCGCCTCGAAGAACGCGAAGCCGACCTCGTAGGGGAAGGCGGGCCCGCCGTCGGGGAAGCCGCGGTCCGCGCCGTCGAAGCCGCCGTGGCGCCGCTGCCAGTCCCACAGCTTGATCGCGGCGTAACGCAGGAGCTCCACGCGCCCGGCGTGATCGCCCGTCGTGATGAGGATCTCCTTGCCGATCTGCACCGCGGCGGTCTCGAAGGCGCGCGCCGCCTCGAGCGTGCCGTCGCGCTCGAGCGCGGCCTGCGCCTCGGCGAGCCGGCCGTCGTCGCGCGTGAACCAGGTCTCGTCGATCCTGCGCGGCAGCCAGCGCATCCACGACGGCGTCTCGACCGGGAGCGCGATGGCCGAGGTGTCGAGCGACGCGGCCAGGTCCCAGGCCGGGTCCTCGGGGAAGCCGCCGGGGAACAGCGCGGCGCCGAGCGCCTCGTCGGAGTCGAGCACGGCCTGGTGCCCGGCGCCGGCCGCGCCCGCGTGCTGCGGGCCGGGCTGGAACGGTGCGTCGATCACGCGTCCGACGGGGGGGACGGCCAGGGAGCGCACGTAGCTCGCCACGTCGGCGGCCTCGGCGGGGGTGAACAGGTGGTGCTGGGCGCGCGCGATCACGCTGTGGTTGGAGAACGCGAAGTAGGCCAGGTCGGCGCCATCGTCGGCGTGGCAGCGCGCGCACACAGGCCCGCCGTCACGGCTCTCCTCGGCGAAGAAGCGCCGCCCGCGCTCGATGGCGCCGGCGTCGGCCGACGGCGCGGTCCAGGCGGCGGGGTCGTCGGCGAGGAGGTCGGCCGTCCCCCGCAGCCCCCCGGCCACCACGGCCACGTCGATCACGCGGAACCCGGATACGTCGCGGACCTGGCGGTCGTAGCGGAACACCACGCGGTTGGCGCCCGCGCGCAGCGTGCCGTCGGGGAGCGGGAGCGTGGCGGTCGCGTGGCCGCCCGACGGCCTGCGCAGCCCCGGCGCGGCGAGGTCGATCGGCGCCGCGTCGTTCACCACCACGTAGGCCGCGTCGGCCTCGACGACGTTGTGCACCGTGAGCGCGAGCCCGGCGCCCGGCGCGGAGGCGACGTCGCCGGGGACGTCGATCGTGACCGCGACGGCGGCACCCGGCGCGCCGAGGACCTCGATCGGGAGCGAGGTCGCGGTCGCGATCGCATCCTCGTCTCCATGCGACGCGCACCCCGTCAAGACCACGGCGAGCGCAAGCTGGGCGAGCCGTCGCACGGCCGCAGCATATCAGTGGCCGTCGAGGGTTTGGTCAGCCTCAACGCCGAGGAACAATACACCCACACCCTCCCCGGGGATCGCACGCGCGCACAAGGACTGGCACGATCGGCGATCAGGCGCTCGGCACGAAGGCCGCCGGCTGACGGCCGGGCGCGGGCGCGTCACGGCCGCTCTTCTCGGCGAGCTGACGCTCCAGCTCCTCGTACATTCGCACCTTCTTCTCGATGCCGGCGAGGTGGGCCTGCTGCTCGGCGAGCTTCCTGGCCACCTCGTCGCGGTGCGCTTCGAGCAGGGCGCGACGCTCCGAGATGGTCGCGTCGCCCCGGCGCGCGAGCGTCGCGTAGGCGAGCATCCGCTGGATGGGCATGCCCGTCTCGTGCAGCCGGCGGAGGAAGACGACCCAGCGCACGTCGTCGGGACCGTAGCGGCGGTGGCCGCTGCGCGCCCGCGCGATCGGCTGGATGAGGCCGATCCGCTCGTAGTAGCGCAGCGTGTGCGTGCTCGTGCTCGTGGCGGCAGCGACCTCGGCGATGGTCAGCCTGTCAGCCGCTCCCGAGGGCGCCTCGGCGCGCTCCGCGGGAGGGGGGCGGACGTCGATGGCGGAGAGCGGAGGGCGATCAGCTGCTCGGCGGGGCTGCACTGGACCTCTCCTTGCCGCGCGGGGGAGGGCCGGCGGCGTTTCGGCACCCGTCACGGTAAAAGCTCGAGCGCGCTCGAAGTCAAGGGCGCACCCGGCCCCGTTTTGTTTCGCCGTCCGCTCCTTGACTTCGAGCGCGCTCGAAGACTTACCCCTCCGGGACACACAAGGGAGAAGGCACGATGCGATACAAGCTCCTTGGGAAGACAGGCCTCTACGTGTCCGAGCTCTGCCTCGGCACCATGACGTTCGGCGGGAAGGGCTTCTGGCAGGTGATCGGCGCGCTCGGCACCAGCGAGGTCGAGGCGGTCGTGGGCACGTCGCTCGACAGCGGCGTCAACTTCATCGACACGGCGGACGTCTACGCCGAAGGCGAGTCGGAGCGGCTCGTCGGCGGGGCGCTCAAGGCGCTGGGACGCCCGCGCGAGCAGGTCGTCGTGGCCACCAAGGTGCGCGGACGCGTGGGCCCGGGCGTGAACCAGATCGGCCTATCGCGGGCGCACATCCTCGCGAGCATCGACGCGAGCCTCCAGAGGCTCGGGCTCGATCACGTCGACCTCTACCAGATCCACGGCGTCGATCCCGTGACGCCCATCGAGGAGACGGTGCGCGCCCTCGACGACGTGGTGCGCTCGGGCAAGGCCCGTTACGTCGGCTTCAGCAACCTGCCCGCGTGGCTGGCCATGAAGGCGATCGGCTTCGCGCAGGCGAACGGCCTCGCGCGGTTCGAGAGCGCCCAGGTCTACTACTCGCTCGCGGGGCGCGACATCGAGCGCGAGATCGTGCCCCTGGCGCAGTCGGAGGGCATCGCGATCCTCCCCTGGAGCCCGCTCGCGGGCGGCATGCTGTCGGGCAAGTTCGATCCGGAGAAGCCGGGCGGCCCTGACGGCGCGCGGCGCACGAGCTTCGACTTCCCGCCCGTCGACCGCGCCCGCCTGCCGCGCGTGCTCGGCGCGCTGCGCGAGGTCGCGGGCGCCACGGGCCTGTCGGTCGCGCGCGTCGCGCTCGCGTGGCAGTTGACTCGCCCCTTCGTCACCAGCGTCATCATCGGCGCAAAGACGCGGGAGCAGCTCGCCGACAACCTCGCCGCCGCGGAGGTCACGCTCTCTCCCGAGCATGTCAAGCAGCTCGACGAGGCGAGCGCGCTGCCGCCCGAATACCCCGGCTGGATGCTGCAGTGGCAGAACCGCGACGTGCGCGGCGTCCCCGGCGGGCAAACGGTCGCGGATCGCGCCCGCCAGCACCAGACGAACAAGTAGCGGGCCTCATCCCCGAGGGCTCCGCGGGTCAGTCGCGGATCCGGCGTCACCATTCCGGGAGAGAGCGGTTCGCTCGGGCTGAGCAACTGGGTTGGCGCCGCGCGCCGCCGTGTTGGCATGGAGCGCGCTCAGCCCACTTCGGACACCGCAGGAATAGCGCTCTTCTCGGCCTGGAGAGCAGCACGCTCACTGGTATGCGTGTTGCCAGCACCGCCCGTGATGTGGCAATTGAGGTCTCTCCATCTCCCATGGTTGACGCTCGCCGCCGTGGCGTGCGGCACGGATCCCGTGGCGGTGCTCCCCCGGACAACCTCGCAGCTGGTCGAGGGCGGAAAGCTCACTGAGGAGCGCCCGCAGGTCATCGTCCTGGTCGTCGATGACGCTGACACGGCCGAAGCCGCGCAGCTCCGCGAGCGCGTCGCCCAGAGCATGCGCGCGAGCCTCCTTGCCGTGATCGAATCGCGGTGGGGAACATGTGGCAGCGCGGATCCGGCCCAGTGGCACCCCGGCGATATCCGGGTGGTCGTCGCGCGGCCGAGCGCGCCCGACGCTGCAGCGCTCCTCACCTCGCGGGAAATCCCCGCGCTCGCGTGGATCACGCAGACCTCGCACGAGGAGGAGGTCGAGGCGGTGATGGCAGGCGTGACAGAGGCGCTGGGGCAACGCCTGGCCGAGCCCGGGGAGGAGTACCGCCCGCTACGGACGGCCAGGCGCGCGCTGGAGCTCGTCACGGGCGCGCTCGCACCCGTGGGCGAGGCGGAGGTGGCCCTCGTCAGGTCACTGCCCCAGGACAGGCTCGCGAGGCTGCTCGTCGCGAGCACGCGGGACGACGAGGGGCCCGGGCTCATCGCCGACGAGGTACCCAGCCAGACGGCGCTGTCGATGACCCTGGACACGGAGGTGGTCGGGCCTTTCACCACGCCCGATTGGACCTGTCGCACCGTCGACCGAGGCAGCACGCGACTGGAGGCGTGGAGCGAGCTCGTGCGCGCGGAGCCGATCACCTCGCGCTGCGACGATCAGGACACGTGGGACATGCTCCTTCACCCGGGGTGGGCCGATTGCGGCTTCATCTGCCAGGCCCACCCGCTCGCCGTGGACGCCGGAGGTGTGGTCGCTTGCAACGTCATGATCGATCAGGCCGATCTCGAGCGCTGCGATGCCGCGCGAGGCCAGCGCGATCCAGGCGGGCAGCCCACGTTCGTCGAGCGCGGCGGCGCGGAGCTGCGCCGCTGCGAGGTCGTGCAGCTCGCCGGCGCCGACCTGGAGAGCTGCCGGCATTCGCTCGATTGTCCGGGATGCCCGAGCGGCTTCTGCGCGACCGAGGTGCCGGAGCTCGTATCGCAGTGGAGCTGCGAGCGTTCGGATCACCCATGGCCGCTCCGGTTCATTGGCGGCGCGATCGAAGGCCGTCGAGGGTGGATCAACATTACATGCAGTACCGAAGCAGGAGAATGAGAGACGACATCGCGCGGTGCGCCGTGCCCGGTCGTCCATACCTCGCTCCGAACCTGACAATTCCCCTCATTTTGTTGACATTTTGAGCAGAAAAAAATCAAACAGGGAGTCGGGGAGGCAGGGAGATTGGTGGGATTTCACTCCCCGTCTCCCCGGCTCCCTGTGAATTACCCCGAAGAGGAACCAGCAGGGTCGGTTCAGTCGAGGATGGTCCAGGTGGCCTTGGCGGTGCAGCCGTAGGCATCGAGCGCGCCGGGGTGCGAGAGCGGGACGAGCTTGGTCTGCCCCTTGGCGAGCGGCCCGGTGACCGAGCGGGTGTAGGGCCCAGGATCGCCGTAGTAGTGCGTGGCCGTGAAGGTGATCTTCGCCGAGTCCGGAACGGCGAAGAGCGAGGTGTTCTTGATCGCGGCGTTCGGGTTGAAGATGCTCGGAAAGGTGATCGAGCACGAGAGGTTCACCGTCTTCGTGACCGGGCCGCCGCCGTCATCCCCCCCCGGGGCCGATGATCGCCTCGGCGCCCTCCCCCACGACCTCGGTAGCGTCGCTCGCGCCCTCATCGGCGCTGTCGCCGTCGAGCGGCTCGGCGACGCAGCCGACGAGCGAGAAGGACGAGATGAGCGAGCAGAGGAGCAGGTTCTTGAGCTTCATGGTGGTGTATCCTTGGGTCGGGGTTCACGCTCACGAGATCGCGTCTCGGCGGCCTCTGGCGATACCGAGTCGCCTGCGAGGCCTTCGTCGCTGTCTCGCGGCGTCGCATCCCGATAGAGCAACCGGCAGGCCAGGTTGTCGGGGCGCTTCGGGCCGCCGCCGGTGCGCCCAGGAGCCGTGGAGAAGACGTTCTTTCTCGGGGTTTTCGGGCTCCGCCGCGCGGCGCTGGAGGGCGCCCGCGCGGCGCGGTGGAGGTCAGAGCCCCCACGCCGACGGCGCGAGCCTCCACCAGATGTCTTCCCTGGTGCTCTCTGGTCCGGGAGGCCGCGGCACGCTCAGGCTCGATCGCCAGCTCCGCCGCGGCGGCCGGTGCTCCCCTTGAAACCCCGCGTTCGAACGCTCGGCGCCCCTCCGTCGCGATCCGGCGGCCTCCTTGACGGCGATCGGCGCCCCATGGGATCGTCGGACATGCAGGCCGAGGCGCGGTTTTCCGAGGCGCGCAGCGTGCAGCGCGCTCCTCGGCGCCCAGGTGGTCCTGCCGTGGGCGGGGCGCCTTGGTGAAGCTCAAGGAGCGTTGATGCTGGCACCGGGCGATCATCCCCCCTCTTTCTCCTCGGACCCTCCGAGGATTCACGCCGCGTGCGTCGGTGTCCTGGCTGGCCCCTGCGTCGTGCTCGCCGTCTTCGCGGGCAAGGAAGTGGCCGTCCCCTGGTTCGTGATGGAGGTGTGCTTGGTCGTCGCGCTCCTCTGCATCGCCGCCGCGGCCCGCAGCCCTGCGCTGCGCGTCTCTCTTCCCCTCTTCGTTTTTCCGCTCGCGTACCTTTTCTTCCGCATGACCCGGGATGGGATGACGTGCCCCGACATCCCCCCTTCCTGGTACGCATGGCGAGAGTGGTTGCCGATGATCGGGCGCGTGTTCGGGCTCCTGTCCGCCCTCGTCGGCGCCCTCGGGGCCGTGTTCTTCGCTGCCATGACGACCACCATGGTTCGCGTGCCGCCGCGCGCTCTCCACGCGGCGAGCGTCGCCGTCCTCGTGCTGGCCACGGGCCTCATTGCCGTATCGCTCGCTCGCGCCATACGAGAGCCCGATCCGGAGCATCACATCACGTCCCTTCCGAGCATCGGAGTCGTCCCGCCCGTCGTGGGGGAGCCCTCGATGATCGCCGAGGGCCCGTCGGACCCGTCCGGACCGCCCCTCGTGACGCGCATCCACGACGTGACCATCGGCCGGCTGGGCGTGCGCCGGTTGTGCCCGAGCCTGTCCGAGAGGTGTTTTATCGACGTGGAGGAGGCCGGGAGGCCTTTCGACGCTCAGCTCGTGACGTGGCTGTCTCAGCGCGGCACGTACGCGATGGTCGACCCCGAGGCGTGCCGGCAGCAGCCGGGCTGGATCGATCCCCGCGATTCTTTCATCATCCGCCAGGCGTCGCCGCTCGTTCGCAAGGCGTCTCTGTTCGCCAAAGACCGCCAGCTGGGCGAGCTGCTCGTGCTCGACGGAGTGATCTACGATGCCCATCGCGGCGGCGAAGCAGGTCCGGTCGTCCTCACGGCGCCGCGGTTCTTCCCGATGCCCGCGTCCATGCGCCTCGTCGCGGACGTGCTCGGCGCCCACCGGCGCGCGATCGCCGTCGCGGCCTGCGGAGTACTGCTCTCCGCGGCGCTGCTCCGCCATCGCTGGCGCGCCCGCCGCGCCCTCGCGCGGATCGCGGGGGCGAGGGTCGCGGTGCTCGAGGAAAACGGCTGGCTCGACTTCGCGGACGGCTCGCCTCCCGTGCGCGCCGCAGACCGCGGCTTGCCGCCCGGACCGGTCGTGGTCCTCGGGCCGACGTCCGGGGGCACGTACCGCGGAGGGGCTCTCTGCGGCGCCGAGATCGTCGCCGGCGAGCAGGCCGAGCTGCTCGAGCAAGGGCGCGCGCAGATTGCTCGGATCGACGTCCTCGTCTTCTTCACCGCGGTGCTCGCGCCGCTGCCGCTGCTGACCGTCGCGGTCACGCTGAGCTTCTGGTAGCCCCCTGCCCGCCGTTGCGCGCCCCATGCGGGTGCTAGGGTGGCGCTCATGTCGAACGCGCTCCGAGCGACGCTCCTGAGCCTCTTCGGCAGCCTCGCCCCCGGCTGTGCCTCGCCGGGCCTGTCCGCCGCGACGTCGACGCCCGAGGCGCCCGCCGATCTCGTGATCACGGCCGGCGTCGTCCGGACGATGGACCCCGGGAACCCGCGCGCCGAGGCGGTCGCCGTGCGCGGCGAGCGGATCGTCTTCGTGGGCAGCGCGGCCGGCGCGAAGGCCTTCGTCGGGCCGGGGACGCGCGTCGAGGAGCTGCCGGGGCGCGCGGTCGTGCCCGGGCTCGTCGACGGACATGCCCATCTCTACGGGCTCGGGGTCGCGCTGGAGACGCTGAGCGTGCGCGGCGCGAAGAGCGCCGAGGCGGCGGCGGCCATCGTGGCCGAGGCGGCGAAGGCGCGCCCGAGGGCCGAGTGGATCACCGGCCGCGGCTGGGACCAGAACCTCTGGCCGGGCGCGGCGTTCCCCACGCACGCCCCCCTCGACGCAGCGGCGCCGGAGCACCCGGTGGCGCTGCGCCGCGTCGACGGGCACGCGCTCTGGGCGAACGCCGTGGCGATGCGCGCGGCCGGGGTCGGTCGAGGCACGCAGGATCCGCCGGGCGGGCGCATCCTGCGCGATGCCGCGGGTGAGCCGACGGGCGTCTTCGTCGACAACGCGATGGGCCTCATCGAGGCCAGGATCCCGGCCGACCCGCCCGCCGTGCGCGAGCGGCGCATCCTGCGCGCGGCGGAGGAGGCGCTCTCGTCCGGGCTCACGGCCGTGCACGAGATGGGCATCGACGACGAGACCGTGGCCGTCTACCGCGCGCTCGCCGCGGCCGGGCGGCTGCCGATCCGCGTTTACGCCTACCTCGCAGGCGACGGGCAGCTCGAGGGACTGAAGGCGCGCACGCCCGACGTGGACCCGACAGGCACGGCGATGTTCGTGCTGCGCGGGGTCAAGCTCTTCGCCGACGGCGCGCTCGGCTCGCGCGGCGCGGCGCTGCTCGAGCCGTACGCGGACGAGCCCTCGACGAGCGGGCTCTTGCTGATGGATCGCGAGGCGCTCGCGCGCGCGGCGCGGCTCGTCGCGGACGCGGGCTTCCAGCTCGCGGTGCACGCGATCGGCGACCGCGCCAACCGCGCCGTGCTCGACGCGTTCGAGGCGCTCGGCCCGGGGCGGGCAGCGGCGCTGCGGTTCCGGGTGGAGCACGCGCAGATCCTCTCGCCCGACGATCTGCCGCGCTTCGCGGCGCTCGGGGTGATCGCCTCGATGCAGCCGACGCACGCGACGAGCGACATGCCGTGGGCGCCCGCGCGGCTCGGCGCCGATCGCCTGAAGGGCGCGTATGCCTGGAGATCGCTGCTCTCGTCGGGCGCGCGCCTCGTGTTCGGCTCGGATTTCCCGGTGGAGGACGCCTCACCGCTGCTCGGCATCTATGCAGCCGTGACCCGGCAGGATCCCTCGGGCCAGCCCCCGGGCGGGTGGATGCCCGAGGAGCGGCTCGACCTCGACGAGGCGCTCCTGGCCTTCACCGCGGCGCCCGCGTACGCGGCCTTCGCCGAGGGCCAGCGGGGCCGGATCGCGCCCGGCTACGTGGCCGATCTGACGGTCCTGGGCCGCGATCTCTCGCCCGATCGCTCGCTCGTCGACACGCCGATCGACATGGTGGTCGTGGGCGGACGCGTGGCGCGCGCGCCGGCGCCGCGGTGAGAGGCGCGCTCGTGCTGCGCGCCGCGCTTCGTCCGGACCGCCATGAGACGTCGCGGCCGACGCATCCCAGCGACGAACGAAAGGAGGAATGAGCGCATGCTTGCACGCTACCACCTCGTCCGCGGGCGCCGCCCGGAGGACGATCCGCTGCCAGAAGGCAAGCGGTACGACACGCGCAAACACACGCACCACATCCTGAGGCCCACCCCGGAGATGGTCGAGGAGTTCCTGTCGGACCTCTCGCAAGCTGGCTTCAAGAGGTTTCGCGCCGCCTACCTCGCGGCGCTCGATGAGCGGTTTGCGGAGCAACGGGAGCGCTTCGACGCGCTGGCGCAGGAGGCCCGGCAAGGTGACGTGTTCCTCGGCTGCAACTGCCCGACGGCGCACCAGCCCGACGTCCGGCACTGCCACACGTGGCTGGCTCTGGAGTACTTCGCCCGCAAGTACCCGGACCTGGACGTGAGGTTCGATGCGCGGTGAGCGGCGTTCACTCCTGCCGACGGCGAGCGAGGCCGCTCGGGCGTCGCGCTCTCGCCGAGAATGGCGCCGGACCCGCGGTTCAGCGCCGCATCCGTGAGCAACAGTCGTCCGCCTCGGGAGCGGCGGCCGCGGGCCGCGCGCCGCGCGAGTCGGACAGGTCCTCCTGCTCGTCGGGGTAACGGATGCGCTCGTCGCCGGCCTTGGCGCCCAGCCCGGTGCTGCGCCCCTTGGGCTCTTCCCATTCCTCCTGGCGCCCGAGCGCGGTCAGATCGAGGAAATAGTACGAGCCGCCGGTCGACTCCGTGCCGCGCCCATAGGTCGAGTAGGTGTGGTACACGCGCTCGCCGTCGCGCAGGAAGCAGCTCAGCCCGTGCAGGTCGAAGGGCTGCTTGCCCCCAAGATAGTAGGCGGAGCCCGCCTGCTCGTGCTCGGCGGGCGTTCGGTAGTTGTACTCCACGGGCGTGACCGACTCGTCCAGCGTGACGTGGTAGTCGTGGTTGAAGCGGGTGCCCGCCGACGAGTACCAGGGCACGGGCCAGCCCATGCGCGCCTTGAACGGCGCGATCTTCTCCCAGGGAGCGCGCGAGATGAACGCGAACGTGGTTCCGACGTTGTGCCAGTGCCGCAGGTGGCCCTTCGAGATCTGATCGGCGTAGCCCGAGCAGCTCGGGCAGCCGCGATCCTTGGGTGTGCCGTCGTCCTCGAACAGCCACATGAAGTGATAGACGATGAGCTGCTGCCGGCCCTCGAACAGATCGAGGAGGCGCAGCTTGCCGTGGGCGCCCGAGAACTCGTACGGCTCGGTCACCTCGACCATCGGCAGGCGCCGGCGATCCGCGTTGAGCCGATCGCGCGCTCTGGTCAGCTCCTTCTCGCGGGCGAGCAGCGCCTTGCGTGCCTCCAGCCACTCGGCGCGCGACACGACGCGGGGCAGTTCGATCCGGGTCATGGGGACGTCTCCATTGTCATCGGGAATGGGCCTCGCCCGGTGCGGGCGCTGCCGCGGGATGGGTTCGGGGGGTGGACTGCCGGAGCGCGCAGAACTCATCGGCGCATCCATCAAAAATGTCGCCGGCCGCCGCTACGCCTATGGCACGAGCATTGCGTAATGCCCCAGGCGAGCTCTCCGGTGGGCGAGCGCGGCAGCGCCGGCCGGCCTCGGCCCCGGCAGCATGGTCACGATGGCCCTGGTCGGGCGGACAGCGCGCGGCGCGCCCCCACCTGGCGCCATCCGTCGCAACATTGGCGCCCGACGCCGCTGCCGGAGCGGCGCGCCGAGCCCATCCTTGGTATCGATCCCGGCGAGGCGCCGCGCGCCCCCGAGATCGAGCTCCCGCCGAGGTACGCCATGAGCCAGTTGCTTCGAGGCCCGCGCGGCCGACTTCTGACGACCTACCAGTTCATCACCCGTCCCTTCGAGTTCCTTTCGCGGTGCGCCTCCACATACGGGGATGTCTTCAACGTCCCCGTGGTCAGCGGTGACGTCGTGATCGCCGGATGCCCCAGATCGGTGGAGGAAGTGTTGACGGCGCCGCCGGAGACATTCCTTCCCTTCGCCACCAGGGCGATCGCGCCCCTCGTGGGGGAGCACTCGCTCCTCATGCTCTCGGGCGAGCGCCACAGGCGCGAGCGGAAGCTGCTGACACCGCCGTTCCACGGCGATCGCATGCGCGCTTACGCCGCGGCGATGGCGGACACCGCCGCCCGCCGGCTCACCGAGGCGGCGCGCGCGCCCCGCGCCGTCGCCCAGGAGATCACGCAGGCGATCTCGCTCGACGTCATCATCCGCGCCGTGTTCGGGGTGGAGGAGCCGTCTCGAACGAGCGCGTTCGCCCGCGCCGTCGTCGCCATGACCGACGCGCTGACCCCGGCGTTGACCTTCCTGCCGTTCTTGCAGCGGGACCTCGGCGGCCTCGGCCCCTACGCGCGCTTCCGCCGGCGCGTCGATGACCTGGATGCCCTGTTCCGCGGGCAGATCGAGCGGGCGCGCGCGGCGCCGGGCGACGACATCCTGAGCCTCATGGTCTCGGCCCGTTACGACGACGGATCGACCATGAGCGATCAGGCCATCTTCGACGAGCTCCGCACGCTGCTGTTCGCCGGGCACGAGACAACGGCGCTCGCCCTCGCGTGGGCCCTCGATCATGTGCACCGCAACCCCGGCGTCCTCGCGCGCCTCCGCGACGAGATCGACGCCCTCGGCCCGGAGCCCGACCCCGAGCGGCTCGCCGCCCTGCCCTACCTGGACGCCGTGTGCAAGGAGGCGCTGCGCATCTATCCGATCGTCACCGAGTCCCCTCGCCTCCTGGCGCAGCCGTTCCGCCTCGACGAGCACGAGCTCCTGCCGGGAACGGGGGTGGCGCCCTGCATCCTGCTCGTGCACCACCACCCCGATCTCTACCCCGAGCCGTCCCGGTTCAGGCCAGAGCGCTTCCTGGAGCGCAAGTTCTCCCCGTTCGAGTACCTGCCGTTCGGCGGCGGACACCGCCGCTGCATCGGCGCGGCCTTCGCGATGTTCGAGATGAAGATCGTGCTCGGCGTGGCGCTTTCGGCATGGGAGTTCCGCCTGCTCGACGAGCGGCCGCCCCGACCCGTGCGCCGCAATCTGACGCTGAGCCCGTCGGGCGGCGTCCCGCTCGTCGTGCGCGCCCGCAATCGCGTCTCGGCGCCGCCGCCTGATCCTGGCGCGAGGAGGCGCCGAGGAAGCCCCAGCACGGGAATGCATCACCGTGGAGGCAACGACATAGCGGACATGGAGTAGATGGAGAAGATCACGACATAAAAGCTCCGCGCTCTCTGCGCTTCGGGGATCGCCGGGGGTGGATCTGGAATAGAGGGGCTCCCCCGCTTGCCGCATCGCCCCCATGCTGAGACGTCTCCTCCGCTCGACGGCCGCCTTCTCTCCCTGTGCAATCCCATCTACGCCGGTCGTCTCGATCGACGCGAGCACCGGTGTCCGGCGACGGCGCATCGAAGGCCCATCACGTCGCCTTCGGCCGCTCGCCCGGCTCGGATGGGCTGCCGCTCTGCTCCTGGCGGCGTCCTCGTGCGAGTCGGTCACCCCCTCGGTATCGCCGCGCCCATCGGGATCGGCGCAAGCCCGGCTGGAGCTGCACGCCGGCGATGCCGACGTCTGGGCCTTCAGCGCGCGCATCCAGGGCGCCCTCGCCGGGGCGGACACGCTGGAGGAATGCGCGATCCGGGTGGGCGGCGACGTGTTCCCCGCGGCGATCGAGCAGCACCGGTTCTTCGCGGACATCCCGCTGATCGAGGGCGAGAACGAGATCGTCGCGCGCTGCCGGGAGGCGAGCGCGGGCGACCTGGACTCTCCGCCCGTCACCTACCGCGTCCGGCTCGAGGACACGCCGCGCGCCCGTGCCCACGCTGCGCTGGCCGGCGGCAAGCTCGTCCTCGACGCGACGAGCAGCGAGCCCGGCGAGCGCTCGCGCGCCGAGCTCGTCGCCTTCGACTGGTTCCGGCTGCGCGGCGGCGCGACGCCTGAGCCGCTCGGGCAGGGCGTTCGCCTCGAGCTGCCGGCGCCCGCCGCCGGCGGTCAGGCGCTGTACGAGCTCAGGGTGCGCGACGAGCGCGGCCGGGGCGACGCCGCGCGTGTCGCGCCGCCGCTCGAAGCCGCCCCTGGCGCGACCGCGCCGGCGTGGATCGACGACGCCGTCCTCTACGGCGTCGTGCCGCCGTTCTTCGGCGATCCGCCGCTCCAGAGCGTCCGCGCCGCCCTCCCCGCGATCGAGCGGCTCGGCGTCACGGCGATCTGGCTATCTCCCCTCTTCACAGCGCCCGAGGGCGACTTCGGGTATGCCGTCACCGACTACTTCAGCGTGCGCCCCGACTACGGAACGGAGCAAGATCTCCGCGAGCTCGTGGACGACGCGCACCGACGCGGCCTGCGCGTGCTGCTCGATCTCGTGCCCAACCACACCTCGGCCGAGCACCCGTATTTCCGGGAGGCCGAGCGGCGCTCGAACCGCGCCCACACCTTCGACTTCTACGATCGCGACGACGGCGGTGAGCCGACGCATTACTTCGACTGGGAGCACCTGCCGAACCTGAACTACGACAGCGCCGAGGTGGCGCGCTGGATGCTCGAGGCGTCGCTGCACTGGGTGCGCCGCTTCGACATCGATGGCTATCGCGTCGACGCCGCGTGGGGCATCAGGCAGCGGCGGGGCGAGCTCTGGTCCCCCTGGGCCGCCGAGCTCCGGCGCGTGAGCCCGCATGTCGCGCTGATCGCCGAGGCCTCGGCGCGCGATCCGTACTATCTGCAGAATGGGTTCGACGCGGCCTACGACTGGACCGAGGAGCTCGGACGCTGGGCCTGGAAAGACGTGTTCGGCGCGCCGCGGGGCATCGCGGCCCGGCTCGGCGCGGCGCTCGCCGCCACCGCCGCGCGCCCCGAGCGCACGCTCAGGTTCATCAACAACAACGACACCGGCGCGCGCTTCATCACCCGCCATGGGCCGGGGCTGACGCGCGTCGCTGCGGCGGCGCTGCTGACCCTGCCGGGGATCCCGTGCGTCTACACGTTCGACGAGCTCGGCGCCGAGTACGAGCCTTACGCCGGCCTCGCCCCGGTCTCACGGCCCCCGCGCGGCCAGCTGGCGCGGCACTACGAGCGGCTGATCCGGCTCAGGCGCGGTGTCGCGGCGCTCCGGTCGCCGGGGCACCTCACGGTCCACGCCGGGGGGCCCGACGACGAGGTCTTCGCCTATGTCAGGCACGGCGACGACGCGTCCCGCTTCGCGCTCGTCGTCCTGAATTTCAGCGATCGACCGGTCAAGAAGCGGCTCACCGTCCCGGAGCCGTTCGCCGCCCACGCGCGAGGCGGCCTGCGCGACGCGCTGAGCGGCGCGCAGGCCGCCTCGCGCCTCCGGGCCGGCGCCCTCGCGCTGGACCTCGCGCCCTGGGACGTCCGCGTCCTCGTGCCGCGGTAGGACGAGCCCTGCGCGGCGGCGGGCGCTGCGCCCACCGCGCTCATCTGCTATAGCGGACAAACATCCAACGTTTGACGTGGCCGCGAGGCGTCGCTATCGGGACGCTCAGCGTCTCTGTCAGCTGCAGGAAGTTTGAACATCTGGCGCTCAGCTCACCCGTGCGCCGCGACGGTGGTCGCCGCGATGGGAGGAGGATGATTTTCATGTCTCAGGAGCAATGGTCCGCCGTCGATCGCTACCTCACCGATACGCTCGTGCCGTCCGACGCCGCGCTCGATGCGGCGCTCGCGGCCAGCGCCGCGGCCGGCCTGCCGCCGATCAACGTCGCGCCGAACCAGGGCAAGCTGCTGCATCTCCTGGCGCGGATCCAGGGGGCGCGGACCATCCTGGAGATCGGCACGCTCGGGGGTTACAGTACGATCTGGCTCGCGCGGGCGCTGCCTGCCGTCGGCCGCCTGATCACGCTGGAGTCGGAGCCGAAGCACGCCGAGGTCGCCCGCGCGAACCTCGATCGCGCCGGGCTGGCCAACATCGTCGAGCTGCGCCTGGGGCGAGCGCTCGACACGCTGCCCAAGCTCGCCGCGGAGGGCCGCGGCCCGTTCGACCTCATCTTCATCGACGCCGACAAGCCGAGCAATCCCGACTACTTCGCGTGGGCGCTCAAGCTCTCCCGCCGCGGCAGCGTCATCGTGATCGACAACGTCGTTCGCAAGGGGGCGATCATCGACCCCGAGAGCGCCGATCCCAGCGTCCAGGGCGTGCGCCGCCTGAACAAGCTGCTTGCCACCGAGCGACGCGTGAGCGCGACCGCGATCCAGACCGTGGGCAGCAAGGGATACGACGGTCTCGCCATCGTCCTCGTCACCGAGGGTCCGTAGCCGCACCGGCCCAGCGTCTGCCGGGCGCTCCTCGCGCCCTCCCGCGCCGGCCCACAAAAAAAGAGCGCCCATTCGACGGCGGGGGGGGAAGCCGTCACGGGCGCTCTGTCCTGGTTACTTAGCAGGAGACGGGCCAGGGTCTTTCCGCACCCTTTTCAAGGACTTACCCGTAAGGAAGCCCCTGAAGCTTTCGATCCTGAGATCGCCGCTTGCAGACCTGACGGACGCACTGGAATGCTTCGGGTCGCGCCGGTCGGGGTGGCATGAGCGCGGAGAGTTCGGCGATGCATGAGACTGAGGCGGGCCTGCGGGCGGCTCTGGAGCAGCTCCGGATGGTGACGGACCGGATGGCCGCCGCGGTCACGTACTGCAGCCGCGACCTCCGCTACCTCTGGGTGAGCCCGGAGTACGCCGCGTGGATCGCGCGGCCCGTCGCGGAGATCGTGGGGCAGACGATCATCGAGATCGTCGGGGCACAGGCCTTCGAGGATCTCAAGCCGTACTTCGACCGTGTGCTCCAGGGAGAGCGCGTGGAGTATGAGGAGCAGGTCCTCTTCCGAGGCCTGGGCCTGCGCTGGATCAAGGCGATCTACGTCCCCACCCACGACGCACGCGGGACGCCGGACGGCTGGATCGCCGTGGTCACCGACATCACGCGCCGCAAGGAGCTCGAGGAGATGCTGCGGGAGTCCGACCGCCGCAAGGACGACTTCCTCGCGATGCTGGCGCACGAGCTCCGCGGCCCGCTCGCGCCGATCCGCAATGCGGTGGCCATCATGCGCGTCCTCGGCCTGGAGGATCCGAAGTTCGTGTACGCGCGCGACATCATCGCGCGGCAGGTCTCCCACATGGCGAGGCTCGTCGACGATCTGCTCGACGTCTCACGCATCAACCGCGGGAAAATCGCGCTTCAGCGGGAGACGCTGGAGCTGGCTGACCTGGTACAGGAGGCGGTCGAGGCCACCCGACCGTTTATCCAGACCCCTGGGCACACGCTCTCGGTCACCCTCCCGGCCGAGCAGCTCCGGATCGAGGCGGATCGGGTCCGCATCCTCCAGGTGCTCGTCAATCTGCTCACCAACGCGGCCAAGTTCACGCCGCCGGGCGGGCGCATCGGCATCGAGGTGAGCCGCTCGGAGACAGGTGAGGCCGTCGTCCGGGTGACGGACACCGGGGTGGGCATCGAGGAGGGGATGCAACCGCGGGTGTTCGAGGCGTTCGTGCAGGAGACATCCGATCTCGCGCGCTCCCAGGGCGGGCTGGGCGTTGGCCTCTGGCTGGCGAAGCAGCTCGTGAACCTGCACAGCGGGCGAATCGACGTCGAGAGCGCGGGACGGGGGCTGGGGGCGGCGTTCACGGTGACGCTGCCGGCGCTCCCCAAGAGCGCGCGCGAAACGCAGCCGGCCAGCCTGCGCGAGAAAGCCGCCGGCAGCCCATTGCGGATCCTCGTCGTCGAGGACAACCTGGACACGGCGGAGAGCCTCAAGATGCTCCTCGAGCTCCATGGCCACGAGGTGTGGATGGAGCACGATGGGCTCGCCGCGATCCATGCGTTCGGCCGTCTCTGCCCCGACATCGCCTTCATCGATCTCGGGCTGCCGCTCCTCGATGGGTTCGAGGTGGCGAGGAGGGCGCGCCGGGAGCAGGAGACGGCGGGCTGCCTGCTCGTGGCGCTCTCCGGCTACGGCCGCGACGAGGACAAGGCCGAGGCGCGGCGCGCCGGCTTCGATCTTCACTTGACCAAGCCGGCCGACACAGAGGCCATCGCCGAGCTGCTCGCCAAGCGCTGCGCGGCGCGCGGTGGGGGCGCAACCTAATAAGGGACCAGCTCGGGCTTCGTGCCCCGGCCGGTGACCGCGGCGCCGAGCGACTGGTCGCAGAGCCCCTATGTCCAAGATCGAGCGAGGGTTCGTCGCCGGATTGCGGCTCGGGGCCGCCGGCGCACAAAAAACAGAGCGCCCATTCGACGGCGGGGGGGAAGCCGTCACGGGCGCTCTGCTCTGGATACTTAGCAGGACACGGGCCAGGGCCTTTCCGCACCTCCTTCAAGAACTTACCCATCAGGAAACCCCTGAAGCTTTCGATCCTGAAATCATCCCTTGCAGACCTGACGGAGGCACTCGCGCCGCGGCCCTCGGCCGTGCGGCGGCGGTCCAGCGCGATCACCGCGCGCCGTCGTTGCCGGGATCGACGTCTTCCGTCGCCTTGGCTTCCGTCTCGCCCTCGTCCGCCACCTCGGCGTCGGGCTCGCCCTCGTCCGCCGCTCCCGGACGAGATCCGCCACGTCGCGCTCAGGGCGAGCTGGATGCGGCTCGCCCTGATCACGCGCCCGACGACCTTGCCCGGGAAAACCTGCGTGGTTTCGCCGAGCGGCTCGGCCTCTCGGAGGAGCTCGGCCTCGTGGGCGGCGCTGAGCATATACGCTGCTGCGCCGTTGGACAGGAGAGGTGCGCCCTGCGCTTCGCGCGAAGAATCGTTCTTTTGGACCTTCGTGGTCCTGGACGACGTGGCGGTGGATGCCTTCAGCGCCATGCTCGAATATGCCTCCTTCTCGGGGCCAGACCCCAACACATGTACGTCGTAGGTATGTCGGCAGGAACGTGGTTGTGGACGTACGTCCAGCGGTCGCCGTTTTCTAGAAACCCGTGCAGGCGTTGGGGGCCGGTCATCGTGTCGCCCAGGAGCTTGTACTTGAACGGATCCTCGGCCATCCAGGGCAAACCACGACCCCCCGCGCTGTCGTTGATGACCCGGTAGTGGACCCAGCAGAGCGCGCCCTCTGCCTCGCCTGCCTGCTCGGCGGAGTCGGCTTGCAGATCCGCCGTCTAGTCGTGTCCGGCCGGAGCGCTCGGCCCGCGTGCACGTCATTCCGTGCGCGTCGCCCGATGCAAGGTGCGAAATGCGAGGCGCGCGGTCCTCCTCCCGCCTCCACGCACGCTCACCAACCAGATTTGCGCTGATTCCTGTACAGCGCACCGGAAAGGCATATTAGCCTCTCCAGGCTACGGTCGTCGCTCCTTGAGCGCCGGCCGCCCAGTCCATCACCGAGCGAGTGCAGGGGGATCGGACCGCGCGTCGCCCGGAACGTGCCGCGCGGGGAGACATCGTCCCAACCTGCCTGTGCGACGCGCACCAGCCGGAGGCGTCTATGTCCACAATGCGACAGATGCGTATTCTCTATTTCGCACCTCGTGCCTGCTGGCCGCTGGACACCGGGGCCAAGCTACGCAACTGGCACTTTGTCCGGCAGCTCGCGCGCTTCGCGCGGGTCACTTACCTGAGCTTCGAGGACGGCGTCGTCAGGGACGGTCGGGTGCGGATGGGCGGGTGCGGCCCCGTCCCTCCGGCGATGACCGAGATCGCGCAGATCACCGATCAGGTGGTGACGCAAGCCACGCGTCGGCCTGCCGCTCCGCCGTGAACCGCGACAGGAGCCGCGCCCGGGCGCGGGTCGCGCGCGCCCCCGCCTCCTCCGGCGACGCCAGCGCGTCGAGCAACGCCTGCGCCAGCGGGCCCGGTTGCCCGGGCGGGACGAGCCACCCTGTCTCGCCGTCCAGCACGAGCTCCGGCACGCCGCCGACGGCGCTCGCGACGACCGGCGTCCCATAGGCGAACGCCTCCAGCACCACGTTCGGCAGACCCTCGGTGCGCGACGGCAGCGCCAGCACGTCCAGCGCCCCGATGAGCTGCGCGCCGTCCCGGCGCAGGCCGAGCAGCCGCACGCGCTCGCCGAGCCCCTGCGCCGCCACCTCCGCCCGCACCGCAGCCTCGTCCGGCCCGTCGCCCACCAGCACGAGCACGGCCCGCGCGTCCGCGCGCGCCACCGCCGCGAACGCCTCCACGAGCGAGCGCTGCCCCTTCTCGGGGCTGATCCGCCCTACCGCCCCGATGAGCTGCGCCGACGAGCCGACCCCGAGCTCGGCGAGCAGCTGCGCGCGCGGGACGGGCGGCGGCATCCGATCCAGGTCGATCGCGTTCGGCACCCAGAAGATCCGCGCCTCGCTCACCCCGCACGCCCGCACCGCCGCGCGCTGCGCCTCCGACACGACCACGACCCCGTCGTGCCAGCGCAGCGTCCGGCGATCGGCCCACTCGAAGAGCCTCACCTTCAGGTCCTCGCCCGTCCACCCGCGCGCCACCGCCAGCACCCGCGGTGCGCCGCGCCCGCGCAGCCCGAGCGCCAGGAGGTCCGCCTTGTACCCCACCGTGCAGACCAGGTCGGGCCGGCGCTGCGCCGCGATCGCGCGGAGCCGCCGCGCCCCGTCGATCAGGTCGTAGCCCCGCTGCAGCGCGAGCGGCTCGGCCTCGAACCCCTCCGCGCGCGCGCCCACGACGAGCGGGTTGTCCGCGACCTTCGCCTGCCGGTGCGGGAGCACGGCGAACGAGACGTCGCACGCGCCGCGCTCGCGCAGGACCCTTGCCGCTTGCACGGTCTGCCGCTCCGGACCGCCCCAGAAGCGACAAGGCATCAGGTGGAGGAGCCGGAGCCGTCGCAGAGACTCCGATCTACACGATCGCTGCGCGCGCCGCACCAAGTTTACCTTGAGCGGAGGCGTCATGATACGAGCGCGGGAGGCGAGCCCCATGCGGAAGATCAGCGCGTGCACCGTGGTCATAAACCTCGACGTCAGAGGCATCCAGAAGGTCGCCGTCAGCCTCGTGAACGGCCTCGATCGCGCCCGATTCGACCCGTCGCTCATCGGTCCGGACGCCCCCGGTGCGCTCTTGAGCAGGTCGACCTCCCGCCCGCGACGTTCTATTCAACCACCACGTCGACGAGGACTTGGGTCGAGTGGACGATGCACCTCACCGCGGAAGACGAACTTCGCATCTTTTTCGCTCTCCAGTCGGCTGCCACGTACCTCACCAACGCGCAGCCCCCCGCGGATCCATTCGCGTTCACCATGCACAGGAGCGAGCCGCAGTCCGGGGACCCCGGCTCGATCGGCTTACCGATGAGCAGGGCGATCTGGCGGTCCGGTTCGCCTTGCACGCCACCCCGGCGAACGGCGATCGGATAGCTGATCTAGCGGCTCACACGGCTAATCCGGGAACGTTGTCAGTGCGCAGTAGAGAACCCATTCAAATTCGCTCTCGCTGCTCGCCTTCTTCGAGCATACGTCCTTTTTGTCTGGATCGAGACTCCATCGCGATCCACAAAACGCCTCCTTCGCTTCTTGGCCAGATCTCGTCAAGGCGAGGCAGATCCATTGACGTTCGATGCGCGGTACGTCATGAAAATCCAGCTCATTCGATGCGGTGTCAGTAGCCTCTGACGTGTTCATGTCATCCAACATGACCACGTCGGGCCCTTCGCCCACATCCTCCGTCGTCATGGCACATGAGAAACAAGCGGGCGATAGCAACAGGGCGGCAATCAGCCTCTGTGTCGTGGCTTCCATGAGTGGAGATTGCTGCGATTTGCAGACCACGGTCGAGCGCGCATGACCGATGCACCGGCGTTCTCTGATCCATGCCGGGCATCATGGACGAGCTCCGAACGCTGCGAGATGCCCTGGACGCTATTCTGTCAAAAGAGGTGGCGACGTCGCTGGCCGTGCAGCAAGCTGACTGCGACTCTGTCCGCAGGCTGGTCAGCCTGGTGCTGGAGTAGACGACCACGCGCCAGCCTCCCCGCGAGCTGCGGGCCATGGCCGAGTCGCTCTTGACGATCTTCACTCGTCGCGGCGCCGAATCTGCACCTGGTGCGCAAAAGTAACAGGGATTCTATCACGTGGGCGTGGACCTGGTGCTATGCTCGCCGTCGTGGCGAGGCTTCGCTCCTTGCCGCGAGTTGCTCGATCCTCACTCGGCGTAGACGGCCACGGTCGCGGTGCACGAGGTGTTGCCCACGCAGCCGGCGCGGAAGGTGTAGTAGTCCGAGAGCGCCGCGACGTGCGTCGTCTTCGGCATCTCGGAGCAGCCGATCGTCTCGGCGGAGTCCACCGCGACCTGAACGCCATTGCGATCGAACAGGCGGATGTACGACATCCCCGAGCGGCTCGCCCCGTAAAGCACCGCCGAGCAGGTGCCGAAGGAGATCGTCTCTCCGGCGTTGAAGAAGTACGCCTGCTCGACGTAGTTGGTCGTGGCGTAGTTCGTGCTGCTCCATCGCGTCAGGGGGCGCCATCTCGAGAGGTGTCGCGTGGCCTGCGCGGTAGCTCGATCGGATTCAGCGTACCGCCAACCTCAGCCCTAGCAAAGCCGACCAGCGGGCGGAGGTAGTCCTCGAGCTGCTCGAGCGTGCCCGGGGAAGCGCGCCATCCGATGTAGCCGTCCGGGCGGACCAGCACGAGCGCATCGCCGTCGATGTCGTAGCCGGCGCGCGCGTGCCCGTCCGTATCGACGAGGGCGCGCCGGCCTGCTGGCTCCCCCGGCTGCACCACGGCGCGCGCGTGCACGGCGGCGCCATACCGGGCGTTCACCCGCGCGACAGTGTCCCCGCGCGCCGCGCCGAACGCGAGCAGCGTGAAGTGCGGGCCACGGAGCACATCGAACAGGCGGATTGGCGCCCCGTCGGCGTCATGGCAGGGCGCGTCGGGCGCTCGGTCCCCCGGCAGGACGCGCGCCGGCGCGCCGTGCTCGCTGCGGGCCAGCGAGCTCCCGCGGTAGCTGATGTCGAGCTGCTGCGTCTCCGCGCCGCGTTGCTGCTCGCCCGCGCTTCCCTCCGCGGTCCGGCGATGCAGCCTCGAGGTGAGCCCGAGCATCGCCGCGGCGACCGGCAGCCGCTCCTCCTCGTAGGTGTCGAGCAGCGCCGCGGGCGCTCCCGCCAGCACCTGGCCGAGCTTCCAGCCGAGGTTGTAGGCGTCCTGGACCCCGGTGTTCAGGCCCTGCCCGCCGGCCGCGGGGTGCACGTGCGCGGCGTCGCCGGCGAGGAACACCCGGCCGACCCGGTACCTGTCCACCATCCGCACGCTGGGCCGGTAGAGCGACAGCCAGCTCGCGTCGTGCAGCCGGACATCCGAGCGCCCGGTCCGCTCGTGGAACAGCCTCTCGACGGCCTCCACCGTCAGCTCGGGCGCCTCGTCGCCGTGGATCGGTATCACGATCTGGAAGCGCTCCGTTCCAGGCAGCGGGCACAGCGCGACCGGGCCGCCGCGCGCTTTCGGCCAGGCGTGCCAGCGCTCGCGGTCGAGCCCATCGGCGCGGACGTCGCCCACGAGCGCCCGGTCCGCCTCCAGCGTCTCCCCCTGAAAGCCGACGCCGAGCGCGCGCCGCACGAAGCTGCGCCCCCCGTCCGCGCCGACGAGGTAGCCGGCGCGGACCCGCTCCGTCTCGCCCGCGCGGGCCAGCGTGGCGGTCACGCCGTCGCCGTCCTGCTCGAAGCCGGTCAGCTCGGTGGCGAGCTCGACACGGATGTCGTGGTCCGCCAGCCGGGCGCGCAGGATCTCCTCCGTCCGCCATTGCCCGAGGAGCACGATGTTCGGATAGGGCACGTCCGGCGCCGGCGCGCGGCGCTCGAACATGGCCCAGTCGCCCATCACCGCATCGCCGTCGTAGGCGCGGATCAACGGGTAAGGGGCTCCGGCGGCCATCGCCGCGTCCACCACCCCGAGGTCGTCGAGGACCTCGAGGGTGCGCGGCTGCACGCCCTTCCCGCGGGAGCCGGCGAAATGGGATGGCGCCTTGTCGACGATGCGGCACGCCACGCCACGGCGGGCCAGGTCGCACGCGAGGGTCAGGCCGGTGGGCCCTGCCCCCGCGATGAGGACATGCGTGCTCAGCGACAGATTCATTGGCTGTCTCCTGTCAGGTGAAGTCACGCCATCTTGGAAGCTGTCGCTTGCCTCGTCAGCTTGCGTTCTGCCAGCATGGTTCCATGCGCAAGCGGGACGCCATAACGCCGCGGAAACAGCCCACGCAGGACCGGTCGCGCGCGACGGTCGAGGCGATCCTGCAGGCGACCGCTTACATTCTGGTCCGGGACGGGTACGCGCGGCTGACGACGAACCGCGTGGCCCAGCGGGCCGGGGTGAACGTCGCGTCGCTCTACCAGTTCTTTCCGGGCAAGGAGGCGCTCGTGGCCGAGCTCCACCGCCGGCACATCGAGCAGGGCCGCGCGGCCGCGGCCGCGGTGCTCGCCGCGAACCAGGGGCAGTCGCCCGACCGGGTGGTCCGGACGATCGTGGAGGCCGGCATCGCCGCCCACGCCGTGGAGCCCGAGCTGCACCGCGTGTTCCTCGAGCAGATGCCGCGCATCAGGGCGCCCCGGTCCGCGGCGAGCGAGGGCTTCCTGCTCGAGGAGGCAAAGCAGCTCCTCTCGGCGTGGGGCTGCCCGGCGCCGGACGTGGAGCTCGCGTGGTGGATGATGCAGACCGCGGCGCACGCGGTGGTGCATCACGCGATCGTCGAGCGGCCCGACGACCTGCGCTCCGGCGCGCTGGCCGAGGAGCTCGTGCAGCTGCTCGAGCGCTACCTGCGCGGGAAGCAGGCCCCAGGGCCCCGCGCCGGTGCGGGGCGAGAAGACACGTGATCTCGCCGAGGGCACCGAAGGCGACTGCCCCGCGTGACCTCCGCGCGCTCAGCCGGGTGTGGCGATCTCGTCGTAGCCGCGGCCGCTGAACTGAAGGAGGCAGACGCCGTGGCCGAAGGGATCGGCCAGGCGGAGCATGCGCCCCCACGCTGCCACCTCGATATCGGCTTCGGGGACCGCGCCTGCCTCCTGCGCGCGGCGCGCGGCGGCCTCGAGATCGTCGACCACGAAATCGAGGTGGACCGGCGTCCAGTGGCGCCGGTAATCGCGCGGGGTTGCGCCGGCGGCGGGCTCGCTGCCGGCCGGCTTCAGCAGGAGGTAGATGGGGGCCGCAGCGCCGAGGAGCTCGACCCCGGAGGCACCAAAGCGCCGCCCGACGCGCAGGCCGAACGCACGCGTGTAGAACGCGATGGCAGGATCGAGCGCCGGTACATCGATGTTGACGAGCAGGTCGGACATGCGATGAGCGTAGCTCCTCGGCACGTCGCCCCCAAGGCCGGGCGCTTCGCGGCGGTGCGACTGGCGCCCGGCGCGGGCCGGGAGCCATCGGGTCAGAGCGTCTCGATGTACGCGACGAGATCGTCGATCTGAGCCGGCGCGAGCACCGAGGTGACGCCGTGTCGGTCCCCTCCACCGCACGGGCCGAAGCGGTCGTGGAGCGTCGCGGCGCAGCCGTCGTGCATGTACGGAGCGCGCGCCGCGAGCCCGCGGAGCGAGGGCACCTGGAAGGGCTTGCCCGTGCCCACGTCGACGGTCTGGTTGTTTGTGAGCGTCTCGCCGGAATGGCACGTCGCGCACGCCAGGGTCGGGTCGTTGAAGAGCGCCTCGCCGCGCGCGGCGGCGTCCTCGTCGGCCGGCTTCGACCGGGGCAGGGCCTTGATCGTGTCGAGCCACGCCGCGAACGCGTCGAGGTGCTCGCCGTCCGGAAGCGAGCCGCCCATCCGCTTCACGAACACCTCCTCCATGAAGCCCGTGAAGTATCCCAGGTCACCGTCCCAGTGAAACGGCATCGTCGCGAGGACGCCGCCTGACACGGATTGTGTGCGGCGCGGTCCGGCGGGCTGGAAGTTCCATACACGACCATCTTCATGCCCCTCCGGGTGGCAGGACGCGCAGGTGACGGAGAGGGCTCCACCGCGGTTGCCGTGGAAGAGGGCATGGGCATCGTCGAGCCGGCTCTCACCGGGAAGCTCGATCATGCCGAACTTCACGCCGTCGAGGGCTGAGACCTTCAGGATGCCCGGCGGCTCCCGTAGCTGCACGAGCAGCTTGTTCGCTCCGAAGTAGCTGACGGCGATGGGCTCGCCGCTGGGGCCGATAAAGGGGCGGTCCTGGTCGGGGGCGAGCGCGCAGCGTTCGATCCCGTCCTCCCGCTCGAGGGTCTCGAGCGGCGTCACGACGAGATCGCGGCTGCCCGCCTGCAGGATCGCCACGCTGAGCCCATCCGGCGACACAGCGATGTCGACCGGGAGCACCCCTACCCCGATGCCGCCCACACCATGCCTGGACAGCACAAGGTCCGACGGATGGCCCTCGCTGGGCAACGGTCGCGTGACGGTCACCGCCGTATGGATCACGCTCTGTCTGCAATCCGTCGAGTAGTAGCTGCCGGCCCCCGCAGGTTCGATGGGCGTGACGAGGGCGCGCTGGTGCACCATGGCCACACCGCCCCCAGGCAGCGGGACTGTCCTCCACGCCACCGCCGGCGCGAACTCGCGCGTGTCGTTCGCGCCGTCGTACAGCGCACCCGGGATGTACGCCAGCGGCCTGATGCGCTCGACAACGGTCCCGTCCTTCGCGACCACCAGGAGCTCGGCGGACCGGAAGCGGCTCACGAGGAGCGAGTCCCCCTCGACGACCACGTCGCGCAGGTCGCCGTCGAGGCGGAGCTCGCGGACCGGCGGGGCCGCGACGTCCCAGGAGAGCGTCACGAGCTCGCCGCCCGCGCACGCGACGTGAAGCAGGTCTGTCGACGCGTCATACGCGAGCCCGCGGGGCGCGGGGCACACGGGCCTGCGGTGCATCTTCTTGGTCGCGAGATCGATCGTGACCACCGCGCCCCCGCGGCGGAGCGCCACATGAACGGAGCCAGCCGCCCCCTCGACCACACGCCCGGGCTCGTCGTCCTTCTCCAGGGGGAGGATCCCGTGCACCCTGGACCTGACGAGATCGACGATGGAGATCCTGTCGCGGTCCGGATCCGCCGCAATGGCAAACGCCTTGTCGGTGGTCACAAGGAGCGTCCCGCCGCTGATCGGGGGAGGCGGCACCGCGGAGACCTTGGGGGATGGATCTCGCGTCGGGGAGTCCGGTAAACCCTGGGTGTCGTCCCACGGGAGATCGTCATAACCGTCGAGCACCGTGCACCCGGCGATGGCCGCAATCATGGCGACGAGCGCGGTGAGCCCCGCGCCGAAGCGAGCTTTCATTGTGCCTCCTGCGACCGGCGGGGCTATGCAAGACGGTTGCCGGGGTCGCGCGCCGAGCCTATGACGACGACACCTCTCCCCGAAATGAGCGAGATCGCAGCGGACGCGCCGAATTCAGGGGAGCGCGTCCATGCAGCAGGATCCGCAGTCTCCGCCCAGGGCACAGACTTCCGCCTGCCGGAATCGTGCTGGGAGACGCAAAATAGATACGCTGAAAAGGCCGGGTGTTGCCGTCGTTCCACACGCGGCGATCAGGCTGGCACCTCGCCCGCGGCCGCCTCCGCGAGCTCGGTGGAATACAGCTCCGCGAGCGCGGCGAAACCCGGCTGACACGCGTCCATCAACGCGCGTCGCTCTCCGGGCGCGAGCTCGGTGAAGCGCGAGCGCGCCGGTCGCACGATGCCCGCCATGCGCTCGATCCAGGCGTCATCGACGTCGACCCCGATGAACTCCATCAGGCGAGCGATGGTCGGGCGCGGCGCTCGACCGAAGTCCTCGTAACGGAGCGTCAAGAGCCGCCCGGGCGCGACGCCCGAGAGCTCGTCGAGCCCTGTCACGATCTCGCCGGACCAGTAATGGCCGCACAGCGGCAGCGGCGTCTCGTAACGCAGGAAGGCCTCGCGATCGAAGCGCTCGGGCAAGAACGGGAGCAGCTCCTCGGGCACGTCGTCCACGTAGGCGCGGTCCCTCGATTCCCACGGGTCGACGCCGAGGATCTCGGTCAGCTGAACCGCGATCAACGCCATGCGAAACCCGAGGTGACGGCTCATCGAGATCGCGCAGGTGCGGCCATCGCGCACCAGATGCACGAAGCGAGCGTCGGGAAAGTTCTTGATCAGCCGGCGAACCAGCCGCAACGAGCCCCCGGAACGTTCGACCCAGGTTCGCTTGCCGAAGCGGTGAGCGAGGAACCCGAACACCTGCTGATAGTGCTGGCCGACCGGCGCCACGGGCAGGGTGGAGACGAAGCGCTCGAGGTCGGCGAACAGCGCCTCCGGTTCGTCGCACAGATGCGGAAGCGCGGTCTCCAGGATGGCCGGCACACCCGGTACGCCCCCGAAACATGGCAGCGCCGCCGGCCGATACAGCACCTCGTCCATCATGACGTCGTGGCGCCGCATCGTCGTCAGCTTGGGTTGAATGCCCGCGACGATCCGCCAGAGCTCGTCCGCCTCGATCGGATGGTCCGGGAAACACAGGGAGATCCGTCCACCGAGGTCGGTGGTCGCCGAGAAAAACTCGGAGATGCTCAGCAGGTCCGGATGTCGGCGCACGAGGTTCGACAGCATGGTCGACCCACAACGCCCCGTCCCCACGATGAAGAGCGGCCCTAGCGCGCTCATGTCAGCGTGCCACCGGGAGGTTCTTGCGCGTCGCTTCGAGGATCTCGAGGTACCACTGGCAGAGCGCCACGAGGGGCACCTCGGCGTACGCGAAACGCTCGTGCCCCCGGAGCGCCGCGTCCGTCCGGATTCGCTCGAAATGCTTGTGACCGATGATGTACGAACCGTAGAAATCCATCCGCTTGTCGAGCTGCTGGTCGAGCCAGGAGAAGTCGTCACGCCGGTTGATGAAGATGGGCGCGTGCATACCCAGCAGCTCGAACATCGCGCGCACCGTCGCGCCGGTCTTCCATGGGAATGGATGCGTCAGATGAAACACACCCTCGCACGCGTCCTGGAGGGCGATCCCGACGGCCTCCTGGACGACCGCATCGACCGGAACGAGGTTCAGGTCGCCGTCGGGGTCGACCCTCATCCGCACGGGAGATCGCGACAGCAAGCCCTTCTGGGTGCGCTCGATCATCCCGCGGAACTGCACGAGCTGGCGAAAGAAGCCATAACAGCCCGAAAACGAGGTCGCTCCGAGCGTGCGGCTGTGCCCCACCACGATGCTGGGGCGAAAGATACGAATGCGCCCGTTCGCCCAGGAGGCGACGAGCGTCTCGGCGTCGATCTTGCTCTGCTCGTAGTGGTTGTTGGTCGCGTTGCCGCGGCTCCGCACCTCGGGGATCGCCCCCGTCGCGCGCCCTGCAACGTACGCCGTGCTGATGTAATTGAACGTCCCCGCCCCGAGCTGCCCCGCGAGGGCGAGGACGCGGCGGGTGCCTTCCACGTTGGTCGCCCTGATGACGTCCACGTGACGATTCTCGTATTGCAGCGATGCGGCCACATGCCACACCTGCGCGACGCGATCACCGATCGGCTCGCGGATGCCGCAGTCTTGCTCGACGACGTCACCGGCGACGACACGGCACCTGTCGAGCTTCGCGAGCACATCGGTCGCTTCGTAGAGGCTTGCAGCGTGATGGATGGACTGGCGGAACCTCTCGACCGCCCCGGTGTCGCCCGGTCGGACCATCGCCACGATGTCGTCATCGGTCCGCCGCAGCAGCTCCAGGACGAGCGCGCCGCCGATAAACCCCGTCGCCCCGGTCACGAGATGCGCTTCCTTCATGGCGGAGAGGGAGCGTATCGCGTGGCCAGGGCGAGCGGAAGGGCCCCTGCCCTCAAGCCGTCATCGCGCTCTGGGCAGCTTCGTACGGGCGTCCTGCCAGGAGCAACCTCGACGCCGGCCGCACGATCTCCTCGATCGCACGCGCGGCCGCCTCGCCGCGCGCCGCGGCGCCGAACCGCCCGTGCGCCGCGAGCTGCGCACCTCCTGCGCTGTCGCCTCCCCCGAGCTCCGCGCGCCCGAGCCCCGCGAACACCTCTTCCACCGCCGCGCGCACGCGCTCGCCGCCCGCGCGGATCGCCCACGCCACCGTGCCCCACGCGAGCTCCGCGTGCCGCGCTTCGTCCGCCGCGATGATCGCGAGCGCGCTCCGCACCGCCGGGTCCTCCGCGGCGCCGAGCTCCTCGGCCGCGACCACCGCCGCGATGGTCTCGCCGATGCAGCCCTCCTTCGCGGCGCGCGCCGCGATCGACGCGAGATCTGCCTCGACCTCCACCCGCCCGTCGAAGGGAAACGCGCCGGGCGCGAGCGTCTCGCCCGCATAGGCGCTCGCGAGGGCGAAGCAGAGGCGCGCGTGGCGGGCCTCGTCGAGCGCCGCGCGGTGCGCCTCCTCCACGAGATCGGCCGGCGCGCCCGCGGCGAGCAGCTCGAGCGCGAAGCGGCCGAACGAGGCCACGGATGCGTGCTCGAAGAGCGCGTCGCTCGTCCACGCCGCGGCCAGCGCCTCCCGCAGGTCCGCGCTGAGATGATCGATCCGCGGCGTCAGGGCCTCCGCCGCGCCCCAGCCGGCGCTCCCGCGGGCGCGGACGAACGGCGCTGTTCGCGCTGCCTCTTCGACGAGGTACGGGCGCCCCTCGCACATCGGGATGAAGTACGTCTGATAGCAGCACTGCCCGTCCTCCAAGGATCCATCGCTCTTGACGCTGTGAGATCCGAAGGCGGACTGATTGAGGATCTCCTGCGCTTCCGGCCGCGAGGGGCACGCGACAGGCTCGCTCCCGCCGGCGCCTGCGCCACCTGCGCCGCCGGCCCCCCCAGCGCCGCCGGCCTCTCCGGCGCCCCCCGCGCCGTCCTGCGGCCACGCGAAACAGGCAACCTTGGAGATGGGCTCCGGATTATCGGGGCAGCTGCTCGTGGCGGTGACGCAGCCGGTCGCGCCACCCGCAGCGGGGAGCGCGAGCAGGGCGAAGAGGCGATATGCAAGCGTGCGGCGAAAAGCATGTGCGGTGTTCATCAGGCACCTCGTTGAGGAAGAGCAGGTCTGGGCGCGCCTTGCACGCCGCATGCCTCCCCGGAATTCAAGACGTTTTCAAGTCGCTGCCCCGGCGGAGTATGGTCGGGCAGTCATGGGGGGTGACGATCCCGAAGGCGGCGCGCCCTCCCAGATCGGCGCCTCCGCTCCTGTTCATGCAGCGTCGCCAGACCGGCGTAAGGGCCGCGTGACCCTCAGACAGCGCGGCCGAGCCACCCCCATCCACGCCACATTCACGCAGCTTTACGCCCTCTCGCGGATAGGGCACGTCCCTTTCCATGGAGGAGCCTCGACCCCCGACCGACGCGCAGCCCCCCGCCCCCGAGGCCGAACCGCCGGAGTCGCTCGAGGCGCTCGTGCCGAAGCGCAGGCTCTGGCCGGTCTTCGCGGTGCTCGGCCTCGTGATCGCGGCGGCGGGCCTCCTCGCCTTCCGCTCGATGACCACGGCCGATCCGCTGCGCATCCTCGTGGCGATCGATCTCGACGGGACCTGGTGGGAGGGGTCGCAGCCCGCGGCGAGGCTCGCCGACGAGCTCGGCGAGCACCTCGCGGAGCTCGGGTTCGATCCCGTGAAGGGCGGCGACCCGAAGGTGATGAAGGCGCTCGAGAGCGCCAAGGACCCGAAGGAGGCCGCGAAGGCGCTCGGCGCCGGCTTCATCATCGAGGCGCGCCTCGCGCCCGAGATCGTGGAGCACCCGGTCAAGGAGGGGTATTTCGAGCTCCGGGTCGACGCGCCGGTGACGCTCACGTCCCTCGACAAGGGCACATCGACCGAGGGGCGGATCCGCGGCTACTCCGGGGCGACGAAGAAGGACCGCGCGATGGCGCTGCTCGCGAACTCCATGGCGTCCCAGGCGCTCGACGCGGTGATCGCGCAGCTCATGGACCACCCCTCGGTGCGCGAGATCACGGAGGGATCGGACATCAAGCTGCTGGAGCGGCTGGCGTCGGCGCGGAGGTTCGTGAAGGACCGCGCCGCGAACCTCGACCGGGCCGCCGCCGCATACGCCGCCCGCGCGAAGGAGGTCGAGGCCGAGGAGCAGGGGCGCGTGACGTTCCTGTCGCCCCAGGCGGCGGAGGACCTGCTCGTGGGCACGGCCGAGGGCGGGTATTTCGTCAAGACGGCCGATGTCTCGGTGTTCCACTCGGTGAGGTCGAGGGACCTCGCCCGCAGCGAAGCGCTGGAAACGGTCGAGTGGCGGCCGCTCGATCAGCCGGCCGTCCCGACCACGGATCCCGGCGCGGTCAAGCCGATGTGGAGGGGCTATCACGTGTACTCGTATCCGTCGTCGCAGCGCGACGGCGACCGGGCCGCGCTGGTGGAGGACTTCTTCGGCTGGGCGAAGACGATCACGGTCGTCGACCGATCCGGGCAGAGCAAGCGCGTGCGCGTCGACCCGGAGCACCGGTTCGTCGACCCCAAGCTCGCCCCCGGCGGCAGGTTCGTGGCGGTCTACGATCGCCCGGAGGCGGGCGCGCAGGCCGATCTGATGGTGCTCGACACCGACGGCGGCAAGGAGGTGTTCGGCTTCCACACCGAGAATCAGTCGCTCGGCGGGTTCGCGTGGCTCGACGAGACGAGGCTCGTGTTCGTCTACGTGCCCGACGCGTCGGAGGACGACGCGCCGCACCTCGCGGTGGTCGACGTGGGCAAGCAGCCGCTGTCGATCGAGCGCCCGTTCCGCGCGAAGCCCGGGGAGGACCTGCGCAACCCGGCGGCGTCGAACGACGGGACGAAGATCGTGTGCGTCGTCGACGGCGACGAGCCGGGGATCGCGGTCATCGACACGGCGACGTGGCGCCGCAAGGTGTACGCGGCCCCGGGCGGCGCTTCGTGGCCCGCGTTCTCGCCCGACGCCGCGCGCGTCGCGTTCGAGACGCGGGGCGCGGGCGGTACGGACATCGCCGTGCTGGCGCTCTCCACGGGCGAGATCAAGAAGCTCACGGTGGGCTCCGCGGCGGAGCGGGTGCCGCGGTTCTCCGCCGATGGGAAGCGCGTGCTGTTCGAGGTGCGGTACCGCGACCCGGTGTTCCCGCAGAAGCGGTCGATCTCGCGCATCGCGAGCGCGGCGGTCGAGCCGTGAGCGCGCCCCTCGTCCCGCCGCAGAACGCCAGCGCCCCGCCGCAGGACGCCGCCGCTCCTCCCGGCGACGAGAGCGCCGCGACCGCGATGTTCTACCGCATGTCGGCCGAGCGCTTGCGCGCGCGCTGCCTGTGGAGCGGCCTCGCGCTCGCGCTGTCGGCGCTGGTGCCGTACGAGGTCGCCCACGGCCACGGGATCTTCGTGTGGAGCGTGCTCCCCGAGCTCGCGCCCGCCGCCCAGGTCGCCGCGCTCGCGCCCGCGATCGCCGGCCTGTGGCTGCTCTTCCTCGGCGCGCGCACCGAGCGGCGCGCGGGCCTGCTCGTCGAGCGGCCGACGTCGCGCGCGATCGCCGTGCTCGCGGCGTTCGTGGCCATGAACGTCGCCGTGTGGATCGGCCGCCGGAGCTCCGCGTGGGACATGCTGCCGCTGCCGGACAGCCTGCTGACGCGGCCGGCCCCGTTCCTCGCGGTCTTCGCGTTCACCGCGGCGGGCGTGGTGCTGCGCTTCCACGCGCAGGCGCGCAAGGGCGGCAGCGCCCTGCTCGTCGCGTCGGTCGCCGCGGCGCTCGTCTTCTATCTCTGGCCGTCCCGCGGCGAGATCCCCGCGCAGACGATCGCGCGCGCGGCCGTGCTCGTCGCCACGCTGCCCGACGCCCGCTTCCAGCTCGGCTACGGCATGGTCCTGCTGTTCGTGCTCGGCCCGCTCGCGATCGCCCTGCTGGGCCTCGCCTACGTGCGCCGCGTGCCCCGGCGCGAGCACCCTGGCCTCGCGATCGCGGCCGTGTGGGCCATGCCCGGCCTCATGCTGCTCTTCGTGTACCGCGCGTTCCTCTCGGGCGGCTGGGGCGTCGAGGCGGGCGCCGTCGCCTTCTTCGCCCTCCTGCTCGCCGCGGTCGTGGCGGTGCTCGCCTCCGCGATCGAGGTGCTCGCGCTCGGCGTGATGGTGCCCGAAGCCGAGCTGGAACCAGGCATCGGGGCCAGCGCGGGCGGCGGCGGCGCGCGGCCGATCGCAGCGGCAGGCGCGGCCGCGGCGTCGGTCGCCGCGCTGCTCGGCGCCTTGCTCGTGCTCGGCCGCCCCGCGCCGAAGGGCGTCGACTGGAGGCTCGGCGCGCCCACGACCGAATGGGACAAGGTGTACGGCGAGCTCTTGCCGAGCTGGGAGCGCGCGCGCATCGCCCGCGACGCGCACGCTCGCGACGCGCAGGGCACGGGCGCGGAGGCGCAGGTGCTGACCAGGGCGCGCAGCCGCGAGATGCTCGCGGTCGCCAGGGCGCAGCCCGACGGCAAGGACGTCGCCGCGGCGCTCGCGACGCTGGCCGGTCAGGTGGACGATCTCGAGCTCTCCGGCCGCGCGTTCGGCCGCCTCGTCGCCGAGGCCAACGACGCGGCGCGACGCGCCGGCCTCGGGTACTACCTGGACGCGTCCGTCCACCTCGGCGTCTCGACCGACGGCGCCACGCGGCGCTTCTACACCACGCCTTACCGGGTGAAGGAGGTCCACGCCTACCGCGTCGGCGACGACCGCTTCGCGACGCTCCTCGTCGAGCCCATGACGGGCGAGCCCCGCGTCCACCTCGGCTTCTCGCGCGATCAGGATCCCTTCGCGCTCGTCCTCGGCTCCGAGGTGCGGTCGTATGCCGAGCGGTTCGACCAGGAGGGCGCGACGTGCCACGCGGCGGCGGACGGCGCGGCCGGCGCCAACGCCGGCGCCCTCGCGCGCTGCGACGCAGCGCTCGCGAAGCTGCGCGAGCGCCTGGGCTCCACGCTGGAGCGGGCCGTGCTCGCCGGCACCGAGCGGCACGAGCTCCAGCATCAGATCGACGGCCCTCACCTTCCCCTCTCGCCCGCGGTGACCGAGCTGCTCGCCGGCTTCTCCGACGAGGCGCAGGACCGCGTGAGCCGCGAGTTCTCCGCGTACATCGCCGAGATGACGGCCGGCGACGCGCCGCCGCAGCTCACGCTCGTGCACCTGTTCCCCTTCGGCGTCGTGGCGCGCGGCGGCGCCGAGCACCGGGTGGCCACGATCGTCCTCGAGACGCTCTCCGGCAAGAGGCTGCGCTCTGGCGCGCGGGAGGTCGATCCCGAGGCGTACGCGCAGGCGTTCGAGGAGCAGTTCAGCCGCGGCGACGACGAGCTGCGCGAGGCCGCGCGGCGGGGCTACCGCGAGCACTTCGGGGTGGATCTGCAGGAGCCCGTTCGGGAGTGACCGCGCTCGGCGCCTGGAAGCGCCTGCCCGGCGGCCCGCTCCGATCGCCCGCGCTCCTCAGTGCAGGACGCGCGTCTCCCGCGCCGCCGACAGCGCCGCGCCGCCGGCCCAGGGCTCCATCCGATCTCCCAGCGAGGCGCGGACCTTCGCGACCTCGTCCCGCGTGATGGCGGGCGCGCTGTTCCCCCAGCTCGACCGGACGTAGGTGAGCACCAGCGCGACGTCCTCATCCGACAGCGTGACGCCGAGGTTGGGCATCACGTCGTTGTAGAGCGCGCCGTTCACCTCAATCGTACCGGCGGCGCCGAGCAGCGTGATCCGGATCGGCGTCTCCTTGTCCTCGAGCAGCCACGAGGAGCCGGTGAGGGGCGGATAGCGGCCCGGCTTCCCCTCCCCCCTCGCCTGGTGGCAATTGGCGCACGAGCGATAATAGATCTTGCCGCCCTGGGCGAGGTCCTCGTCCGGGACGCCGGAGGCCGCCACGCCGCCCGTCGGCGTCCGGGCGTCCAGCTTCCGGAGGACCATCCACGGCAGCGCGAGCACGCCGAAGGCCACGATCAGCATGATCACCACGACGTGCGCCGTGCTCTGCGCTCCGTCTCGAGCGTCGTCGCGCTTGCTTGTTGGACCCACGGGGCACTCCTCCGCCGCAGGTGAAGCGCACGCGTCCGCGGCCGTCAAGGATCCCCTGACGCCCGCGGACGCGCCCCGGCTCGGCGCGACTACGCGCTCGCCGCGGCCACGGCGACGCCGGCGCTCTCGCTCCTCGCGGCGGCGGCGCGCTGCGCCTTCTTGCGGGTGACGCTGCGCTTGCCGTCGATGCTGACGGGCGCGTCCCCGTCCACCGTCACGCGGCGCACAACGCGGACCTGATCGCCGTAGTCGTTGATCGCGTAGTGCTGCGTGGCGCGGTTGTCCCAGACCGCCACGTCGCCCGCGGCCCAGCGCCAGCGGACGGTGTTCTCGAGGCGCGTGACGTGCTCCTGGAGCACCTGGAAGAGGTGCGCCGAGTCGTGGGACGAGACGCCGACGAGCCGCTTGACGAAGTGGCCGAGCACGAGCGACCGCTCCCCTGTCTCCGGGTGAACGCGCACGACGGGGTGCTCGGTCTCATACACGGTCGACGTGAACACCTCCTGAAAGCGCCGCAGGTCGTCCGACGACGAGTTCGGCTTCCGCCCCTGGTAGTCGTACTCGTTGCTGTGGACCGCCCACAGCGTGTCCGCGAGCGCGCGCAGCGCGGGCGGCAGATCCTGGTACGCGGTGACCGTGTTGGCCCAGACCGTATCGCCGCCGTACGCCGGGATCACGAGCGCCCGGAGGATCGAGGCCCTCGGGTAGGCGTCCACGAACGTGACGTCGGTGTGCCAGGAGTTCGCGCGTCCGCCCTCGCGCGAGTCGAGCTCATGGATGTAATCGGTGCCATTGACCACGGGCACCGTCGGGTGCGCGACGGGCTTTGCGCCGAACAGCGTGGTGAGCGCCTCCTGCGAGGCGTCGTCGAGGTGGTGCTGGCCCCTGAAGAAGATGACCTTGTGTCGCAGCCAGGCTTTCCGGATCTCGCTCACGGTGGTGGCGTCGAGATCGGCGCTGAGGCGCACGCCCCGCACCTCCGCGCCGATCCGGCCGGCGACGGGGACGATCTCGAGGACGTTGTTGCTGTGGTTCTGTGTGGCGCTCATGCGGAGTTCTCCTCGTGGCAGAGAAAAGCGATAAAGATGCTGGAATGGCGTCGCGGTGCAGGGGTCGGCTATCGACCTGTCAGCTCAGTGCGACGCCGGTTTGTGTGCGATAGCGAAGAGCCGCTTCCCCTCGAGCCGGATGCCCTCGGGCGTACGGAAGGCCTCGAGCTCGCGCTGGATGTCCTCGATGGCCTGGCTGCGCAGCGACTCGGGCAGGTGGCCGAGGAAGTTGCCGAACGAGCTCGCCTGCGAGAAGGCGATGGCGGAGCGCCCGTCCGGCTGATGGTGCACGTTCTCCTGGGCCTCGATCTTCTGCACGGTGAAGCCGGCGCCCCCGAGCAAGCCGGCGAGCTCCACGGCGGTGACCCAGTGGGGCGTCCCATCCCGGGACTCCGGATAACGTGCGTAGGGCTCCCGCGAGAGCACCTCCCGCTTGATGGCCTGCAGGCGGTTCGGGTGATCCTTCGCGCCCGTGGTGAGCCCGAGCCGGCCCCCCGGCTTGAGCAGGCGGTGGATCTGCCGCAGCGGCTCGGTCTTCTCGGGGAGCCAGTGGAAGACGGCGTTGAGGTACACGACATCGAAGCTGCCGGCGGGGAAGCCGTCGAGCGCGTAGGCGTTGCCGACCTGGAAGGAGAGGTTCGCCTTCGCCTTCTGCTGGGCGATCTCCACGCGCAGCGGCAGCGGGTCGATCCCGAGCACCTTGCCGGTCGGCCCGACGAGGCCCGCCACATGCTCTGCGAGCAGCCCGGTGCCGCTGCCGATGTCGAGCACGTGCTCGCCGGGGCGGACGCCGAGCTCGGCGATCAGCCGCTTTCCATGGCGGAACTGCCGATCGGCGCTGCGCACCTCGTAGTCCTGCGCGAGCTGGGGCGTATCGAAGACGAGACTGAGACCACTCATGCGACGGCTCCGTGAAAAGGTTGTTCTCGGGCGCACTCGGCGGGGTGACGGCCCAGGCGGCGCACTGCCGCGCCCTCCGTGCCGGGTCGCGGCTCGGACGCGCGCGGTCGTCGTGGGCGTTGGTCGTTGGTCATTGGTCGTTGGTCATCGTGATCGCACACACCGTGCCAGGCATTTCCACGCGCTTCGGCCGGATTTCGCGCGCCAGGTGCTGCGTCACGAGCACGCGGTCAGCAGCGCCTGCTGCCGAGGCCGCACCGCGCCCGCTGCGGCCGCGAGCATGGGTGCCGGAGCGGCGCAAGAGCGCGGCGGACAGACGATGCCGGGTGTTCGGGCCCTGAACGATCCAGCGCTGGACGCGCGGTGTACAGCAAGAGTGGACCATTCGACAGGTTCACATTTTCAGGGGGCGCCCTGCCCTCATCGGCTCTGTCGGACCCGCCGCTGCGCAGCCCGCTCGATCGTCGATTGATCGACGTTCACATCCCTTCGACAGCACCGACAGCAGACGACCGCTGACCGGATGAAGCGCGCGGCGCGGGCGGCGATGCGCGATGCGGCATGGCGAAGGCGTGACTCCACGCTCCCAAGCGCTCCTCTCCTGTGGCAGACTGCGCGCATGCTTTTTCATGTCGTGAGGAACGGTTCACTCGTCGGCGCGCTGCTGCTCGCGGCGGGATGTAGCTCGGGCGGCGGGCAGGCGCAGCCCGAGGGCGAAGGGGGGTCGGGCGCCACGGTCGGCAGCGGCGGATCGGGCGCGCAAGCGAGCGGCGCAGGCGGCGCAGGCGGCGGTGGAGGCCCGAGCTGCGCGGAGTTCGCGATGCCCACCGACGTGGACTGCGCTGCGCCCATCGACGGCGTTCTGCCGGTGAACCTGCGCTGTACGGGGCTCTACGGGAACTTCGATCAGCGCGAGCTCGCGTGCGGTGTGCTCGAGTACAAGCCTGCCGTGGAGCTCTGGAGCGACGGCGCCAAGAAGCGGCGCTTCGTTTCCATCCCGAAAGGGCAGCACGTGGACACCAGCAATCCGGACGCGTTCATCTACCCCGAGGGGACGCAGTTCTGGAAGGAGTTCAGCGTGACGGGCGCGGGCGGCGCGCTGCGCCTCGCGGAGACTCGCCTCCTGCGCAAGACGGCGGCCGGCTGGGTCTACACGAGCTATGTGTGGTCCGAGGACGAGAAGCAGGCCATCCAGATGCAGAACGACTTCGGTGTGGAAGATCTCTACGGCACCGGCCACACGGTGCCGAACCGCGATCAGTGCAAGGAGTGCCACGTCGGACGCGCCGATTACGTCCTCGGCTGGGACGCGCTGATGCTCGGCTCCGGCGCCCAGGGGCTCTCGCCCGAGACGCTGGTCGAGCTCGGCGTGATCGCGGACGCGAGCAATCTGGCCCTCACGATTCCGGGCAACGAGGTGGAGCGCCAGGCGCTCGGTTACCTTCACGCCAACTGCGGAGTGAGCTGTCACAACGACCTGCCCGAGTCGGCGGGCCAGAAGACGGGCCTGTACCTGCGGCTCGAGGCGAGCGAGCTCGGCAGCGTGATGGCCACGGATGCCGCCCGGACGGCCATCAACAAGCGCCCCGCGGAAAACGCGAAGTACGAGGGGCTCCCGAACCCCGACCCCGCCAACTGGTACGACATCCGGCCGGGAGACCCGTCGCGCAGCTTGCTTGTCGCCCGCCAGGTGCTCCGCGGCTTCGAAGGGCAGATGCCGCGGATCGGGACGCACAAGGTCGACGAGACGGGAGTGGAGGTGGTCTCGCGCTGGATCCAGGAGATGAAGGAAGACACTTACCCGCCTCCGGGCCCCTAGTACGGACTCGCCTGGGTCGGTCTCCCCCCCTTCACCTCACCATCGGTCACCAACCTGAACGTGAACGTGAACGTGAACGTGAACGTGAACGTTTACGTGGTCGTGGTCGTGGCCGTTCACGGCCTATCGTTGACGACCACGACCACGACCACGACCACGTTAACGACCACGACCACGACCACGTTAACGACCACGACCACGACCACGTTAACGACCACGACCACGACCACGACCACGTAAACGGCCACGTTCGGAGGTAGGAGAACGCGGCGCGAAGCTTGGTTAACGCCTCGGTCACGGGGGCCTGCCGTGGGCGCGGAACCGAGCGCGGTGCCCTGCGCCGGCGCCCGCAGAAGCGACGCGGCCGCTCACGGCGGAGATCGAGGTGCGGAATGCTAGACAGGAGGGAGGCGGAGCGCCCCAGGCATGTTCTGACGCCTCGGGGTGCGGGGCGAAAGGCGCTGATGGCTTCCCGGAGCCCCCAATGTCGGCCGGAGACGAGCTTGGCGCTTCACCCTCGAGGTCGGCAGATCAGATCCCGCCGACCTCGAGCGCTCGCCAGGATCAGGGCGGTCCCGCGGCGCCGTCCGCGATCCATTTACGCAAGATCTCGAGCTGCGCCGGGCTGACGGTCGGCCCCCCCGTGCTGGGCGGCATCACGCCCGAGATGCACTGCGCCGTGGAGGTCTGCTGGCAACCCGCGCCCTCCGCCTTGCCGGCCGCCTTGAGGTAGAGCCAGCTGTGGTCGGGGTCGCCCGGGACGACGAGCTTGAACTGGCCGCCGTCGCGGGAGGGCACGTTGACCAGACCGTCGACGATCTCCCTGGAGCTGAGGTGGCCACCGAGCGACAGCCCCGCATTGGCGCCCGACTCGGCGTGGCAGCCGCTGCACAGGTTCGTCGCGCTCTCGAAGATGGGCCGCACCTTCTCGTGGAAGTACCCGGACTCCACCGGCAAAGGCGCATTGGGATCCCTGACGTCTTCGGGGTCCAGGTTGTCCTTGATGATCTTGATCTCGGTATCCATCTCGCGACACTGCGCGACGAGATCGTCCTTCAGCTTCTTGTCCGTCGGCAACAACCCCTTGGCGAGCCGGTACTTCTCCCACACGTTGTCGATCCAGCCGTGGAGCTTCCAGAACATGTAATTGTCGATGTTCGCGCTGGTGTTGTTCACACCGTGCGTCGTGTTGCCCGGCCGCGCCCACTTGGCGTGCAGCACGAAGTGGAGCCCCACCCACGGCATGCTGGCCGCCCCCGCCAGCTTCTGACCCACGTTGCACTGAAGCCAGAAGCCGAGCTCGCCTTCGTCCTTGAACCTCGCGAGGTTCTCGGGCTTGTCGATCTCATCGCCGATTTTCCCGGCGGCGAGGGCGTCCGCGTCCCAGTTCTTCCACGCGGAGCGCCACTGGGGCGGCACGTCTTCCGCCTTGGTCGGGAACTTGGTGAAGCCCGTGAACTGCTCTTTATGATTCGGCCAGAGCTGCTGCAGCGCCTGGATCATGTGGCGGTGAAACACGAGGAACTGATAGCCGTCGCCGGCGGTCTGACAGTTCTGATCCTTCGGGACCAGCTGCTTGAAGTCGCAGATGCCCACCTTGCTCCCGGCGCCACCGAAGTTGCAGGCGCGGATCGCGTGCCACTCGACGTGGGCGTCCTGCCACCTGTTTTCATACATCCAGTCCAGGACCTGGGGCTGCACCGTCGTATCAACGATGTTCGGATCGTTGTTGCCGGGCGGAAAGAACTCCGCCGGGCCATCCTTCATGTTGGGATCCGAGTCGCTCGGGTGAGGCATGTACCCGCTCTCGCAGTGGTCGTACGCAGGATGGTCGTCCGGACCGCCGCCGACACCGGCGCCTCCAGAACCCGAGACCGCGCCCGGGCCCGAATCCGCGCCCGTGCTCGCCTGCGAGCCAGCACCCGAGCCCGCGCCCGAGCCTGAGTTCACGCTCGATTGCGAGCCCGCGCCGCCCGTCCCGCCCGTCGCATCGGGTCCTCCCGCGCCGCCCTCCGACGCGCCGCTCAACGAGTTGCCATCGTCACCGGCGCACGCGCTGAGCAACAGCGCGGCCAGCGCGGCGAGCGTGGCCAGGCCCCGCCGCGATGTACGGAGGTCGGTCGCAGAACCCTGGTGCAAGTCGATAAATCGCATGTCGCTCTCTCAGGCTCTCAGGCCGTTAGGCTCAGTCCGTCAGGCGCAACCCGCCTCACCTCGGGCAGGCAACACCACTCTACCAGCGGCACGCGAACTTCGTCAACGGTGTTAACGAATGTACTGTAATCATGTATTTATAGACATGTGAACGCTCACAGGCACGCTGTGCAGTGAGGGCGGCCCTTTCGACGCGTTTTGACTCGGTAGCCAGGCCGTCGGCTTCAGATGTCGAGTCGAGCGAGGCGACTTGCCAGCGCCGGAGTCTCAGCGGACGTGGATATCCGGCTTCGGCGGCGCGGCCATCCCCTCCCCGATATGGAAGCTCGGGTGAGGCGGCTGGTTGTAGGCGCCGTTTTGCCACGAGATGGCCACGCGGTACTGCGGATCGTGCATCAGGGTGTAGATCCGGTTCGTCGCGGCCTGGTTCGTGGTGAAGATGCGGATGGAATCGCCGCAGCGGAAGATCACCTCTTCACGCCAGTCGCCGAGGAGGTCGGCGCTGAGCGTCGGCGTGCTCTTCGTGCCGTTGTTCGAGGTACACCCGGCGGCCGTGAAGTTCGCCCCTTGGCCGTCGGCCTGGCGGATGCCATTGCCGTCGAGGAGCTCCCGGCTCAGATCAGCGTCCCACCAGATGAGGAAGTTGCTCGACGCAGGGCGGCTCCCGACGCGATCGCCGTCCGAGCCGCCCAGCAGATCGCTGTTGTTGACCCACGCCTCGCTGCCGGGGCTGCGCGGGTCGACGTCCGCGGCCACGCCCCGGCCGGGGCCCTCCTCGCCGCCGTTGCCTGGCCCCTTCCAGAGGACCTCGCACGTGCGGGCGTCGCGCATGGCGTAGGCGGGCGACTCGCCGCCCTCGTACGGCTGGAACACCTCGAGGCCAGGGCGCGACGGGATGTGATCCGTGACGTGCAGCGCGTCGCCGTGAGCATAGTAGTTCACCGCGCAGAGGCCCTTGCCGTCGTTGTCGAACGTGGCGCCGCCGTTGATGATCTCCTGCTGCGGGTCGTCGTCCACGTTCGCGACGCTGATGGAGTGGCAGCCCTTGCCGCCGAACGCCTCGTTGGCGCGGCTCGAGCTGGAGTCGAACGTCCAGAGGTTCGAGAGCGCGCCGTCGCGGTAGTTCCAGGCCGAGAGCGTCGTGCGCGCATAATAGCCTCGCCCGAACACGACGCTCGGGCGCCCTGTGTCGTCGAGGAACGCGATGGTGCCGACGAAGCGGTCGACGCGGTTGCCGTAGCACTCGTTGTTGCCCCAGCTGCACACGTCGCCGCGCCCGACCTTGAACTCGGTCGTGGCGAGCTCCGCGCCGGTGTCGCCGGCGAACACGGTGAGGTACTCCGGGCCGGTGAGGATATAGCCGTCGTTGTTGCGGTAATCCTTGGAATCGTCATCGCCGGCCGCGGGCCCCTTGCTCAGGTACTCGCCCCTCCCATCGCGCGTCCCCGGCGCCGTCTTGACGGCCACCTCCGCCTTCCCGTCGCCGTCGAGATCGTACACGAGGAACGGCGAGTAGTGCGCTCCGGCCCGGATGTTCACGCCGAGATCGATGCGCCAGAGCCGCTTGCCGTCGAGCGAGTAAGCGTCGAGGTAGGTCTTGCCGGTGCGGCCGGCCTTCGAGTTGTCCTGGAGGTTCGACGGATCCCACTTGAGGATGATCTCGTAACGCCCGTCGCCGTCCACGTCTCCCACGCTGCCATCGCCGCTCGAGTACGTGTAGCCGTCCCCTGCGGGCGGCGGCGTCGTCGGGATGGACAGGTATCCATCCTTCCACACGGGCGCGGACTCCGACTCGCCTTGCTCGACGCCGCCGACGACGGGGCGCACGGTGTAGACCGAGCTCGGAGAGCCGCCGCGGTCCACGAGGTTCGTGGAGTCCGTGAGCGGCGCGTCGTTGACCTTGGCGCCGTCGCGGTAGACGTTGAACGCGATGTCGTCGGGGTCGTAGCCGAACAGGCGGAAGCCCACGTACGTGCCGCCGTCCGTGGGCACGGCCACGACACCGCGGTCGAGGTCTTCCATCTGCGCGAACCCCGTGGGCGCCCCGCCGCCCGCGCCGCCGCCCGAGCCGCCGCTGCCGGTCGCGGCGCTCGTCCCGGCGCCGCCGCTGCCGGACGCAGCGCTGGTGCCCGCGCCGCTGCCGCTGCCGCTGCTACCGCTGCCGCTGCCGCTGGACGCCGCGCCGGTCGCGCCGCCGCCCGTCCCGGCGCCCTCCCCGCCGGCGCCGCCCGCGCCGGTTCCGGAATCACCGCTCGATCCGCATGCCAGGTGAGCGGCAGCGAGCGAAAAGCAAACGAAGAAATTAGATCGTCTCATGCATACCTCGCGCGGCCCCTCATCGTCCGGTCGGCGCCTCGCCTCCCGGCCGTGAGCGGAATGGTGGCCTCGTTTCTCACCCAGGTTGTGAGAGCAGGACGAAGTCAGTCACGAGAATTGCACAGGACGCACGATTTCTAGGGCATTGAAATTTTCCGCCACACACCTGAGGACAACGGGCTCGACTGGCCCGAGCCCCTTCAGGGCAGCAGGTGCTCGCGCTCGAACGGCGCGCCGCGAGAACTGTCGTGGCGGGGATGGCGCTGCTGCCGTGAAGGCGCGCGGAGACGCTCGCGGCGCTTCTACGGCGGTTTCCGCCCACCTCTGCACCATCCAGAGCAGAGCGGCAGCTGAGCGGCAGCTGAGCGGCGGTCTCCCGCACAGGAGACGGGCCCAGATCGGCGTTTTCGGCGCGCAAGCGCACTCCGGTGCGCTGAGCACCGAAAACGTCGAGGTGGGCCCGTATCCGAAGCGGGTGACCGTCGCTCTACTCTAGCTCTGACGAGCGACCGTGAGGACGCGGAACGTCTGGTCGGCGGCGGCGCCCGGCTTGCGCCGGGCGCCCCACCCCACCGCGGCCCGGTAGCTCCCGAGCAGCCCGGAGGCCTCGAGCTGCCCCTCGTCCACCGCGGTTGGCCGCTCCGCCTCCGGGGCCACGTAGAGCGCGTCCACCGGGCAGTAGGCCTCGCACATGAAGCAAGTCTGGCAGTCGCCCTGCCGGGCGATGACCGGCGCGCCGCCCGGGACGCGGTCGAACACGTCGGTGGGGCAGACCTCGACGCAGAGATCGCACCCGATGCACCGGGCATCGCTGACGAGCTCGATCATGGCGCCTGCACCTCCGCCGCAGCCGCGCCGATCGACGCCGGCGCGGGCGACTCGGGGCGCACCCACACGTGGTCGAGACCGCCGGTGATCAGCCGCCGCTGCTGCGCCGGATCGAGCCCGGGGTGGTCCTTGTGCTTGTGCATGCCGCGCGTCTCGGTGCGCGCGCGCGCCGCGTTGAACATCCAGCGCGCGGTGGCCACCATCGCGGCGCTCTCCCGCGCCCGCACGGCCTCGCGCACCGCCGCCCCGGGCCAGGCCTGCCGCACGTCCCTCCACAGCCCATCGAGCCTGTCGAGCGAGGCCGCGAGCCCCTGCGCGGTGCGGAAGAGGTTCTTGTCGTACGGGAACACCTCGTCTTGCACCGACCGGATCACCCCCTCCGCGTCGAGCGGCCTCGTCCCGCCCGCCGCCGGGAGCGCGGCTCGGCCAACTCCCTCCACCGCGCGCCGGCCGGCGCGCGGGCCGACGCTGCGCGCGAACAGGGCCGCTCCCTCGCCGGCCCACTGGCCGGAGGAGATGGCCCACGCGGCGTTGTGGCTGCCGCCGCCCGTGAATCCGCCGCAGATGAGCTCTCGCGTCGCGGCGTCTCCGGCGGCGTAGAGCCCCGGCGCCGACGTGGCGCAGCCGTGGCTGGTGATGCGTATCCCGCCCGTGCCGCGCACGGTGCCCTCGAGCCGCAGCGTGACCGGGAACCGTTGCCGGAAGGGGTCGATGCCGGCGCGATCGAAGGGAAGGAAGAAATTCGGCTGGGCCGTGCGCATCCACGCCTGGAGCGCCTCGTCGGCCTTGTCGAGCTGGGCGTAGACCGGCTGCGTGAGGAGGGTCTCCGCGATCACGGACCGGCCGCGCTGCGAGCCGGCCCCCTCGATGACGCGCCCGTCCTCGTAATAGAACGTCGCCCAGCTGTAGAAGAGGGTCTTTGTGACCGACGCGAAGGCCGGGGCGATCGCGTAGGCGTTGGAGAACTCCATCCCTGACATCTCGGCGCCCGCCTCGGCGGCCATCAGCCCTCCGTCGCCGGTGAGGACGTTGGTGCCGAGCGCCTTGCTCAGGAAGGCGCAGCCGCCGGTGGCGATGACCACGGCCCCGGCCTTCACCACCCACCTGTGCCCGAGCTGCCGGCAGACGCCGGCCGCCCCGGCGACAACGCCGTTCGCGTCGACGAGGAGCTCGATCGCGGGGCTGTGGTCGAGGATGCGGACGCCAGCGAGCTTCACCCGCTTGCGCATGAGGCGCATGTACTCGGGGCCTTGCAGGCTGCGGCGGACGGGCTGCCCGCTGTCGTCGACCGGAAATGGATAACCCCAGGTCGCGAGGTCGTTCACGCTGGCCCACGTCTTGTCGAGCACGCGGTCCATCCAGCCCCGGTCCGCGAGGAAGCCGCCAAGCCCCTCTCGGCTCGCCTTGGCCGCCTCGCGCATCTCGGGGACCGGGGGCACGTACCACACGCCGACCCCCGAAGGCGCCGTGGCGCCGCTGCTGCCGCAATACCCCTTGTCCGCGAGCACCACGCGCGCGCCCTTCGCCGCCGCGGCGAGCGCGGCCCACGTCCCGGCGGGCCCGCCGCCAATCACCAGGACGTCGGCCTCCAGCGCCAGCGTGTCGCTCCCGTCGAGGACGCGTCCGCCCTCGCCCTCAGGCTCCAGTTCCTCGCTCATGATGGGAAGGCTCCCTTGTTCAGGCCAGCTGCCTTGTCCGCCCCTCTCCAGCGCAATTGCAGCCGACATGCCATCGCCTGTTTCCCGGCACCGATCCGGTGGGCGGCTCCCTGATTGCTGGAGAGGCACCAAGGGCTGCTGCCAAGGTGCTGCTCCGGGCGCACCTCCGCGGCACCTCGCGCGCGCATCGATCGCTGGGCTCCGGCTATTGCAGCTGGAAGCCCATCGCCAGGAGCGCCGCGCGCAGCCGGTCGCGCCCGCGCAGCGCCTGGGCCGACTCGACGCGCGCGGCCGAGTGGCGGCTCCAGCTCCCCTGCACGCCCATGCGCTCCTTCGTATAGAAGCGCTCCATGAGCTGGTCGTAAGCATCGAGCGCGCCCACGCTTCGCTCGAACGCGCCGTACTGCTCGCGGTGCAGGACGACCTCTTGCGGGAGCCGCGGCTTGATGCTCGCCGGGGTGGCCGCGTCGGGCCAGCCCACGCACAGGCCGAACGTCGCGAAGACCTGGGGTGGCAGGCCGAGCTCGGCCGCGACCGCTTCGGGGTGGTTCCGCAGCGCGCCGATGTAGACGGTGCCGAGGCCGAGCGACTCGGCTGCGACGAGCGCGTTCTGCGCGGCGAGCGCCGCGTCGACCACCGCCATGACGAACATCTCGAGGTAGTCGAGCCCCTCGTGCCCCACGCCGCGGTGCTTCGCGAGCTCGCCGAGCCGCTGCAGATCGGCGAGCCAGACAAGGAACAGCCCGCAATCGCGCACGTGCGCCTGGCCGCCGGCGAGCTCCGAAAGGCGCCGCCGCCGCTCGGCGTCCTGCACCGAGAGCACGCTCCAGAGCTGCAGGTTCGACGAGCTCGGCGCCGACTGCGCCGCGGCCACGAGCAGCTCGAGCGTGCCCTCCGGGAGCGGCCTCGGCGCGTAACGCCGCACCGAGCGATGCCCGAGCAGCGCCTCGATCACCTCGTTCCACTGCGCAAAGCGCGGCGCCGGCCCCTCGCCGCCGTACCGCTCGCCGAAATACGCCACGCCGCGATCACTCATCGGTCTGCTCCTTGCCATCCTTGCAATCGATCGTCTCTCGCAGCGCGGGACGTACTCCCCTGCCGCGATGCCAGGCTGTTCTCTGCGCGCCTCGGCGCCGCGCTCGCACAGCGCGACGATCCGTGGGAGCGCGCCAGCCGGACGTATCCGTTATAACGGATGGACTATCCACCATAAAGAACAAAACCGCGCTGCTCGCCGGGCCGGGGTGGCGCTCGCTGCGGCCTTGACGTTCTCGCGCCGGAGCCCAAGCCAACCCTGAGCTGCCCGCCATGAGCCCCGTCGTGTATGCGAGCCTCTGCGTCCTCGTGCCCCTCGCCTGGGGGGTGATGGTCGTCTGGGTCTCGAACCGCGTCGAGGCCATCGTGGCGCGGCGGAGGGCGCGCGCCGGCAAGGCGGACCCGCCGCTCCCGCCCACCGAATACCATATCTGAGCGGGGCGCATGCTCGAGATCAGCCTTCATGCTGGCGTGGGACACCCCGTCTCGCTGGTGATGCTGGCGCTGATCGGGCTCTTCATCGGCTACATCGCGGGGATGTTCGGCGTGGGCGGAGGCTTCCTGCTCACGCCGGTGCTGATCGCGATCGTGGGCGTGCCCGCGCCGGTCGCGGTCGGCTCGGCGCTCTGCCAGAAGTGCGGCACCTCGATCGCGTCCTTCCTGAAGTACCGCCACCTCGGGCGCGGCGAGCCTCGCATCGATCTCGTGATGCTCGGCGGCAGCCTGATCGGCGTGGACGCCGGGACGCGCCTGCTCGCCTACCTCTCCGAGCGCGGGAGGTGGGTGGTGCTCGGCCGCCCCGTCCCGGCGGTGACGCTCGTCCTGGATCTGGTCTTCATCGTGCTGCTCTCGCTCACGACCGTCTACGTCGCGCGCGACGCGCTCCGGGCGCGCGGGCGCGAGGCGCCCCGGGGCGACGTGACCATCCCGGGGCCGCTGGTGACCCGGATCCGGATCCCGCCGTTCATCGATCTCCCGGGCGTGGGGCTCGAGCGGGTCTCGGTCCCGATGATGGCTTACCTCGGCTTCGTGCTGGGCGCGGCCTCGGGGCTCATGGGCATCGGCGGCGGCGTCCTCTTCATGCCGATCCTGCTCTACGGCTTCGGGCTCTCGGTGCGCAACGCCGCAGGCACGGGCGTGCTGCTCCTCTTCGTGACCGTCGCCGTGGGCACGTTCGAGCAAGCGCTCCACGGCTTCGTCTCGCTCCGCCTCGCCCTGGCCCTGCTCGTCGGCTCCTCCGTCGGCTCCCAGCTAGGCGCGCTCACCACCGACGTCCTCCCGAACCGGATCCTCCGCCTCCTCTTCGCCGTGCTCGTCGCCGCGACCGTCGTCATGATCGCGGTCGACCTGGGTCATCTCCTGATCGGCCACCAGGGGCGCCGCTGATCCAGCTGGCCCGCGCATCCGCCGCGCGGCGCCCCGCTTGCCGTCGGCCGGTCCTGGCACCACGCCGGTCGTATGAAGTTCTCCGTTCTCGCTCTGGCCGGCCTCGGCGTCGCCATGCTCACGACGGGGTGTAGCAAGGAGGACCGAGCGCTCGCGGAGGAGCGCCCGGTGCAGCCCGCGAGGGTCGAGCGGCAGCCCGTCGAGCCGCCGCTCACGGCGACCGAGGTGCCCGTGCCAGGCGACTTACCGGCGTTCGTCGTCACCGGGCCGCTCGGCGCGTGTCCACGGATGGTGTTCCTTCACGGCATGTGCGGGCACGGGCTGGGCTACGTGCAGGCCTTCGCGAGGGCGGCGCGGGAGCACGGCGGGGTGCTCGGGCTCCAGGGCGACGTGCCCTGTGGCGCCGACCGGGTGTTCAGCAAGTACTCGCCCGACGTCGACGAGCAGGACGGCCGCATCCGGAACGCGCTGGCGGCGTGCGGCGGCGAGGCGGAAGACCTCATGGTCATCGGCTACTCGCAGGGTGCCTATCTCGCCGAGCGGCTCGCGGAGCGGTGGCCGGAGCGGTATTCGCGGCTGGTGCTGCTCGGCGCGCCCACGACGCCCTCGGCCGCGCGCCTCCGGGGCATCCGGGGAGCGGTGATGATCAGCGGCGAGCTCGACGCCACGTACCGCATGAAGGAGGGCGCGAGCGGGCTCCTCGCCGCCAAGATACCGGCGGTCTACCGGGAGATGCCGGGCGCGCACCACGGAGCGCTGCCGGACGCCGAACGGGTGATGGACGAGGCGCTCGACTGGCTCGACGCGAACGCGCGGCCCCGCCCTTGAATCGACATGACGAGGGCCCTCGTCCTCACGCCGACCAGGGCCCGGCTCGGGGCCCTCCTTGCGAAACGTCCTCTTCACCGTGGAGAGCCAGCACCGTGGAGAGCCAGCGGGGGAGGTGGAGCAGCGCGGGGCGCCGGCGGGGCAGGCCCCCACAAACCCGAGCGCCGGCCCGCAGCGAAGTGATCTCTCCCCGATCTCGCCCCCCGTTCAACGGGCAATAGCCACCACAAGGCGCGAGTTTGTGGGACAGCCCCGCCGGCGCCCCGCGCTGCTCCACCTCCCCCGCTGGCTCCGCTGCAGCCGGATCGTGCTACTTAGAAGTCGCCATGGCCGCCCGCGGTCACCCGACGGGCGCGGCCCCGCCGCTCGCGCCGCGGCACCGCTCGACGTCCTCCCAGAACGTCGGGTACGTCTTCGCGACGCAGGCCGGATCTTCGATGGTGATCCCTGGCCGGCACAGCCCCAGGATCGCGAAGCTCATCGCCATGCGGTGGTCGCTGTAGCTGCGCACGAGCGCGGGCGTCAGCGGCCGAGGCTCGATGCGGAGCCAGTCGTCGCCGTGGGTCACCTCCTGGCCCAGGCGGCGGAGCTCTGCGACGGTAGCGGCGAGGCGGTCCGTCTCCTTGATCCGGATGTTCGCCACGTTCCGGATCGTCGTCGGCCCCTCGAGGAGCGGCGCGATCGCCGCCAGCGTCATCACCGTGTCCGAGATGTGGTGCATGTCGACGTCGATGCCGCGCAGGCGCCCGTCGCTGCGCACGGTGGTGGCGTCGGCCTGCCGGCTCACCCGCGCGCCGGCCTGCTCCAGGAGCTCGACGAACCGGTAGTCCCCCTGCAACGCCCCGTCGGCGAGGCCGGGCACGGTGATGGATCCGCCCGCGGCCGCGGCGAGCGCGAACGGATAGCTCGCGGACGACGCGTCGGGCTCGATCCGGTACGCCCGCGGGCGGTACCCCGCGGCGGGATGGACAGTGAACCCGCCCGCGGCCTCGTCGATGCGGCCGCCGAAATCCGCGACCATGCGCCGCGTGATCTCGACGTAGGGGCGACTGACCAGCTCGCCGGCCACGCGCAGGTCGATGGCGGCGTCGGCGAAGGGGCCGGCCATCATCACCGCCGAGAAGTACTGGCTGGAGCGATCGCCGCGCATCGTCAGCGTGCCGCCCTTCAGCCGGCCGCCCCGGATCCGGAGCGGCGGGCACCCCGTCGCGCACTCCACGTCCGCCCCGAGCTGCCTCAGGCCGTCGACCAGATCGGCGATCGGCCGCTTGGCCATGTGCTCGTCGCCGACCAGCACCACCTCGCCCGGCACGAGGCACGCGAGCGCCGCCAGGAACCGCACGGTGGTGCCGCTGTTCCCGACGAACAGCTCGCGCCCCGGCGCGCGCAGCCGGCCCCGCCCCCCCTTCACCACCAGCGTGTGCGGCCCGGCGTCCTCGATCCCGATCCCCAGCGCCTCCAGGGCGGACCGCATGTGCCGCGTGTCGTCGCTGTGGAGCACCCCCTCCAGCGTGCTCTCGCCGTCGGCGAGCGCAGCCAGCACGAGCGCGCGGTTCGTGATGCTCTTCGAGCCAGGGACCCGCCAGATCAGATCAGGCGGCGAGGAAAGCGGTGTGATGGGCAGGGGGCCGGCAGGGATCATGAGGGCGGCGGACTATAGCGAGGCGCATCTTCGTGCGCCACGGGCTCATCGCGTCGCTGCGTCGCTCGACCGAGCCCGGATCACACGAATCTGCGCGGCGCCGCGCCGCCGCACCTCACTGCGGCGCGTATGCCTGGAACTCGCCGCTCACGTGCAGCAGCGCCATGAAATACAGCATGCCGTCGTAGTAGCGGTACTGCCCGCTCGGGGGATCGACGTCCCAGAGCGCCTGGACGAAATCGGCGGACCGCTGGTCGGTGGCCGCCAGGCTGGCGACCGCGTTCATGGCGACGAGGCCCGAGGAGTGGTCGGCGCTCAGCTCTTCGCCGTCGAGGGTGAACTGGTTCCCGTACTCCGCGCCTTGCGCCTCGAAGAACGCCTGGATCCGATCGCTGAGCTCCTGCTGGCGCTCATCCTTCGCCCACCACGCCCAGTCGACGGACCAGTTCATCGCGGTGCGCCACGCGTCGAAGCGGAAGTCCACGGACTCGGGCTTCCAGGACGCCGCCTTGGGCGTGCCGTCGAAATTCGCGTAATCGGGCGTGAGCCCCGTCTGCGGGTGAGCCGCGAGGTGGAAGTACCCGCGGCTCACCTCGGCCGCCTCGCTCCAGAAGGCGCGGTCCGCCTCCGGACCGTACTTGGCCCAGATCTCGTAGAAGGCCGGCAGGTGATACGACGGATCGGTGTGATCCCCGTTGGTCTCGAAGTTCCCCGTGTTCGGCGTGAAGCGGATCTGGTGGTTCTCGGTGTTGAAGAGCGTCGACCCGGTCGTCGCGCGCGTCTCCCCGTTCGCGAACACCTCCCCCGCGACGTCCGGCCGGTTCTTCATCAGGTCGAGCAAGCGATCCGCTTCCGCCCGGTAATCGTAGATGCCCTCGCCGTTGCCCCAGCGCCCCGACGCGAAATAGAGCGCCGTCGCGAAGTACTCCTCGCCGTCCGGCGCCGGCATCTCGTCGAGCGGGGTGCCGTCGAAATTCATCGACCACGAGAAATACCCGTACGCCGGGTGCGTCTCGTCGGCGTGGAACATGTATGTCTTCGCCTAGTTCCAGAGCGCGTTGAACTCCGCCTGATGGTCTGTCTGGACGGCGATCATCATGCCGTAGCTCATGCCCTCCGAGCGCACGTCCTCGCTCGCGATGTCGCGGATCTGCGCGAGCGGGCCGTTGTCGTTCTCGTCCTGCTCGAAATAGACGGCCTCTTCGGCCGGATCTCCCTTGAAGAGATGGTCCCAGGCGGCCGCGATCTTGGCGTTCACCTCGTCCTGCGTGCGCCCGTTCTCGGCGAAGAGGTTGCGGTACTCCCCCGTATCGACAGCCCCGCTCCCGCCAGGCGTCGACGCGCCGCCCCCGCCGTCGCCACCCCCACTCCCGCCGCCGCCATCGGCAGCGCCGCCGGTCCCTGCCCCGCCCGTGCCGGAGGACACGCTCCCTGCACCGCCGGAGCCACCGTCGTCATCCCCGCACGCGACGGCCGCCAGGAGCAGACCCACCGAGAGAAACCGCAGCGAATTCCGATTCATAAGATAGACCTCCTGCTGGCGAAGCCCAGCGTGATCCCCGTGGATCGGGCGCCGGTCGGGCCGCCTCGCCGTGCATGACACGCCATGATCCAACGCGCGCAACAGCGCCGCGGCTTGGTTTGCGAACACCCCAGCTCAGGACGAACGCGGTTTGGCGGTAATGCTCACTACCGCACACGCGAGAGCGCCCGGGGCGCCATGCGATGAACAGTGACTATGGAATCATGTGTGTTCTCTGTAAAGAGAATTCACACACCGCTCTCTTCGCCCCAATCGCCGACAGCTGCCCACGACATGGTCGCGGTCGAGCGCGCCAGCCCGAACCGCCCGGTCCGATCGAGCGCGATGACGCCCCCGGTGATGTCGAGGCGCTCCGCCAGGTGCGCGATGATCCCGCTCGCCGCGTCGACAGCGTCGATGCCCGCGCGCATCCGCTCCACGGCCGAGTGCGCCACCACGAGCCGGATCATCCCCTCGCCGTGGCCGGTCGTCGACACGGCCCCGGCCTCGTCGTCGGCGTACGTCCCAGCCCCGATGAGGGGCGAGTCCCCCACCCGCCCGACCCGCTTGTTGACCGTGCCGCCCGTGCTCGTCGCCGCGGCCGTGAGCCCGCCCTCGTCGAGCGCCACCGCGCCGACCGTGTTGCCCGCCCAGGAGGTCGCGCGGATGCCCTGCTGGGCCGCCGCGAGCGCCTCCCGGGCCGCCTCCGTGATGAGCGCGGCCTCGCCCACCGGCGAGAACCCCTTCATCCGCGCGAACCGCGCGGCGCCGTGCGCGGCGTACAGCACGTGCCGGCCGTCCTCCAGCGCCGCGCGCGCGATCGCGATCGGCTCGGCGAAATCCGAGAGCGCGCAGACAGCGCCGGCCCTGAGCCCGCGGCCCTCCATGATCGACGCGTCGAGCTCGATGTGGCCCTCCTCGTTGAGGCACGCGCCCGTGCCCGCGTTGAAGAGCGGATCGTCCTCGAGGACGCGCACCGCGCGCTCGACGGCGTCGAGCGCGCTCCCTCCCTCGGAGAGCACGCGCGCTCCCTCGCGCGCCGCGCGGAGGCACCCCGCCGCGTGCAGCGGCCGCCGCTCAGGAGCGACGTCGCCCGCGCCGCCGTGGACGAGGACGGAGCGCCGCCCGCCGCGCCCGCCCAGAGAATGGATGACGTGCTTCACGATCGTGGCACCCTACCCCGGCGCGCGCCCGGAGGTCCACGCCCACCCGAAGCTCACTCGGGCGGGAGCGCGCTCCGCTTGGCCTTGAGATCGTAGGCCATGCCGCACGGCAGCGCCGCGAGCACCGGCGCCACGCTGAGCTCTCCGGCGACGAGGTCCTCGCACCGCGACCCCGCCGTGGGCACGAATTCGAAGGACATCGTCGCCTTGAACCCGGCGACGTCATCCCCTCTGCCGCCGAGCTGCCCGAGCGCTCGGTCGCGGCGCTCGACGGAGCACGGCGGCCCCGGCGGCGCGTCGCCGGCGCGCATGTCCACCACCACGCGCCCGTCGATCGAGAAGCTCACGTCGTCGTCGTCGATGACGCCTGGGATCACGCTGGCGCCGTTGTTCCAGTACAGGGACCCGTCGCCGCGCGCGAGCTCGACGTCGAACTCCCACAGGCGCTTCGCGCCGAGCGCCCCCTCCCCGCACGTGTTCGCCGTCTGCGTCCCGACCACGTGGAACGCGCCGAGCGCGGTCCCCCGCTCCGGCGCTTCCTGATCGCCGAAGGCGTCGGCGCAGGCTGGAAGCAAGGGCAACGCCGGCAGCAGCGCGAGCAGCAGCATCCGCATCGAGCCCGCGTACCAGACAGGCACGGCGCAGGACAAAAAAGCGCTCGCAGGCAATGGAAATAAAAACGGGTCGGGTGCTTTGCTCGCACCCGACCCGTCCCGTGGGCCTCTACCGGAGGCCTTCTGGACCCCGCTTGATCCCGCCTGTGCGGCGCCCCCCCTGTCCCATCGCGACGAGCGTTCGGCCCCGGAGCGCCGGTGAGAATCGTTGCTGGAAGACCTGAGTCTTCCTCGATTCCCTCTCTGCCGGCCTCGCGGAGGTCGCGATGGCAGTCAACAGGTTATCGAGCGCCGGACCTGGCCGAGCGCGGTAGCGTTTTGCAAGGCCCCGATGACCCTGCGTCCACGCTCCACGAGGGTCAGCCGTTCCCAGCCTCCGGTATAGAAGAGCCACTGGTACTGTGCATGGTGTCCATCCCTCCTCCGGCTTGCCGGCACCCCGCGCCGGATCGAAAGAGATCGTCCGGCATGGCAAGGGTGTTCGATTGCGGATCTGCGGAGAGCCCGCCGATCTGGTGTCGACCCCGGCACCGTGGTGCTCCACGGCAGGACCATCCTGGAGCTGATGCTCCGTCCGAGGCCGAGGACCAGCCTATCACCGCTGTTCAGGCGAGCAAGGGGCTCACGCACCGAAACATCGAAAGCGATTCTCTTCCATTCCATCCATGTCTACCCGCGGTCCGCAGGGTCCCACCCTCCCACCGCGTCTCGCAGCGCAGCCGGGCAGGCGTCGTTCGACGTCGCACGTCGCACGTCGCACGTCGCACGTCGCACGTCGCACACGGCCAGGCAGGCGTCACCGGGAGCAGCGGCCAGGCAGGACGAGGTGCAAGGCGCATCTCGGCAGGACGAGGCGCAGCGCTCCGGCGAGACGACGTGCCGGACGCACGCGCGCAGCTGCCGGAACAGGTAAGGTGGAACAACGGCGAGGACGCCGGCAAGGACGTTGGACGGCGGGCCCGCGCGCCGTGACCTCCGCCGCCCGCGCCGCAGCGCGAGTGGGGCCGCGCGCCCGTCAGACGTGCGCGAACCAGCTCGCCTCCTCGCCCTCCGGCAGCGCCGTGGCGAGGACCGCGAGCATCGCGTCGATCTCTTCCTTCGTGTGGACGCCGCTGCGCAGGATGGCCGCCGGACCGTCGCCCCCAGGCACCACGACCGACTCCACGGCGAGCGCGGTGTTGACTCCATAGCCGTAGGACGCAAGCGTCACGACCGCGGTCGCTTCCCGGTCGTCGAGCAGCCTCCGGATCGTCAGCGTGCGGCGCACGCGCTCGCTGTCCTCGGCCCACGACGCGAGCCACGCCCGCGCCGCCTCGTCGAGGCCGACGAGCACGAGCTGCGCGGGAGGCAGCGCGTCAGGATCGGCCGCGGCGACGGCGGCGCGGTGGAAGCCCCGCACCTCCCGGCACCAGAGCGGCGGCGCGCCGTCGACGCGCACGAGAAAACCGTAGGGGCCACGGACCCCCTCTCGCTCCGAGCCCCCCGAAGAAGCAGAAGAGAAACTGTCGTTCGACACGAGGGGAGACGATACACGAGCTCTGCTCGGCGGAGGAAGCCCGCTCAATTGCGCAGCACGTCGAGGCGACATGGCTCCGCCCCGGTCACACCTGTCACACGCACGCCGCCTGGGTACGCTCGCCGATGCCCATGGCGACCACAACGAGAGCGCCACACTCCTGGGATTTCGGCTAAGGTGGCCCCGCCTCCCCCGTGGAGCCCGTCCGGGACGGGGTGCGTCCTGCACCTACGGCGTCGCCCCGGCCCCGACGGGCTCCAGCCCGCAGCGACGGGTCGGGGCGGCAGCAGCGCCCGATGTCGGGCGCGCTGCCGCGGAAGGCCGGCGAAGAGGCCCGCCGGCGCATCCCGCGTCACCTCGATCCCGATCGAACCGCAGGCAATGAAGCTCACGTCACAACAAGTCATCGAGATCGTCATCGCGCTCTGCGCCTACTTCGGCGTCGCGTTCGCGCTCAACTGGTTCACCCCGGCGCGCTTCCGCGTGCTCGCGCGGTACAGCACGGTCGCCGCGGGCGTCGCGCTGTTCTTCTATGGTCTGGACCGGTACATCGACGAGCACGCCCGCGCCGTGGACATGGCGAAGGTGGCGATCGCGATGGGCGCCGCGCTCTGCGTCTTCTACGAGACGCACCGCGAGGGGATGCGCCGTCCGATCGCGGAGCGCTGGAAGCGGTTCGCCGGCGTCGCGCTCGGCGTCGCCGCCATCATCGCGTACTTCAACGGCTTCCGCTTCGGCTATCCCAAGTATTACCACCGCTGGGATCAGTTCCATTATTACATGGGGGCCAAGTACTTCCCGGAGATGGGGTACGACGGCCTCTACAAATGCGCGCTGATCGCGCAGGACGAGCTGGGGCTCGTCACGTACACGAACGAGGACACGGGGCGGCAGGTCAAGCTCGACATGTCGAAGGAGGTCCGCCACCCGGACAAGAAGATCCGGAACCTCGGCGGCGACAACCTCCTCATGCCGGCGAGCGAGGTGCTCGCCAACCCCGAGATCTGCAAGGCGCACTTCGCACCGGAGCGCTGGGATGCGTTCAAGGCCGACGTGCAGTTCTTCCGGACGGCCTCGGACAAGGGCTACTGGGAGGACATGCAGAAGGACCACGGCTACAACCCGCCGCCGGTCTGGACGATCATGGGTAAGTTCTGGGCGGACCTCCAGCCGGCCAGCACCCGCTACCTCCAGTTCCTCGCCAGCTTCGATATTTTCTATCTGCTCGGGATGTTCGCCGCCCTCTACTGGGCCTTCGGGTGGCGGGTCTTCGCCGTCGCGGCGATCTTCTGGGGGTGCCAGTCGTCGGCGCCGTTCTACTGGACGGGCGGCGCGTTCCTCCGGCAGGACTGGCTCTTCTACCTGGTCCTCTCGGCCTGCCTCATCCGGAAGCGCTACTTCAAGCTCGCGGGCGCGAGCATGGTGTACGCGGGCCTCCTGCGCATCTTCCCGGGCCTGCCCGTGATCGGCTGGCTCACCGTCGCCGGGATTCACCTCGTCCGCCACAAGCGCATGGCGAGGTCGCACGTGCAGGTGCTGATCGGCGGCGCCCTCGCGGCCGCCGTGCTCATTCCGGTGAGCATGAAGGTCTCCGGCTCGGACTCGTACCGGCAGTTCTACGAGCACACGCTCAAGGTGCACGACCAGACGCCGCTGACGAACCACATGGGCCTCCGCGTGCTCGTCTCCCACGAGCCCGGTACGGGCGTCGAGTCCGGCCGCATGAAGTACACGAAGGACACGAAGCTCGTCGATCCGTTCGAGGTCTGGAAGCGGATGCGCAACGAGCGCTACGCGAAATATCGCTGGATCGCCTACGGGATCATCGCCGCGTCCCTGGCGGGCTTCGTCTACGTGTGCCGGCGGGTCCGCTCGCTGTGGGTGGCCCAGTGCCTCGCCCAGATCTTCGTCATCCTGCTCTCGCAGCTCACCTGTTATTACTATTCATTCATGATCTTGAGCGCGCCGCTCACCCGGGTGAAGCGCCAGATCGAGGTGCCCCTGTTCGGCCTGGCGGCGCTCAGCCAGTTCATCTGGATCACGTTCAACTACAACGACGACAAGTACACGGTGCTCACCGCTGTCTCACTCGCCTTCTGCTATTACCTGCTCTGGATCTTCTCCGGTAAGACGATGCCGTGGGCGCGGCAGCCCGAGCCGGCGAGCGAGGACGGCGGAAAGCCGACGGCCCAGCAGGCCTGAGGCGCTCGCCTCCTGCTGGATCACCACGGCAGCGCATCTCATGCCTGGAAGTGCCTGGAAACGAACGATGACAGAAGTAGAGCGAGAGCATCCCGACGAGCGAGGCGATCTCCAGGGAGACGAGGCCCGGCCCAGCGATCCTGGGGCGCCGGCCGACCGGGGGAACACGCCGGCCCCGCCGCGCGGCGACGAGCGGGCGGTCCACGCTTTCCGGAAGGTCCCGCGGACGGGCGTCATCTACGTGACGACCGAGGCCGCGCGCCTCGGGTTCAAGGCAGGCGCCGACGAGGGGACGGACGGCTGGTGCAACCTCGGGCAGGGCCAGCCGGAGACGGGCCCGCTCCCGGGCTCGCCCCCGCGCTGCGCGGCGGTGCCGATCTCCGGAGACGACCAGGAGTACGCGCCGGTGGCCGGCCTCTGGGAGCTGCGCGAGGCGATCGCGTCGCTCTACAACCGCGCTTACCGGCGGGGCATGCCGTCGCGCTACACGGCCGAGAACGTGGCCGTGTCGGGCGGGGGTCGCATCGCCCTCACCCGCGCAGCGGCGGCGCTCGGGCAGATCAACCTCGGCCACTTCCTCCCCGATTACACAGCGTACGAGGAGCTGCTCGACGTCTTCCGGCTGTTCTCGCCGATCCCGATCCTGCTCGAGGGCGAGCGCGGCTACTCGTTCTCGGTCGGCGACCTGCGCCGCGAGATCCTGGGCCGCGGGCTGAGCGCGATCCTCGCCTCGAACCCCTGCAACCCGACCGGGAAGCACGTGCGCGGCGAGGAGCTCGCCGCCTGGGTCCGCACGGCGAAGGAGCTCGATTGCGCGCTCTTGCTCGACGAGTTCTACTCGCATTACGTCTACGGGATGGGCGACGTCGCCCCGATGGAGAGCGCGGCGCGCTACGTCGAGGAGGTCGATCGCGATCCGGTCGTGATCTTCGACGGCCTGACCAAGAACTGGCGCTACCCCGGCTGGCGCGTCACCTGGACGCTGGGGCCGCGCGAGGTCATCGAGGCGGTGGCGAGCGCCGGCAGCTTCCTCGACGGCGGCGGCTCCAAGCCGATGCAGCGCGCCGCCGCAGAGCTGCTCACCATCGAGCACACCCGCGCCGAGACGACGGCCATCCACCGGACGTTCTCGCACAAGCGCGAGATCATGCTCGAGGGGCTGCGCAAGCTCGGCGTCACGGTCGACGCGGCGCCCGAGGGCACGTTCTACGTCTGGGGCTCGGTCGCGGATCTGCCCCCGGGGCTCTCCGACGGCTACGGCTTCTTCCGGGCGGCCCTCGGGGAGCGGATCATCGTCGTGCCGGGCGAGTTCTTCGACGTCAACCCCGGCAAGCGCCGGGCGGGGCGGCCGTCGCGGTTCCGCCACCACGTCCGTTTTTCTTTCGGCCCGAGCGAGGACGTCCTCGTCCGGGCGCTCGGGCGGCTCGAGCGCATGGTAGGCGAGCGTCGCCGGGCCTGACACCGGCGGCGCCGCGCAGGGGAGCGGGAAGACGGGGCCGAGCGCCAGGTCTTGTCGCGCTGCACGTCTTCCGACATGGTGGGGGAGCGCGTGGCCAAAGATCCGTGGAGTGATTGGAACGACGACGACCCCGGTAACTTCCAGCCGGGCGATACGATCGGCCCCTACGAGCTGCTGTTCCCGGCAGCCGTGGGCGGCATGGCCGCCGTGTGGGCTGCGCGGCTCAGGCGGCCCAACGGGTCCGTCCAGATCGTCGCCGTCAAGCTGCTGTCGGACGCGATGCGCGGGGATGACGACGCGCGGGCGATGTTCCTCGACGAGGCGTGCACCGCGTCGCGGATCCTCCACCCGAACGTCGTGCACATCCTCGCGTACGGCGAGGTCCGCGATCGGCCGTACCTCGCGATGGAGTGGATCGACGGCGCCCCGATCGCGAAGATCTTCTCGAACCAGAAGGCGAAGCGCGCGCTCCTGCCGCTCGGCTGGGTGCTCCACGTGATGATCGCCGCGTGCGCCGGGCTGCACGCGGCGCACGAGGTCCGCGACGACACGGGCGAGCTCCTCAACCTGATCCACCGCGACGTCACGCCGGAGAACGTGATGGTGACGTTCGACGGCATGGTCAAGGTCGTCGACTTCGGCGTCGCGAAGACGCGGGCGCGCGCGCAGACCAGCCGCGTCGGCGCGATCAAGGGCAAGACGGGGTATTTCTCGCCCGAGCAGGTCATGGGCGGGGCGCTCGACCGCCGCAGCGATCTCTTCTCGATGGGCGTGCTGCTCTACCTCCTGGTGACGGGCCACACGCCGTTCCGCGGCAAGGGCCCGCTGGAGGCGATGCAGCAGATCGCCAACCGCAACCCGCAGCCGCCGCGCGAGATCATGCCCGAGGTCCACCCGGAGCTCGACCGCATCATCATGCGCGCGCTCGCCAAGAACCCGAACGAGCGGTACCAGACGGCCGCGGAGCTGCGCCGCGATCTCGAGCAGGTGAGCGTCGCGGTCCGCGAGAGCTACACCGACAAACAGGTGGGCCAGCTCGTCCGCGATCTGCTCCCCGGGGTCGCCGAGGCGCGCAAGGAGCGGATCGATCAGGCGCTCGACGAGCTCGATCGGATCCTCGCCGAGCGCGCCCACCCCCAGAAGCCGCAGGCCTCGCGCCCCGAGGACGCGACCGAGGTGATGCTCCGGCGCATCTCCATGCTGCCGATCCTGCAGGACGGCCCGGAGGCGACGGAGGGCGGGGGCGCGGCCGACGCGGCGCCGCCCTCGTCCCCGGCAGGCCCCGCGAGCTCGCGCATGTCGGGGCCCGCGAGCTCGCGCATGTCGGGGCCCGCGAGCTCGCGCATGTCGGGGCCAGCGAGCTCGCGCATGTCGGGGCCGGCAAGCTCGCGCATGCCGGCGCCGACGAGCCCGCGCCGCGCGAACGCCGATCCGATGCGCAAGTCGAATCCGGACGCGACGCGCAAGTCGAATCCGGATGCAACCCGCAAGTCGAACCCGGACGGGGCAGGCTCGCCGTTCGATTTCCCGGCGGGGCTTTCGCCGCTGCCGCTGATCCCGCCGCCGCTGCACGTGGGGCCGCCGGCGCCCCCGGGGCCGGCGGCTCACGTCGGTCCGGCGGCGCACGCGGGCGGCCCCGCGAGCGCTGTCGCGCCGGCGCCCGAGCGCCGCGCGCGCCCGGCCCCTGCGACGTGGTCCTTCGTCCGCGTGGCGTTGCTCGCGCTGATCGTCCTGGGCCTGATCGCGGCCGCTGCGTTCGCGCTCGCGCGTTCCGGCCGCCTGCCGTTCGGCCGTGTGGTGGTGCCGTCCGCCAGCCCCAGCGCCTCCGTACCGGCGGTGCAAACGCCCGATGCCGGCGCCGATGCCGCGGCGAAGCCGAGCGCGTCGGCGACGGCCGCCACGGTCGCGAGCGACGCCGTCGCCGATGCCGCGGCCCCGATCGACGCGGCCGCGGCCGAGCAGATCGCCGACGCGGCCGCGCAGGTCGACGCGGCCGACGCGGCCGCGCAGGTCGACGCGGCCGCGCAGGTCGACGCGGCCGACGCGGCCGCGGATGCCGCGGTCCCCGCCGACGCAGGCGCCCCTCTCCCGAGCGGGCAGCCGGCGTACATCCCCGGCGCCGCACCCGCGCCGGGGACGCCGTACCCGGGCTCCTCGGTCACCCCTGCGCCGCGCGTCCCGGGACCCTTGCCGACGCCATCCGTCACCGGGTGGCCTCCGCCACGGCCCTCGCTCCAGCCCGCGCAGCCGGCGACTCCACCCACCCCCGCGCTGCCGCGCGGGCCCGTCCCCGGCCAGGCGCCGCCGCGGCCGCGCCCCGCTGCGCCGCCCCTCGACCTGGCGCCGCGGTAGCGCCTTCAGACCGGCCGCAGCGGCCTCCCGCACGGCCGGCGGATCGCGCTCAGTGCTCCTTCGGCTTCTCGGGCTGCGCCTCTTCGGACGGCGGGGACGGCGTGGCGCGGGCGGCGGCTTTCTTCAGCGAGGACTCCGCCAGCGACACCAGCATGGCGAGGTTCACCGGCTTCGAGAGCAGGAAGATCGCGTGCCGACGCAGCGCGCGGATACGAGCCTGCTGCGACTCATCGGCCGTCACGACGAAGACGGGCGTGTCCCGGTTCAGCGCCCCCTTGGCCGAGAGCGACTCGAGCACGCTGAAGCCGTCGACCAGCGGCATGTGCAGGTCGAGCACCACGAGATCGAACTTGCGCGCGGAGAGCCGGCGCAGCGCCGGCGCCCCGCCGTTCGCCTCCTCGACCTCGCCCAGCGGGCGGAGCGAACGCACGAACATGGATCGGATCGCGGCGTCGTCGTCGATGACGAGGATGCACGTCACAGCGTCATGCTCGCACGGATGCAGAAGCGCTGGAAGCCCGCCGCCCGCGCCCGCATCGCCCGACGCGCGCAACGCAGACGGACGCATTGTCCTCGCAGATCCCGTGTTCAGCGGTCCCGGCCGAGACATGGACGCCACGTACGGGCTGCGGTACACGCAGAGCCAGACGTCATCGAACCCGCGCACCGCAAAGGAACGATCCCATGGGCAAGTTCACCCTCACACACGAGATCAACTGCAACCTCGAGACGTTCTGGAAGCTGTTCCTGGACAAGACATTCAACGAGGAGCTCTACAGGAAGGAGCTCGGTTTCCCCGAGTTCACGATCACGGAGCAGGTCGAGACGGCGACGGAGATCATCCGGAGGTCGGCCGGGAAGCCGAAGATGAATCTGCCCGGCCCCGTCGAGAAGCTGCTCGGCTCCGGGTTCCGCTACACCGAAGAGGGCAGGCTGAACAAGGCGACGAAGGTGTGGACCTTCAAGCTGACGCCAAGCACCCTGGCCGACAAGATGCGCAACGAAGGCGTGGTGCGCGCCGAGGCCATCGGCGACAACAAGGTGCGTCGGACCGCCGAGATCACGATCGAAGCGAAGGTGTTCGGCGTCGGCGGCATGCTCGAGAGCAGCGCCGAAAAGGAGCTGCGGCAAGGGTGGGAGCTCAGCGCGGTCTTCATGAACAAGTGGATCGCCCAGGGCAAAGCCGCTTGACCGGGCCGATGGCGATCGATCGGCCCCTGCTGCGCACCGCCTGGGGCGCCTGACGCAAGCGCTGCCCGACGAACGGACGGCGACGCCGACGAGAGGGGATCGCGAGCGGCCATCTCGCGGCCTCCGTCCCGCGAACGAGCGAGGGCGCCGCCTTCACGTCCAGGGTCAAATCGGGAGATCTGCGGCTCCTGCTCTTGCTGCGGTGGCACACGGGAACCAGGGCCACGGCATGGAGCACGTCGTCATCATCGGTGCCGGCTTCGGCGGCCTCTACGCGGCGCGGGCGCTCCGGCGCGAGCCGGTACGCGTGACCGTGATCGACCGGCACAACCATCACACGTTCCAGCCCCTCCTGTACCAGGTCGCGACGGCGGGCCTGAGCGCGAGCGACATCGCCACGCCCATCCGCCACGTGCTGCGCAAGCAGAAGAACACGAGCGTGATCCTCGCCGAGGTGAAGGCGATCGACCCCGTCCAGAAGCGGGTGATCTTCGAGGACGGCGAGCTCGGCTACGACAAGCTGATCGTCGCGGCCGGGGCGTCGCACTCGTACTTCGGGAACGACGCGTGGGCGGCCTTCGCGCCCGGGCTCAAGACCGTCGAGGATGCGCTCGAGATTCGCCGGCGCGTCCTCGTCGCCTTCGAGGCGGCCGAGCGCGAGCCCGATCCGGCGCGGCGGAGCGCCTGGATGACGTTCGTCGTGGTGGGCGCGGGTCCGACGGGCGTCGAGCTCGCCGGTGCCCTCTCGGAGCTCTCGAGGCACACGCTCAGGCGCGAGTTCCGGCACATCGACCCGAGCAAGGCCCGCATCGTCCTGCTGGAAGGGGCCGGGCAGGTGCTGCCGTCGTACGTCCCGGAGCTCGGCGAGAAGGCGAAACAGCAGCTGGCCGCGCTCAATGTGGAGGTGCGGACGAACTGCCGCGTCACCGGCATCGACGAGGAGGGGGTCTCGATCGGCGACAAGCGGATCGAAGCCAGGACCGTGCTCTGGGGGGCCGGCGTGGCGGCGTCGGCAATCGCCCGCACCCTCGGAGCGCCGCTCGACCGGGCGGGGCGCGTGCTGGTGGCGCCGGACCTGACGGTGCCGGGTCACGAGGACATCTACGTGATCGGCGACCTCGCGTCGCTGAAGCAGGAGGACGGGACGCCCGTGCCCGGCGTGGCGCCCGCGGCGATCCAGGGAGGGCGCCACGCCGCGCGCAACGTCTCGCGCACCTTGCGGGGGCTGCCGCGGCTGCCGTTCCGGTACAACGACCGGGGATCCATGGCGACGATCGGGCGCGCGGCGGCGGTCGCCGACTTCGGCAAGCTGAAGCTCTCCGGGTTCCTGGCGTGGCTCGCGTGGCTGTTCGTCCATATCCTCTTCCTGATCGGCTTCCGTAACCGCTTCCTGGTGCTGTTCTCGTGGGCCCTGTCCTACGTGACCTACCAGCGCGCCTCACGGTTGATCACGGGCGAGATCCCGCCGCTCCTGGAGGACCACCACGCGCCGGAGCTCGAGGCGCGCAAGGACGGTGGCGCCGTCAGGAGGCACCAGCCCATGGAGCCCGCGCGCACGCGCGCCTAGGCGCGGCCCTGGAGCACACACGCCACGCGCCGGCGACCTGCGCTCGTCTGGACCTTGGCGACGGAGCTGCGTTAGCGTCATTGACCATGACGATCCATCCCGGACAGGGCGCCCCGACGCATCCGTGGCGAGCGCTCCTCGCCAGCGCAGCACCTCTCGCCGCACTCCTGCTCAGCGCCCCCTCCGCCTTCGCGCAGGCGCCTCCTGCTGCGTCCGCGCCGCCGCGCGCAGCCGCCCCTGCCGGCGCCGAGCCGCAGCCCGCGCCCTACGGAGCCCCCGCGCCGTACGGCGCGCCTGCCCCCTACGGGCAGCAGCCCGGCTATTACCCGCCTCCCGGATACGCCCCGCCTCCGGGCTATGCCCCGCCTCCCGGCTACGCCCCGCCTCCGGGCTACGCCCCGCCGCCCGGATACGCCTCGACCCCCGGCTCGTACCCGGTCGGCCCGAGGATCATGAACTACGAGGAAGGGCAGGCCGTCCCGGAGGGTTACCGCGTCGAGGAGAGGGCGCGCCGCGGCCTGGTCATCGGCGGCGCCGTGACGTTCGGGGTCACCTACATCCTCTCGGCGATGGTCGGGCTCGTCGCGGAGAGCGCGGACAGGGCGAGCGGCGGCAGCGGGGAGAGCTACCTCCCGCTCTACATCCCGCTCGCCGGCCCCTTCATCACCGTCGGCACCGCCGATGCGAAGGGCGGCGGCGTCTTCGTCCTCATGGTCGACGGGCTGGCTCAGGTCGCCGGGGCCGCGATGTTCATCGGCGGCCTCGCCGCGCCCGAGAAGAAGCTCGTCCGCAACGACGTCTCCCTCTCGGTGAAGCCGATCGTCACGGGCGACGCCGTCGGGCTCGGCGTCTCCGGCTCGCTCTGAGCGCGCGCCGCCCGCGGCTCGGCGTCACGGCACGACGGGCGGCGTCTCATCCATCGTCTTGACGGCGCGCTTGGCCCTGCGGCGCACGTCGACGTGCAGCGACTCGTCGAAGTTGATGGCCGAGAACGCCGCCCGCGCCTCGATGTTCTTGCCGAGCGCGGCGTACGCCTCGGCCTCGTTCCATCGCAGCTTCCAGTCGCGCTTCGCGAGATCCGAGAGCCTCGCCGCATCGGCGATGATGTCCGGGTACCGCTGCTGCTTCCCGAGCTCGGTCCAGTGCTCGGCCCGGAGATCGTCGTCCCCGGGCGCGAGCGCGACGGCCGCCGCGAAGCCCGCCAGCGCGTCGTCGATCCGACCTGCGACGAGCTCGGCGCGGGCGAGCGAACGGCGCGCGCCGGCGCTCTCGGGGTGAGCCGCGACGAAGGCGGCGAGCGCGGGGATCGCCTCGTTGACCTTCTGGATGTCCGCGGGATCGCTCGGCCAGAACCGGAGCGAGAGCGCCGCGAGATCGCCTGGGTCGCTCTCCAGCGCGCGCTCGACCGCGGCGGGCACCTCCGCTCCGCGGCCCGCCTGGGACAGGCACTTGGCGAGCTCGACCCAGGCGCCCGACGAGGACGGCGCCGTCGCGACGAAGGCCTCGGCCGCGGCGAGCGCCTCGTCGGTGCGCCCGAGCGATCGGAGCGCGGCGATCCGCGCGAGGTGCGCGCGCTCGCCGCTCGCCCCTTCGCCCGAGGCGGCGACGGCGCGCTCCGCCGCGGCCAGCGCGACGTCGTGGCGGAGCTCGCGCTCGTGGTAGGCGAGCTGCTCGAGATAGAAGGCGCCGTCGCGCGGCGCCGCGTCCCACTGGCCCGCGAGGTACTCGAGCACCGCGTCGGAGCGCACGTAGACGAGCGAGGCCGCGTCGCGCGGGTTCTCGTAGATCGGCGTGAGGACCCCGAGCTGGACCATCGCATCCAGCGCCGGCTGGCAGTCGGGCTTCGCCTCGAGCGCGAGCACCATCTCGTCGAGCGCGGCGTCTTTCTTCTGCATCGCCAGGTGCACTTGCCCGACCGCCACGTGGTAGTCGGCGTCCCCCTGGAACGTCTTTCGGATCGCCTGGAAGCTCTTCAGCGCCGCGGGGTGATCGCCCATGTTCGCCTGCGCCGAGGCGAGGTTCAGACGCGCGGCGTGATCATCGGGATCCATCGTGATGATGCGCTTGAGCGCCGAGATCGCCTTCTCGTAGTCGCGCTCGCCGAAGGCCTTCTGCGCGCGCTCCCAGACCGGAGCCTTGTCGAGGAACGCCTCGAATTGCGAGACGAGCGTGCTGTTCTGCTTGCGCCAGACGCCGCTCTTGCCGGGCTCGGAGTTCGTGAGGAAGTCCTTGATCCACTTGCGGGCGGCGTCGATGCCGAGCCCCTTGTCGGCCAGCCCTTCGAACTCACCCCGAGGCACCGGCATGCGCGCGGGGATCCCCTGCCGGCGCGCCGTGGTCTCATCCAGGCCGATCAGCACCCAGTCGCTTTGCTCGCTCATGATCCAAGGACGGTAGCCGCCGTGCCCCGCCGGGATCAAGCGACGTCTCGGCGCGCGGCGCGTCGCGCGTCGCGCGCTCGCGGGCGCAGCGGCGCTCAGGAATAGAACCAGGCCAGCAAGACGAACGCCATGAAGGCCGCCGCCGCGACGGCGAGCGCGAGCGCGCGCGGCACGCCGAGGAGCATCGGCCGGAGGCTGGCCTGAAACGCGTCAGCGTCCGCAGCGGTGGGCGGGCCGATCGCGTCGCCCGCAGCGTCGCCCCGGACGGCGAGCGCAGCGGATGGCACGCCTGCCGCGTCGCTCCTCGCGGGGCCGGTCGCCATGAGCTGCTGCGCCGCGCTCGCGTCCCCGGGCGCCGGAGTCAGCCGATGCGGGGGCGCGCCGAAGTCCGAGGGCCTCGACGTGGCGGGTGGTGCCAGGTGCTCGAGGCCGAGCTGGGCGAGGATGGAGCGCTGCTCGTTGCCCCACGCGACAGGCAGCGCGGTCGTCTCGGGCGCGAGCGTGAGCGGCGTGGACATGACCTTGTGCATCGCCCGCTCGAGCGCGAGCGCCTCGTCGAGGCGGTGCGACGCGCGCTCCGGGGCGGCGCTCGCGGAGAGGCGCAGCGCCTCGGTGGCCATCTCGGAGAGGTGAGCAGCCACCTTGGCCAGCGCCAGCTTGCGCTCGGCGTGGGCGACCGCGAAGCGCGCCTCCTCGCGGAGCCGGAGCGCCTCGGTCGTGAGGCGGTCGACCTCCGCGTGCAGCGGCCGCGCGCCTCCCGGCGCGCCTTGCGCCGTGAGCGGTGTGTCGGCGTCATGATCCACGGCGAACGCGGCCACCCTCGAGATCGAGGGCGTCGCCTCGTTCCCGGGCGTCGCGCGCGGCTCGTTCCCGAACATCGGCAGCGGCTCGCTGTCCCGCTCGGTGATGGATCCGTACGAGGGCAGGCTGCTGCGCCGCCGTCCTCCGCCCGAGCTGGAGGACCCGGGGTCGGCGCGCCCCCTGCCGTTGCTGCCGACGACGACCGTCGCCTCGTCGGCCGTCTCGGAGGCCATGGCACCACGCCGGCCCAGATCGTCGTCCGCGGCGTCCACGTCGCTCGGCGTGAGGCCGGTCGGCGAATGGGACAGCGTCCCGCGGCGCGCCTCGATGTCGGTCGCGTCGTCGGCCTGAGCGCGCGCCCCCCCGTCGCCGCGCTGCCGTCCGGGGGCGCTCGCCCCCCTGCCCCGCGGATCGGCCGATGGCCGGCGCGGGATCGCCCGCGCCGTCGAGAGCGAGGGGCGCGGCGCCTTGGCGACCCCGGCGAAGCCGCCGGAGACGGCGCGCTCGAACCAGCGCATCTGCCTCATCGCGTTGCGCCGCACGAAGCGCCCGAGCGCCTCCTCGTTGCCCTCGTGGTACCCGTGGCTGTGCAGCCAGCCCTCCAGCCGAGCGAGGATCTCGTCCGCGCTCTGGAAGCGCGACGGCGGGTCCCTCTCGAGACAGCGCATCACGATCGACACGAGCTCCTTGTCGATCTTCGGCCGGAGCTCCCGGAGATCGGCCGCCGGCTGCGTCGACATGCTCCGCAGGAGCTCGTAGTCGCTCGTCGACGGCCACGGGTGCTTGCCGGTGAAGAGCTCGAACAGCACGACGCCGAGCGAGAACAGGTCGGAGCGCTTGTCGGCGGCGCCCCCGCGGGCCTGCTCCGGCGCCATGTACGTCGTCACGCGGCGGCGCGCCCCGACGGCCGTCGTCATCACGCGGAGCGACGATTTGGCGAGCCCGAAATCGGCGATCTTCACCTCGCCCTGGAAGCCGACGAGCACGTTGCCCGGCGTCAGATCGCGGTGCACGAGGTTGAGCAGCGCGCCGCCTGGCGAGCGGAGCTCGTGCGCCGCGCTGAGCCCGCGGCAGAGCGTCGCGCCGACGTGGACGACGAGCCGCTCGGAGAACATCTCGCCCGTGTCGAAGACGGTCTTCATGAGCCGCGCGAGGCTCACGCCCTGCACGAGCTCGACGGCGAAGTACCATCCCTGCTCGTCCGTCCCCCAGCCCGCGACCTCGACCACGTTCGGGTGCTTGAGCGCCGCGGTCGTGCGCACCTCGTCGAGGAACCGGGTGGAGACGTTCTGATCCTCGGCGAAGTGCGGGTGCAGCCGCTTGACGGCGAGCAGCTCCCCAGGCCGGTGCGGACCTGCCGACCTGCAGAGATCAACGCGGGTGGTGGCCCCGGACGCGATCTCTGCAAGGAACTGAAGCGAGAGCGCAGCCGGCGCGGGCTCGGGGAGCCGAGACATGCACGGAGAAGTCTAGCGGGCGACGGCCCCCAGCGGAAAGAGCATCAGACGCCCGCGCGCACCGCGGCGATCGCGGCGGCGACCCCGGAGGGGGTGGCCTTGAGGTGCACGTCCAGGTGGTCATCCTTGGTCTTGAGCGCACGGACACCGAGCACCGGCGCGCAGATGCGCAGCGCCCGCGCGACCGTCGGATTCCCGCCGAGGGCCGGGATTTTGAGGAGATCCAGGGTAATCCTGTCATCCTTCGCGTCGATCAGCGCGGCGGGCCGCTTGGGCATGAAGGAGACGAGATCGCCCGGCTTGTTCAGGTCGATCGCCCCCGAGCCGATCAGCCCGGCGATCGGCGAGGCCTCGTCGCCCATCACCTGCAGCTTGAGGTCGGCGATCCGCAGGCCGACCTGGATCGCGTCCGCGCGCACGTCGAGCTCCTCGGCGAAGGCCGTGAACGAGGCCCGGATCGGGGCGCCCATGACCTTCACCGTCAGCGCGAGGCGCAGGCCCGGGGGCGCGGCCTCGATCACGATGTCCTTCGGCGCGCGCTTGCCGCCGCTGAGCTCTCTCGCCAGATAGCGCAGCGCATCGATCGGGACGCCGAACCGCAGGCGGAGCGCGCCGCGCAGCGCCCTCGCGATCTCCTCGGGGTGCGCCTTGAGATAGTCACCGGCGTGGCGGAGCAGGGCCTTCGGGTCGGGCTTGGGCATCGTTAGGGCAGCTACGATTGCCCCGAGTCAGGCCAGCACGCAAGGGGCGAGCGCGGTCCACAGCGGGGCCATCGACGACCTGAGGTCGCTGTTCGAATGGGGGCGACTCGGTCACACTCGGGCCCGATGCAGACCAGGAACCTACTTGTCATGGCGACAACAGTGCTCGCGATCGGCTGCGGATCGGCCGACGCGACGCTCGAGTGGGCGCCGAGCGGCGACGGGGGCGGTGGCCAGGGCGGCGATGGCGATGGCCGGGGCGGCGATGGCGACGGCGAGAACAGCGGTGGGGGCCAGAGCGATGGCGGCGGGGGCAAGGGCGATGGCGGCGGCGGCGCACCGAGCGGCGAGGACGGCGGTTCGAGCGGCGACGGGGCGCCGGGGGCCTTCTGCAACCCACCTCCGGCGTGCGATGCGCCGCCGCCGGATCCGGGCGAGGAGCTCGCGTGGAACCACCCGTCCTCGTACCTCATCGCCGGTGCTGGGAGCCCCAACCACCGCGGACGCGATCTCTACCTGACGCCCGATGACCCGCAGTGGATCATCGGAAAGTTCGCCTACGGGATCACGGACAAGGACCTGAAGGATGAGCGGGTCGACATCTATCTGCTCCGCGGCTGCGGCGGCGCGTGGGAGCGCCTCGGCTCGGCGACCACGACGGAAGCGGACTCGGCGCACCGCGCGGTCGAGGGCGTCAGCGATGACGGCGGCCGCGTCTATTTCGAGATCCCCGCGGCGCAGCGGCTCGGTCCGGGCCGGCACCGGGTCCACCTGGTCGTCCGCGGCGACCTCTCGAGCACCGACCTCTTCATCGAGGTCGTCCAGCGGGGCGCCCCGGTGTTCGTCAGCGACGTCGATGGGACGCTCACCGGCACGGAGACCGAGGAGTTCACCTCGCTCCTCCTCGGCGAGCTGCCCGACGTGCACGCGCACGCCGCGGCGGCGTTCCACCGGCTCACGTCGAAGGGCTACCGCCCGATGTACCTGACCGCGCGGCCGGAGTGGCTCGTCCAGCGCACGCGCGACTTCCTCGAGGCGTACGGCTTCCCGCCTGGCATCGTGCACACCACGCTGAGCCTGACCGGCGCGGTGGGCGACCGCGCCGTGGAGTACAAGACAGCGGAGCTGGAGCGGCTGTTCGACGGAAGGGAGATGATGCCCGCGTGGGCCTTCGGCAACACGGCGACCGACGCCGAGGCCTACGACAACGCCGGCGTGATGCCGCTCGCGCAGCGCGTGTTCTATCGGTTCGACGATGAGTCGCACGGGGGCCGTCGCATCGACGGCTACGACGAGCTGTTCGCCGAGATCGACGCGCTCCCCAGCCTCTGCGATTGATCCACCCCCGCCGGCGCGTCCGCCCGTCAGCCGGACGCCTGCTCGGTCCGGGCGCCGCTCGCCCGCGCCTCCGATGCGGCCGCGGCGCCGGCCGGCGCTTCGACGCGACCGCCGATCGAGCGGAGGAGCTCGCTCACCGCGGCGTGGGCGCGCTCGCGCAGCTCGTTGACCCGCGCGCCCTCGCGGCCGTCCGGGCGCACGGCCATCGGCGCGCCGACCCGGACGCGGACGATCCGCAGGGTGCCGTCGCCGGTGTCGATGGCGCCCTTCTTCATGAGGAGGTGCGTGCCGTCGATGGCGACCGGCACCACGGGCACGCCGGCGCGGACGGCTGCATAGAAGCCGCCGTTCTTGAACTCCCGGAGGATGCCGTCCTCGCTCCGCGTCCCCTCGGGGAAGACGAGCAGCGGCTTGCCGCTCCTGAGCACCTCCTCGAACCGCGCGATCGCCTCGACCGCGGCGCGGGAGCCGACCGTGCGATCGACAGGCACATGGCCCGCGAGCCGGAGGTGCCAGCCGAGGAACGGGATCTTCATGAGGGAGCGCTTGGCGGCCCACTTGAAATCGCCTGGCAGAACGGCGCCGAGGGCCAGAATGTCAAGGAGGCTCTGGTGGTTCGAGCAGTAGACGAACACCCCGGGAGGGACGTTCTCGAGCCCGCTCGCCTGGATCTCGATATCGAGCCCTCGCGCGCTCGCCTGACACCAGCGGCGCATCGCCCACAGGCTCGCCGAGCGCTGCGGCGTGAGGGGGCCCAGCGTCAGAGACACTGTGCCGTACGCCATGGTCCTGAGGGTGAAAGGGACCCACTGGCGCGTCGCCAGCCATGCGCTCTTGAGATCCATACTACAGCGCTTACCACTCTCCATGTCGGGCGAAAACGCGTAGTGTCTTGCGCACCATCGCTGTGTGCGAGCGACGTTGCTCGACTCCAGATCGCCGCTCCGCGACGCGGCGAGATCGCGATCCGGCGTTCGCCCACGTCGGAAGCTCGCCATGAGTCGGGACGGCTCCGCCGGCCAGGGTGGCGGCTCGAGCGACGCGCTCTTGGGGCGCCGTGCGGCTACGGCTGGAGCGGCGGCGTGAGCAGCCCCCAGCCGACCGTGGCCGGCCGCCCGGCGCGCTCGAACTTCACCGTGTACAGGCCTGTCTCTTCGGCGCTCTGCACGACGGCTGGGCGCAGCGCGCCGACCCATTCGGCCCAGACGCTCGCCCCGATCTTGAGCTGCGGCTTGACGGGGAGCGGACGGAGCGCCGATTCGTCGGCGAGCAGCGCGGCGCCGCCGTAACCGAGGGCAAACCACCGCGCGGAGCTGCTGGACAGCGACGTCAGGACGGCGCCTGGCTCGGCCGCGGGACCGCCGAGCCGCGACACGAGCAGCACGTGGCGCCACGTCTCGCCGTCCTTCCATGCGGCGAAGTTGCCGGGCGCGAGCCCCGCGGTCTGCACGACGAAGCGAACGCCCTTGAGCTGCGCGAGCGGGGTCCGCGGGTCCATGTCGGTGTAGCGGACCTCGATCTTGTCCTTCACGAAGCGGGTGAGGACGGCGTGCTTCATGACGCCGTTCCACTCCGTGAGCAGCGGGTCGTGGGGCCGGAGGCGGGGCGCGTCCGGCACGGGGATGACGTAGCCCGGGTGAACCTTGTACGACGGTCCGCCCCTCCCCTCGACGATGAGGTCGTCGCCGTCGAAGCCGACCACCGTGCCCGCGTACAGCACGAGCGTGGACCCGAGCTTGGCCCCGGCGAGCATCCGGTCCGAGAAGGCGAACACGCGGCGGCCTGGCTCGAGCTTGATCGGATACGGGGGGAGGCCGAGCGGGTTCGACGCGTGCGCCGCGCCGGTCGGCGCCGAGGACTCCGCGAACGCAGGCCGCGGCAGCGCAGCGACGGGCGGGCTCTGGGAGGGCATCGGCGTCGGGGTCGACGCCGGCGCCGACTCGCACGCAGCCGCGAAGCACGCCGCGAGGAGGCAGGCGAGCGCCGCGACCACGCCGCGGGAGCGCGGCGCTCGGGCCGCGAGGCATCGCATCGCGCGGCGCTCGCTCTCCTTCGCGGTGGCGCGACGCAGCCTGCGGGACCCGGCCCCGAGACCGCCGGGACGTCGGTCAGCCATCGCGGGCGAGCATGGACCGCGAAACGGACGACGGCGAGCGGAAAGGGACAGGGGAACGACGCGACGAAGCGCCGCCGGTCCGACGTGACCGCCCGCGTCAGAGCCGGAGAAGGAGGGCGCCGCGGTGCGGCGGAGCACCGCGCTCCTCGCGACGTGAGCAGCGCCTCTGCGCTACCCTGCGGCGCGATGAAGCGCGCGTTCAGCGTCGATGAGCTCAAGCAGACCGCGCCGCGCCTCGCCGTGGAGCGCCGCGCCGTGCGCTTCCAGGACGTCGACGCGGCCGGGATCGTCTTCTATCCGCGGGTCCTCGAGTATTTCAGCGACGCTTACATGATCGCGTTGAAGGAGCGAGGCGTCGACCTCCCCGCCATGATCGCGGGCGGCACGATCAAGCTGCCGCTCGTCCACGCCGAGGCGGACTACCTCCTGCCGCTCCGGTTCGGCGACGCCATCGAGGTCGAGGTGCTCGCGCCGAAGCTCGGCGACACGTCGTTCACGGTGGGCTACCGCGTGACGACGGCGGGCCGGGTCGCCGCCATCGGGCAGACCGTGCACGTGTGCATCGACGGCGCGCGCTTCACGCCGTGCCCGCTCCCGGGCGATCTGCGCAGCGCGCTCGCATAGCCGCTCCGAGCGACGACTGCCGGACGGCGCGCCGGGCGCTAGCGCGGTGGGAACGGGGCGAGCGCAGCCGCGAGCTGCGCCGCCGCGCCGGCGCGATCGAGCTTGCCGGCCGCGGTGAGCGGCAGCGCCGCGACGGCGCAGAGCCGCCGCGGGCGCTTGTGCGAGGCGAGCCGCGCCGCGACGACGGCCGCAAGATCGCCGAGCAATGCGGGCGAGGGCGCGGCGCTGCCCGTCGCGCCGGGCGCGCCCCGATCCGGGACGATCGCCGCGGCGACGACCTGGCCCCAGCGCTCGTCAGGCACGCCGAACACCACCGCGCCGGCGACGCCCGCGCAGGACGCGAGGACCTGCTCCACCTCGGCGGGGTAGACGTTCTCGCCGCCGGTCACGATGAGATCGCTGCGGCGCGCCGCGACGTGCAGCCGCCCGGCGGCGTCGAGCGCGCCGAGATCGCCGGTGCCGAACCACCCGGCGCCGTCGACCGCGAGCTCCGGCGCGCGGTCGGGGCCGCGGTAGTAGCCGCGGAACAGCACCGGGCCGCGGATCTCGATGCGGCCCACGCCGTCGCTGCCGGCGCCCTCGATGCGAAGCTCGACGCCGGCGATCGGGGAGCCGGAGCCCGGCTCCCTCGTGCGCGGATCGCGCGGGCGCTGCGCGGTGACCTGCGAGCACGCCTCGGTGAGGCCGTACGTGGTGAGCGCCGGGATCCCGCGGCGCGCGCACTCATCGAGCGCCCGCTCCGGAGCGCCCGCGCCGCCGACGAGCACCGCCCGGAGCCGGGCGAGGACGTTGTCGCGATCGGCCTCCAGCAGCGCGAGCAGCATCGTCGGCACCACGGAGAGCAACGTCGCGCGATCGCGGACGATCGAGGCGAGCACCGAGGCGGGATCGAAGCGCGGCGCGAGGATGACAGCGCGCCGCGCGAGCAAGCAGCGGGTCACGATCGAGAGGCCACCGACGTGGCAGAGCGGAAGGCAGAGCAGCCAGCGATCGTCGTCGCGCACGCCGAGGTTGGCCGCGCTCCCCTCGGCGGCGGCGAGGATCGCCCGGCGCGAGAGCACCGCGCCCTTGGGACGCCCGGTGGTGCCCGACGTGTAGACGATCGCCAGATCGCCGGATGTGTCCGGGGGCGGGACGCGCGCGGCCTCGGCGGCGCGCGCCCCGCGCTCGCGGAGCGCGCCGATCTCCGGCGCGGCGTCGTCGAGCAGGGCGGCGAGCGCCGGCGCGCGCAGAACGAGGTCGGGGCGCGCGTCGTCGATCAGGAGGCTCGCCTCGCCGGCCGTGAGCCGGGGGTGGATCGGGACGAGCACGGCGCCGAGCGCGAGCAGCGCGTGGATGACGACCACGGTCCCGAGCGCGTTCGGGGCGACGAGCGCCACGCGGGCTCCCGGCCCTACCCCCGCGCGGGCGAGCCGGGCGCACACGGCCGCGACCGCGGGTGCCAGCTCGCCGAAGCGGAGAGCGCCGCCGGGGCCTAAGCCGAGAACGGGGACGTCGATCGCGCGCGGCGCGTCGTCCACGGCGCCGCCGTGGACGATCGCTGTCCGGGCGGCGGTCGCCGGATCGCGCGCGGCATCGAGGAGGCTCAGGCCGTCCATGGCCGGATGCCGAGGCCGGGCCGATCGCTGGCCGCGACCAGGCCGCCCTCGCGGAGCTGCGGGATCTGGATCGCGGGCCACGCCTCCAGACCGGCGTGCGCGTCGAGGCCGCACGCGAGCGGCGGGCGCGGCAAGGCGAGCGCGAGCTCGCACGAGGCGGCGAGCGCGATGGGCCCGTCGAAGAGGTGCGTCACCACGGCGTCGATGCCGCGCGCCTGCGCCCTGCAGCCGAGCGCGTGCGCGCGCAGCAGGCCGAGCATCGCCGGCTTCAGGATGAACGCAGCGCAGCCTTCCGCTTCGAGCAGGCGCTCCGGCATGCCCTCGACCGCGAGCGACTCGTCGGCCGCCCACGGGACCTCGCGCGCGCCGAGGTGATGGAGGAGCTCCGGCGCGACCGGCTGCTCGACGAAGCGCGGGCCGAGCGGCGCGAGGAGCGCGAGCCGACGCGGCGCCTCGTCGAGCGACCATGCCGCGTTCGCGTCGAGCCGGAGCTCGACGCCCGGGTGCTCCCGCCGCAGCGCGCGCAGCGCCTCGAGGTCGCGCGCGAAGCCGTCCTCCCCGCGCGAGCGGAGCTTCACCTTGATCGCGCGGACGCCGCGCGCGGCGAGCGCGCGAGCGCGCTCGAGCATCTCCGGCAGCGCCACCGAGGTCGTGAGCAGGCCGTTGACCTGAACGTCGGCGTGGCGCCGGTGTCCGCCGAGGCACGCCGACATCGAGAGGCCGAGGCGCTGGCCCAGCAGATCGAGAAGCGCCGTCTCCACGGCGAAGCGCGCCGCCGGGAGATGGCGCAGCCGCGATGACAGCGGCGCGAGCGCGCGCAGGATCGCGGACGCCGCGACCGCCGGTGTCGCGCCCTCGGCCGGCGGGTCGATCGCGCCGATCGCCCCCGGCAGCTCGGCGAGCGCGCGCTCGTCTTCGTCGGCCGTGTCGGGCGAGAAGCCCGGGAGCGGCGTGGCCTCGCCCAGGCCGACGCGCCCGTCGTCGTCGGTGAGCGACAGCACGAGGCCCCGGCGCGCGCCATCGAGGATCCGGGACGCGAGGCGGGCATCGACGACGCGCATGATCCCTACAGCTGCGCCGCGAGGCCGAGCGAGAAGAGCAGCGCGTAGGCGAGCAGCAGCTTCGCCGTCCCGGCGAGGCACTCGTTGAGCGGCCGGCCGTCGGTCGTCGCCAGCACCCGGAGCAGGCGCACCGCGCGAGGGAACGTCGCGAACACGAGGAGCGTCCACCGCCGGCCCTCGCCGACCGCGAGCGCGACCGGCACCGCGTAGGCGACGGCGAAGAGCATCGCGTATTCGATGACGCCCGCGCGGCGCCCGAGCCGGACGGCGAGCGTGCGCTTGCCGGCGACGACGTCCGTCTCGCGATCGCGGACGTTGTTCACGACGAGCACGGCGGTGGCGATGGCGCCGATCGGCACGGCCGCCGCCCACGCGAGCGGCGGCACCGAGCCGAGCTGGACGAACGCCGTACCGCAGACGGCGACGAGACCGAAGAACACGAACACGAAGAGGTCGCCGAGGCCGTGATAGCCGAGCGGGTACGGCCCGCCGGTGTACGCGACGCCAGCGAGGATCGAGACGACGCCGATCGCCACGATGGGCCACCCGCCCACGAACGCCAGGTACACCCCGAACGGCAGCGTGAGCGCGATCGTGACGAGCAGCCCGGCGCGCACCTGGCGCGCGGTCAGCAGCCCCGCCTGCACGGCGCGCGTGGGGCCGAGCCGCTCGTGCGTGTCGGCCCCCTTCTCGTGATCGAAGACGTCGTTCGCGAAGTTCGTCGCGATCTGGATGAGCATCGCGCCCGCGAGCGCCGAGAGCGCCGGGCCGAGCCGCATCCCGCCGAGAGCGTAGGCGACGGCCGTCCCGACCATCACCGGCGCGAGCGCCGCGGTGAGCGTCGCCGGCCGGGACGCGAGGAGCCACGCCCGGAGAGAGCCGGGGCGCACGCCCCCCGCGGCCGCCGCGCCCGCCGCCTGAGGAGCCGCCGCGGCGCTCACGATCCCCTCCCCGGCTCGCGGAGCCCGCGCGCTCCCGCGGCGGCGCGAGCGCTCCCGCGCTGCGCGGCGTCGCCGCCGGACGCGCCGCGCGCGACGACGTCGGGTGCGGGACTCGTGTTCGCGTTGACCTGGTTCATGATCGTGGATCCCTCTCGGCAAGCTCGGGGTTCTCGGCGCGCGCGCCGCTCATGGAGACTGCAGATCGGCCGCCGCCCCCTCCGCGGCCGGCGCGCTGACCAGGGCCGCGACGTCGCGGCGGACGTCGGACCAGAGCCGCGCCACGCGGGCGGCGCCGTCGTGGGGCGGCACCACCGCCTCGATCAGCGTCGCGCCCATCCGCTGGTATGCAGCGGCGAGCGCGCGGGCGAGATCTCCGGCGGTCCCGGCGCGCTCGTAGCCGAGCCCGAACATCGCCGCCGCGGGCGCGAAATCGAGGTGCTGCGGCATGGTGAAGCACCGCTCGAGCAGCTCGGCGCCGCGCCTGGCGATGGGGAGGTGCTCGAAGATGCGGCCGCCGTCGTTCTGGACCACCACGATGACGAGCGGCGCTCGGCCGTCGCCCGCCGCCTTCGCCGCGAGGAGCAGCCCGGTCAGATCGTGCAGCAGGCTGAGATCGCCGAGCATCAACGTGACCGGCGCGGCGGCGGCCACGCGGGCGCCGGCCGCCCCCGACACCAGGCCGTCGATCCCGCTCGCCCCGCGCTGGTGCAGCACGCGCAGCGCGCGCGCCGATGGCGGGCAGTACGTATCGAGGTCGCGCACCGGCATGCTGTTGCCGATCGCGAGCAGCGAGCCTGCCGGGCACGCGCTGGCCACCATCCGGGCGACGGCGCCCTCCGTCAGCTCGTCCCCGGCGCAAGCGCGCGCGGCGTGCGCCGCCGCGATCTCGCCGGCGCGCGCGAACGTCGCGGCCCAGTCCCGCCGCCCGCGCCCCAGGCTCAGCGCCGCCCCGGCGAGGCGCGCCGCGAGCGCCTCGCACACCTCCACGGGCTCGCCCATGACGAGGGCGGCCGCGGCGCTCGTCGGGTCGTTCCAGCCGTGCGAGGACACGACGACGCGGCGGGCGCTCGCGTGCTCGGCGATGTAGGTCGCGTACCCGGCCGATGTCGGCGGGGCGCCGAGCTCGAGGATGAGGTCGGGCGCGTTCGCCGCGCGGAACTCGGGCGCGCGGAGGAACGAATCGAACGACGCCGGCATCACGACGCCCTCGGCGAGGCCGCCGAAGCAGATCTGGCTCGTGCCCTCGGCGAGCACAGGGAAGCCCGTCGCGCGCGAGAGCGCGAGCACCGCGCGGCGCGCGCGCGCGTCGTCCTCTCGGCTCTGGGCGGGGCCGCACACGATGAGCCCCCGCTCCGCGCGCGCGCAGCGCGCGGCGATCTCCTCGATCGCGCGCCCATCGACCCCGGCGCGGGCCGACACGACCCGCGTGCCGCCGCGGCGCATCAGCGCCTCCCACTCCGCCTGCCATGGCTCGGGCCCGGCCGCGTCGACCGGCTCGAGCGGCTTGCGGAAGCGCGCGTTGATGTGGACCGGGCCCGGCGTCGGCGAGAGCGCGCGCGCGACCGCCTGGGCCGCGATGCGCGCCGCCGCGCGCATCGCGAGGGGCGACGGATCCGGCAGCCCGAGCTCGGCGAAGTGACGGACATGGTCGCCGAAGAGCTTGGTCTGATCGATGGTCTGCGAGGCCGCGGCGTCGGCGAGCTCCCACGGGCGGTCGGCCGTGATCGCGATGAACGGGGTGAAGCTCTGGTGCGCCTCGATGATCGCCGGGAGCGCGTGCGCGCCGGCGGTGCCCGAGGTGCAGACGAAGACGCTGGGCCGGCCGGTGACGCGCGCCTGCCCGAGCGCGAAGAACGCGGCGGCGCGCTCGTCGACGACGCTCTGGCAGCGCACCTCCTCGCTCTCCATCGCCGCGATCGCGAGCGGCGTGGAGCGCGAGCCGGGGCAGAGGACCACGTCGCGCACCCCGGCCTGCGCGAGCGCGCGGACGAACAGCTGCGCCCAGGCAGAGTGGAGGTTCGACCCGCCCATCACCGCCCCCCGAGGCCCTCTCTCGCGCGCACGTCAGGCCCCCTCGGGCGTCGCGACGAAGAGGCACACGACGCCCATCGTGAGCGGCTCCACGCGGAGCACGCGCAGCCCCGCGCCGCGCATCAGCTCCGCGAACTCGTCCGGCGGCGGGAACCTCGCGATCGAGTCCTGCAGGTACCGGTACTCGTCCTTGCCCGAGATCGCGCCGCCCACGTACGGCACGACCGTGTGGATGTGGAAGCGCGCGAGCTTGCCCATGAGCCCGCTGCGCGGCTCGCTGAGCTCGAGGATCGCGATGCGCCCCCCGGGCCGCGTGACGCGCGCCATCTCGCGGAGCGCTCGCGCGCGATCCGGGACGTTGCGGATCCCGAACGCCATCGAGATGGCGTCGACGCTCGCGTCGCCGAGCCCGAGCTGCTGCGCGTCGCCGACCTCGAGATCGATCCGCCCGGCGAGCCCCGCGGCCTCTACCTTCCGGCGGCCGACGCCCAGCATCCCCTGCGACGGATCGACGCCGATGACCCGCACGTCGTGCTCCCGCGCGATCGCGATCGCGAGATCGGCGGTGCCCGTCGCCAGGTCGAGCACCGTCGCGCCGGGCGAGAGCTCGAGCGAGCGCACCGCGCGCCGCCGCCAGCCCTGATCGAGCCCCAGCGAGATGACCCGGTTCAGGAGATCGTACCGCTCGGCGATGCCGTCGAACATCTCGCCCGTGCCGAAGCGGCGCCCGCCGCGCGGCGCCTGATCCTGGCTCGCGTCGCTCATGTTCCGCCTCCCGCCTGGTGCGCCGCGCGCGGCGCCTCGGCTCGCTCTGCGGCGAACCGCTTGCCGTCGCCGGACGCCGGCCCGGCGGCCTCCCCGCCCGCTGTGGACGTGACGCCGAGCGCGCGCTTCCGCTCGTGGAGCCGCATGTGGCCTCGCTGGATGCCCTCGCTCGCGAGCGCGCGCAGCGCCGCCAGGTTGGACGCCAGCCCGACGGACGCCAGCACCACCGCGAGCTCGCGCGCGCTCTTCGCGCCCACGAGCTGCAGCGCGGCGCGCACGCCGGCGTGCACCTCGGTCGCGCCGCCCACCGTGCCGACGGCGAGCGGCAGCTCCGCGCGCCCCACGAGCCCGTCGGGGATGCGCTCCCACGTGCTGAGCGGCCGGTACCGGCCGCCGAGCGACGCGTACGCGTGCGCGCCCGCCTCGATGGCGCGGAAGTCCTGCCCGAGCGCCACCGCGGCCGCGTCGAGCCCGTTCATGAAGCCCTTGTTGTGGGTCGTCGCCCGGTACGGATCGAGCTCCGCGAAGCGGCTCGCCCGCGCGATGCCGCTCGCCACGTCCGCGCCCCCGAGCGCGTCGTCCGTCACGGTGGCCGTCACCCGGACGAGGCGGCGGACGGTCAGGTTGGAGAGGATCCGCAGGCCCAGCGTCCCGCCGGCGATGCGCTGCACGAGCGGCGCCACCGCCTCCGCCACGGTGTCGACGAGGTTCGCTCCCATGGCGTCGCCGACCTCGACGTAGAGGTGCACGACGAGCACGCCGAGCTCCGCCGAGAGGACGCGCACCTCGAGATCGCGGCAGCCGCCGCCGCGCGCCACCATCCTGGGGATGGCCGCGTCCCCGGCCGCGAGCAGGCTCGCGCGGGCCGCCTCCAGCCGGCCCGCGGCCGCCTCCGCGTCCGGCACGTCGTCGAGCTGGACCTGGGCGGTCATGATCGGCGGGTCCGCCTCGCCCGAGAAGCCGCCCGACCGCCGGACCATGCGCGCCGCGTTCGACGCTGCGGCGATGACGCTCGGCTCCTCCACCGCCATCGGCACCAGCACGTCGCGCTGGTTCACGCGGAAGTTCAGCGCCAGGCCGAGCGGGAGCGCGTGCGTCGCGATGACGTTCTCGCACATCCGATCGGCCACCGCCGTCGGCAGCCCTCCCCCGCTGGCGAGGTGCGCGAGCGCCTCGTCGTCGAGCAGGCCGAGCGCCTGGATCGCGCTGAGCCGCTCCTCGAGGCACCGCTTGTAGAAGCCGCTGATCCGGCTGGACACGTGTTGGCTCATCGGGTGTCTCCGCGCGCTCGCGAGAGAAGCGCGCGCTCCGCGCACTGCATCAAGGGGTTCGTCATCGCCGCTCACCGCCTCCGCCGGGGCGTCGACATCGCGACCCCCTCCAGCGCCGCCTTCGCCGGGCTCTCCGGGAGCGGCTCGATGCTCCGCACCGCGTCCCCGCAGAGCCGGGACGCGAGCTCGAGGCAGTCGTCCACGACGCGCTCCTCGACCATGATCTGCGCGATGCGCCGGCCGAGCTCCGGCTCGACGGCCGTGTCCTCGGACGCGCAGTGCGCCTCGAGGGCGGGCGTGAGCTCGCGGTCGCGCTCCATCGCGAGGAGCAGCGGGTACGTCATCTTGCCCTCGCGCAGGTCCGTGAGCAGCGCCTTGCCGGTCGCCTCCGGGTCGCCCGCGAAGTCGAGGACATCGTCGACGAGCTGGAACGCGACCCCGAGGCTCGTCCCGAAGCTCTCGAGCGCCTTGCAGAGCGGCTCGCTCACGCCGCCCGCGCGCGCCCCTGCGAACATCGCCCAGCGGAACAGCGACGCCGTCTTGCCGTCGACGATCTGGAAGTACTCGCCCGTGCTCGTGCGCACGCGGCCCCGCGACGCGAGCTGGAGCGCCTCGGCGACGACCATCTCCTTGATCACGAGGAGCACCCGCTCGAGCACGTCGGTCATGCCGACCGCCTGGATCTTGGAGAGCGCGTCGAGCAGGAGGTAGTCGCCGCCGAAGATCGAGGCGGCGTTGCCGTAGATGACCCGCGCCGCGTCCGCGCCTCGCCGGCGATCGCCGAGGTCGACGACGTCGTCGTGCAGCAGCGTCGCGTTGTGGACCAGCTCGACCGCTACCGCGAACGTCCGCGCGGCGTCGTTGAAGCCGCTCCCGATGTGGGAGGCCAGCGCGACGCAGATGGGCCGCAGCCGCTTGCCGTTCAGGCCGAGCAGGTGCCGTGCGCTCCGGTGCGCCGGCGTCTCGCCGTCCAGCCCGACCTTCGCGATCTCGCCCTCGATGTCGACGAGGTCCCCGTCGAGCAGGCGCCTCAGCTCCGCGAGGCGCGCGGCGAGCGCGTCGAGCCCTCGCCCAGCGCACATGCCTCCGAGGCTCGAGACGACATCGCTCCGCTGGACCGTCCCAGTAAACGTTGTAGTCGCAGTCATCCCATCTCCACCTGGAAGCACGAGCGCACGCTGCGCCCCGCACCGCGCGGGGCCCCCCGTGACGGTCGAGCTCTCCGAAATCACGGTCCCGCTAGGCGCCTCGCCGGGAACGCACGGCGCGGATGGGGAACCGGACCAGATCCCCGAACCGCGAGAAATCCACGGTCCTGCTCTTGATGAACCCGTCGAGCGCCGCTTGCGCGACGATCACGAACGAGAGGAGCCGCTCCACCCGATCGAGGCTGAACCGGGCGGCTTCGGTCGGAGGCAGGCCTTCCAGCAGCGCCGAAGCCCGCTCGAGGCGCTCCCTCACGGAGTCGGCGATCAGCCGCTCGCGCTCGGCGAACACTTTGGAAATCATCTTCCAGAAGTCCGTCTCGGCCTCGAAGAACTCCTTCCGCTCTCCCGGTTTCCATACTCTTCGTACTACACCCCACCTTTGCAATTCTGTCAGCGACATACTCATTGCGCCGGAGGAAACCTGCAGCCGCTCGCCGATCTCGGCGGCGGCGAGGGCTCCGCCCTCGATGAACAGGACGGTCCAGATCCGCCCGAGCACCCGGCGGAAGCCCCAGTGCTCGATCACGTCGCCGATCGCGTCCGCCGCGAGCAGCTCCGCCTGGCGATGGATGTCGCTTGCGTGGCTCATGAAAGTTTCAGAATTCTTTGAAAGAACTGTGTGGGCCTACTTGCGCCGGCGTCAAGACATTCCCGACCGTTCTCGCCACGCAGCGCGGACGGGCAGGTCGGTTCCTGGGCCGGCGCGGGCGCGCGCGTCACTCTTCCTGGGCCGCGCGCCCGCACGGCCTGGCGTCGAGCTCGAGCGCCGGGATGCTCCTGGGCAGGGCTCGCGCGTCGCCGCCGCGAGCCTTCGACCGGGGCCGTTCCGGGCCTCGCGGCGGTGCGTGGCGTGAATCAGGCGTGAATCAGGCGTAAACCGCGTGTGAACCGCTCTCGACCGCGCTAGCTCACGCGCGCATCCGGGCCATGAGATCCCGGTTCTGCCGGAGCAGCGCCTCGGGCATGCGCGCGCCGAACGACTCCAGGAACGCCTCGCGATCGCGCGCCTCCTCCAGCCACGCGTCGCGATCGATCGCGAAGAGCTCGCGCATCGTCTCGTCGTTCACGCCGAGGCCGCTCGTGTCGAGCTCGCCGTCCGCGGGCATGATCCCGACCGCCGTGTCGCGTCCCTTCGCCTCCCCGCGCACGCGCGCGACGATCCAGCGGAGGACACGGAGGTTCTCGCCGAAGCCTGGCCAGAGGAGCGCGCCCGCCTCGCCCTGCCGGAACCAGTTCACGTGGAAGATCTTCGGGAACGCTGCGTGGTTCTCGCCGAGCTCGATCCAGTGCCGGAAGTAATCGCCCATGTTGTATCCGCAGAAGGGGCGCATCGCCATCGGGTCCCGGCGGACGACCCCGACCTTCCCGGTGGCCGCCGCGGTCGTCTCCGAGGCCATCGTCGCGCCCAGATAGACGCCGTGAGCCCAGCCGCGCGCCTCGCAGACGAGCGGCGCGAGGCGCGCGCGCCGTCCGCCGAAGACGATGGCCGAGATGGGCACGCCCGCTGCGGCCTCGAACTCCGTCGAGATGGACGGGCACTGGCGGGCCGGCGCGGTGAACCGGCTGTTGGGATGCGCCGCGGGCTCCTTGCTGTCGGGCGTCCATCGGCGTCCCCTCCAGTCGGTGAGCACCGGCGGCGCCGGACCGTCGAAGCCCTCCCACCACGGCGTCCCCTCCGGCGTGAGCGCCACGTTCGTGAAGATCGAGTTCCTGGCCAGCGTCGCCAGGGCGTTCGGGTTCGTCTTCGAGCTCGTCCCCGGCGCCACGCCGAAGAAGCCGGCCTCGGGGTTGATCGCCCAGAGCCGGCCATCCCGGCCGATCCGCAGCCAGGCGATGTCGTCGCCGACCGTCCACACCTTCCACCCCTTCTGGGACGCCGGCGGCACGAGCATGGCGAGGTTCGTCTTCCCGCAGGCGCTCGGGAACGCCGCGCAGACGTACGTCACCCGCCCTCCCGGGTCCTCCAGGCCGAGGATGAGCATGTGCTCCGCGAGCCACCCTTCGTCGCGCGCCATCGTGCTCGCGATGCGCAGCGCGAAACACTTCTTCCCGAGCAGCGCGTTGCCCCCATACCCGGAGCCGACGCTCCAGATGAGCCGCTCCGCCGGGAAATGGCAGACGAAGCGGCGCTCGGGGCTCAGGTCCCCGAGCGAGTGCAGCCCCCTGCAGAAGTCCTCGGAGCTGCCCAGCGCATCGAGCGCGACCCGGCCCATACGGGTCATGATCCGCATGCTCGCCACGACATAAGGGCTGTCGGTGATCTCGATTCCGACCTTCGACGAGGGCGATCCCACTGGGCCCATCAGGTACGGGACGACGAACATCGTCCGCCCCTTCATCGCCCCGTCAAACAGCCGTCCGACCCGCTGCGAGGCCTCGTCCGGCGACATCCAGTTGTTCGTCGGGCCCGCGTCTTCCTTGTCGCGAGTGCAGATGAACGTGAGGTGCTCAGTCCGGGCGACGTCGGTCGGGTCGCTCCGGTGAAGATAGCAGTTGGGGTATCTCTCCCCGTCGAGCGCGAGGAGCGTACCGTCGCTCAGCATCCCCTGGATCAGCGTTCGGTTCTCCGCCTCGGAGCCGTCACAGAAGACGACCCGATCAGGCCGCGTCTGATGGGCGACCTCGTCCACCCACGCTGAAAGTTTCCGGTTTTGCATACGACTGCGAGCCTAGCCCGAGCGAGAACCTCCGCCAAGTCACAGTACTATTGTAGTATTTCGTCAAATCTGGATGTTCTGGCAGAGGGCATGGCGTGGCAGCCGGCCGGCGTTCACGTGTCGGATGGGCTCAGTTCACGCGAGGCGAACGCAGGGACGTTCGGCTATGCTGGAGACGTGCAGCGTGTCGTCGACCTCCCTGATCGGGGCAGACTCATCGTCGCCACCGATTTACAGGGCAATGTCGCGGATTTCGAGCGAATCGCCGAGATCTTCGAGCGGGCGGCGACCGGCCGTGACGGCGCGGTCCTCGTGATCACGGGCGACCTGGTCCACGGGCCCGAGCTCGACGAAGGTGAATGGCCCGACTACCTGGGCTCGTTCTACCGGGGCGATTCCGTGACCTTGTTGAAAAAGGCGAGGAGTCTCGCGGAACGCCACCCCGGCAGGGTTCACTACCTGCTCGGCAACCACGAGCACGCGCACGTGGGAGGTCCGGTGGTGGCCAAATTCTTCCCGGACGAGGCGCTGCGGCTGGAAGACCTCCTCGGCCCGGAGGACACGCTGGCGATGCGGAGCTGGTTCCGCGGGTGGCCGTTCGTGGCGGCCGCGCGCGCGGCCCGGCTGGTCATGCTGCATGCGGCGCCGCACGCCCGCATCCAGAGCCGGCAAGATCTCGATCGGCTCCCGCTCGACGGGTTCCTCGACGTACCGCTCTCGGAGATGAGCCTGCACGGGACGCTCGGCGCGCTGCTCTGGGCGCGGAGCACGTCGAGCGACCGCGCCTATGCCTTCCTCCGCGCGATCGACCCGGGCGCTCGCGTGGCGATCTACGGGCACGACGTCGCGCGCGAGGGGTATGCCACCGAGCGCGAGCCGCTGCTTTGCCTGTCGACGAGCTTCGGTTGCTACGACGGCGACAAGCTCTACCTGGAATGGGATCTCGCCGAGCCCGCGGAGAGCGCGGCCGACGTCGCCTGGCGCGGGCTCCGGTCGCTGTACCCCGACGCGCCGCGCGTCCACAGCGAACCCTGAGCGTCCCGACGAGAACGTCGCCAGGACGCTAGCGACCGAGCTCCTCGACGAGGGCCGCGGCGCCCTGGTCGATCTCGGCGTCGGTGAGGTATGGCGCGGGGCCGATGCGCAGCACGTCACGTCGGGCGTCGACGAGCACGCGCCGGGCGCGGAGGCGCTCCACGACGTCGCCCGCCCGCGCTGAGCGGACGGCGACGAAGCCGCCCCGGCGCTCGGGCTCGCGAGGCGAGACGACGTCGCCGCCGCGGCCCGCGGCGTCGAGGACGCCGAGGATGCGCCCGGTCTGCCGGAGCGATATCGCGCGCAGCCGCGGCACGGTGAGGCCGAAGCGATCCCAGTGCGCGATCACAGCGGCGGCGCGGTAGACCGCGGAGGGGTCGAACGTGGAGCCCGCGAACCGCGCGCCCCCGGGCGCGTACGCGACGCCCCCGCTGCTTCCCGCGAGCGAGCCGAAGTCGGCGAACCAGCCGGTGAAGACCGGGCGCAGCTCGCAGCCGTGCGGGACGCGCATCCAGCAGATCCCCTCGCCCATCGCCGCGTACTTGTAGCCCCCCGCGACCGCGAAGACATGAGGCGCGGCGCTGCCCCACGCGAGCGGGACGACGTTGAACGCGTGGTAGGCGTCCACGAGCGGGACGGCGCCGATCTCGGCCGCGCGCGCGACGATCTCGCCGAGCCGCGGCACCACCGTCGCGCTCTCGAAGAGCACAGCCGAGATCGCGAGCATCGAGGTGCCCGGCCGGAGCGCCGCGAGCAGCCGGTCGGCGAGCGCGTGGCGCGGCTCGACGGCCACCCAGTCGATCTCGACGCCGTCCTCGGCGAGGCGGGCGAGCTGGCGCCTGAGCGAGTGGAACTCGCCCTGCGTGGTGACGATCCGGAGCCGCTCGCGCCGCGGAAGCGACGAGATCAGCCGGTAGACGAGCTCGTGGGTGTTCTGACCGAAGGCGATGGCGTCGCCGCGCTCGAAGCCCATCCGCTCCAGGATCGCCGCGCCGACCGCCGAGAGCCTGGGCAACACCGCGGCGTCCCACTTGCCGTCGACGAGCCGCGCGGCGTCGTCGAAGCATGCGGCGAGCGCGTCGCGCGCCACATCAGGCCAGGCCTGGTGCGAGTGCCCCGTGAGCAGGATGCGCGGCGCCGCGTCCCCGGCCGGCGCGAGGAAGCGCGAGTACGCCGCGCGGAACGCGTCGAGATCGAGAGAGAAGCCCTGTTCCACGTCTCCTTGCATTCCAGCTCTTCAGTCGAGGCGTCGCCGGCGGACACGCTGGGCGACGAGGCCCCGTAGCGCTGCCGCTTAACTCACTTCGCTGCTCACTTCCACCCAGCCGGTCCGTGCGGTGCGGTGCCTTGCGCAGGATGCGTGGATTGCGTCCTCAACGCGTAGAGCGGCCCGGAGCGCTCTGCCATCTGCCGCTGCCCCACGCGCGCGCCGACGGCCCAGGCGGCCGGACGCGAGGGGACGCGCTTCTGCGCGAGATCGAGCGTCGGCGCGCCGGCTCCTCGCCGTGCCACGACGTGCTCGCCTGGGCGAGGAGGCGAAACGCGCGGCGGGGGCGCGCCTCGGGCCGGTCCGATCATCGTAGGGGGAGGTAGCTGTCTCGGAGCCATGTGGAGCGGCGCGCGCTCCGGATCGAGGTGGGAGGTTCCATGGCGGGCGAGGATTGCCGCGGCGTGGGAGGGGGGCCGGCGCGTCGGCGCGCTAGACTGCGCAACCTGCCGATGCGACCGCGCGCGGAATACCTCGAAGGGCTCGTCGACCTCACGTCCCACGACGACCCGAACGTCCGCCGCGCGCTCTTCCGGCAGACGATCGCCTCGCTGGCCCTGGTCGACGCGCTCGATGGATCGACCCCGCTCGACTCCCTCAGCCCGGATGGCCTGCTCCGGAGCGTCCAGACCGCCATGGCCGACGGGCTGCTCGACGATCTGAGCTGGCTCGCGCCGGCCGCGGCGAGCGTGGCGCTCTACGAGATCGCCGGGGCGCTCCCGCTCGGGCCCGAGCGGCGCGAGCTGGGCAGGCGCGTCCTGGGACAGCTCTATGCCGGCAACGCAGCGACGTTCGTCGCCCTCGCGACGCGCATGGCGGCCGGCTCGGCCCGCGGCCTGTCCGGGGCAGGGATCCGCGCCCGCGTGATGCTCTCGCTCTGGCTCCCCGCCGGCACCGACATCCCGGTCGAACGCTCGCGCTCCTGCTCGCCTCGCGGCGCGAGCTGTCGCGCGACTGGATCGCCGCGCCATCGACCGGCTCGCTCCCGGAGCGACGCCTCGCCGCGCGCCTGCTCGAGCGCGCCGCCCGCGAGGCGACCCGCCGGGCCACGCAGGGCGACGACCTCCCGCTCCGGCTGTTCCGCAACGTCGGCGACGGGCGGCGGCGCGACCTCGACCGCAACGCCGACGGGATCGCGCTCGCCTGGCAGACGCTCCTCGCCGATCGCGAGCCGCTCGTGTGGCGCCACGTGGCCGCGGCGCGCGGCCTGCTCGCCGGGGTGCTGCCCGACTTCGACGAGGAGGTGCGCGCGCTGCTCGCCCCGGATCTCTCCCCCACCGAGTGGCGGCGCGGCGCGGCGTCGCTGGCCGCGAGCATCGCCGTGGATCCGGACGGCGCGCTCGGACGCGCGATCGAGCTGCTCCGGAGCCCGCTGCTCGCCGCAGATCCGGGCATCGCCACGGCGATGGCCTGGGGGCTCCCCGTCGCGGCCGACGCGGAGCCCGAGGCCGCCGACGCGCTGCTCGACGAGATCGCGCGCACCTCCCCGATGGCGACCGCCGAGGCGATCGTCGAGCTCCGGCGCGAGCTCCGCGGCGTGATGAGCCGCGGCGAGCCGTTCGGCGCCCGCGCCGCGGCGCGCTGCGCCCGCGCGCTCGAGGACGCGCTCGAGGCCCCGCCCAGCGCGCACGTCCGCGACGACGGGCTCGCGGCGCTCGCGCGCGTCATCCACCGCGACCTCTCGATGGACAGCGCCGGGGTGGCGCTGCTGCGCGGCGCGCTCGACGGCGCCGTCGCGGCGTTCGTCGAGACCGGTCCGCGCGACGCACACGGCCGCGCGCTCGAGGCCTACGCCCTGGCGACCGAGGTGGTGGGCGCGCTCGAGGAGATCGAGCTCTGCGAGCACGACGACGCGCAGAGCACCGCGGCGCGCAGGGCCGCGCTGGGGCTCGTGCGCGAGCTCGACGCCGAGCTGCTCGGCTCCGGCCTGCTGAAGAGCCTCCTGCTCCTGAACCGGCGGCCGAGCGAGGACGCGACCGGGGTCGCCTCCCTGGACGATCTCGACGAGCGGCTCGCTCGCTGGCTGCTCCGCGCCGAGGGGCCCGCCGCCCGGGCGAGCGCCTCGCCGCCCCTGCACGTCACCGTGCACCAGCGCAACCTGCGCGCGCTCATCCACCTGATCGACGGAGAGAGCACCGATTTCGGCAGCGAGCCCGAGCTCAAGGCGCGGGTGCTCGCACGCTGGACGGGCGCCATCAGCGTGCTGCTCGACCGGCTGCGCGCCGAGCGCGGCTCGTCGCTCCGCCGCGCCATCGCCGCCTCGGTCGCCCGCGGCCTCGACGCGCTCGTGCGCGAAGGCGCCGCCGACGCGGCCGACATCTTCTTGCACGCGGCGATGCGCGGCGGCGACCCCGACGACCTCGACGTGCTCGGCCAGGCGAGCATGCACCCGGACGTCGCCCAGCTGCTGCGCGCCTACGCGCGGTTCGCGCGCGGCGGGCGCGAGGGCGGCGCGCGCGCGACGGAGGGCGACGCCCCGGCGTCGCGCCGGTCGACCCGACAAGGCGGCCTCGACGCGGAGCTCGCCGAGGCCGAGCGCGCGCGCGTGGCGCTCGAGCGCCTCGCCGCCCTCGAGGCGCTCGTCACGGCGCTCCCTGCGGGCGCGTCGCAGCGCACGGAGATCGTGCGGGGCGCGCTCGCCCGCCTCTCGCGCGCGCTCGGCGCGCTGAACGCGGCCCGCGCGCTCAGCGCGCTGACCGGCGCGGGCGACGGCGACGTGGACGCTTCGCCGCTCGCCGCCCTGGAGGAGGCCTTGACGCGCCTCGCGCAGCTGACCGCGGGCGCGCGCCGGCGCTGCGGGGAGCACCCGGCCTCCGCGCCCTCCGGCGCGACCGAGCCGCTGCGCCTCGCCATCGAGGTCGCGCTGCAGGACGAAGGCGACGCGGAGCCGAGCGTCGCCGCGCCGATCGAGGCGCTCGTCTCGGCCGCGCGCGCGAGCATCCCGAGCGCGCTCGCCGATGTGGTCGCCCTCGTCGCGCCGCGCGTCCTGCTGCTCCCGGTCCGGCGGCCGAGCGCGCCGAGCGGGGTCTCCCTGCCCGAGCAGCCGCTGCCCGCGTGGCTGCCGAGCCGGCGCACGCTAGGCGGCTTCTACGTGCACCGCCAGCTCGGCGGCGGATCCCTGGGGACGGTGTTCGTCGTCACCCGCACCGAGGAGCGCCACGATCCATCGGCGGAGCGCTTCGCCCTCAAGGTGCCGGAGTACGATCACACGGCGGCCAGGAGCGTCTCGGAAGCCGACTTCCTCCGCCTGTTCCGCGAGGAGGCGGGCGCGCTGCTCTCGCTGCCCGATCACCCGAACATCGCCCGCTTCGTCACGTTCGACGCGGGCGCACGCCCCAAGCCGATCCTCGTGATGGAGCTCATCGAGGGCATCCGCTGCGACAAGCTGCTCGACGCTCGAGGCCTGACCTCCCGGAGCGCGGTGGCGCTGCTCGACGGCATCCTCGCCGGGCTGGAAGCCATGCACGCCGTCGGCGTCGGGCACCTCGACATCAAGCCGACCAACGTGATCCTTCGCGGGGGACGCGAGCCCGTGCTCGTCGATTTCGGCCTCGCGGGCCGCCACATCCGCCCCGGCTGCGCCACCGGCTGCTACGGCGCCCCGGAGATCTGGGGCGTCGTCCCCGCCGGGGTCACGCCGACCCCGCTCACCGCCGACATCTACAGCTTCGGCTGCCTCGCCTACGAGATCCTCACCGGCAAGACGCTGTTCGACGCGCCCACCGAGGTCGCGCTCATCACGGCGCACGTCACGCACGATGGGCTCCCTGCGCCGATCAAGCGCATCGCCGACGATCCGAGGACCGCCGACATCGCGGCGTTCATGTATGCCTGTTTACGACACAACCCGAACGACCGCGCGAACGCCTCCTCTCTGAGAGAGATGCTGCTGCGGATCACCGGTCAGCTCGCTGACCTGAGATGGCCGCTCGACGACGAGCGGGCTGCCAGGCCCAACGCTGGTGGGCCCCGGAAAGTCCATACAGGAAATTCCTGATGCGTTTTTCCTCTGAATCCTGTCGGCCCAAAGAAGGTTTTAAGCAGTAGGTTGTTTCTCGGCGGCGCGTTCGGGGGGGCCGCGTATCAGGCCGCCATGGCCCCCGGGTCAGCGCTGCTCGATTCCCATCGACGTACCGGCGCACCCCGGCGGCCAACCTTTCTCGATCGCGGCTGAGCGCTGGAGTCGCGCCCCGCGATGCTCTAAGGGCGGCGTCGTTGATCCCTGCGCTGAAACCGCCGCGCGACGAAGCCGAGCTCCGGTGCCGGGCGGCCGCGCTCGCCGGCCTGACGCTCGCCGATCTGGCACGCGCGCTCGGTTGCGCCGTGCCCCGAGGCGGCGTGCGCACGAAGGGAGCCGCCGGCGCGCTCCTCGAGCGCGCGCTAGGCGCGACGGCCGGCTCGACATCGAGGCCCGATTTTCCCCACCTCGGGATCGAGCTCAAGACGATCCCTGTCGACGTGGCCGGGGCGCCGCAGGAGTCGACGTTCGTCTGCTCGATCTCCCTCTCGGACGCCGATCGTGCGGAGTGGGAGACGTCGCGCGCTCGCGCGAAGCTCGCCTGTGTGCTGTGGGTCCCGATCATCGCCTCTCCTGGCCGGCCGAGCGAGGAGCGACGGCTGGGCGTCCCGCGGCTCTGGCGGCCGACGGACGCGCAGGAGCGCGTCCTGCGCGCCGATTTCGAAGACCTGATGGGGCTCATCGGCATCGGCGCCGTCGAGGCGCTCACCGCGCACGCCGGGCGCTGGCTCCAGGTGCGGCCGAAGGCCGCGAGCGGGCGCTCGCGGACGCTCGCGTTCGGACGCGACGGGGAGATGATCGCCGCGCTGCCGCGCGGCTTCTACCTGCGCCCCAGCTTCACCGGCGCGATCCTGAGCGATCCGGCCGCGATCCCGGCGTGACCGGCGAGCCCCTTTCGCGAACGGGCGCCGCTGCGCGCGTCACTTGCAGGGGACGACCTTCTTGGAGCCGTCCGGCATCGTGGCGGTGCACGTCTCCAGCGAGAGATCGTCGTTCACGGTCGGCGTGACGGTGCGCGGCGGCGCCGGCTCGTCCACGGCAGCCCCCCCGGCTTCCGCTGGGCGCGTGCGCCCTCGCCCTCCAGCGCCGGCGCGCGGCGGCTTGCCCGCGCTGGCGCTCGGCGCCGTCGTACCCGCTGCGGACGGCTCGCTCCCCGCATCCGCCGCTGTCCCGGTCGGGCTGACGCCCGCATCCGATGGGCCTGCGTCCGCCTCGCTCGCGCCTGCGTCAGCCGTCGCTGCGGTGCCCGCGGGGACAGCGACCGTCGGGCTCGCGGCGGCCGTGTCCGGCGCCTGAGGCGCCGTCGCCGTCGGCGCGCCGGGAGCCGCGGTGTCGGCAGACGAAGGCGCTTCCGCCGGAGCGGTCGCCTCGCTCCCTCCCACAGCGAAGCGGCTGCGCTGGAACTGGAGCGCGCCCCACGCGCCCACGAGGACGGCGACAGCCCCGACCGCCACGTAGAGCATCGTGCGCCCGCGGCGCGGGACTTCGTCCTCCACCGGGGGCGTAGAGCTGCCCGTGCGCGCGCCCCTGTCGCTCACCGACGGCCCGCTGCTCGTGCGCGACGCGCGCGACGTCCGCGTCATGGCCGCCCGCGACGCCGGCGGAGGCAGGTCGAGCTCCACGGCGTGCTGGCGAAGGATCCCGCCGATGGTCGTGCGCGTGCCCGGCGCGGCGTAGGGCGCGAGCGCCTGAACGAACTCCGCGATCGACTGGAAGCGATCCTCCGGCTCGCGCGCGATCGACTTCTCGATCACCTCGACGAGGCCCTCCGGCACCTCGGGGCGGAGATCCTGGAGCGCCTCGGGCGGCGACGTGTAGATCTTCGCGCACAGCTCGGGGAAGCTATCGGCGACGTACGGCGGCCTGCCGCCGATGATCTCGAAGAGACACACGCCGAGCGCGTAGATGTCGGTGCGAGGATCGACGCTCTTCGAGGAGCGCATCTGCTCGGGGGACATGTACAGCGCGGACCCGAGGATCGTGGTCGTCTGCGTGAGCGAGACGTTGCCCGTGTCGCCGGTGAGGATCTTCGAGACGCCGAAGTCGAGCACCTTGATGTGCGGGGCGCCGTCCGGGCGCTTCGTCAGGAACAGGTTCGCCGGCTTCAGATCGCGGTGGACGATGCCGAGCGCGTGCGCCTCCGCGAGCGCGTCGCACGCCTGGACGATGTGATCGATGCACTCGCCGATCGCGAGCGTGCCCGACTCGGCGGCGTGGCCCGCGAGGTCCACGCCGTCGAGCAGCTCCATCACCATGTACGGCTCGCCGCTCTCCAGGGCGGCCACGTCGAGCACGCGCACGACGTGGTGCGTCTGCAGCTTGGCGACCGTGCGCGCCTCGCGCATGAACCGCTCCGACGCCTCGGTGTACGACATGAACTCTGGGAGCAGGAACTTGATGGCGACACGCGTATCGAGATCGAGGTGCAGCGCCTCGACCACGAGTCCCATGCCTCCACGGCCGATCGTGCGCTCGACGCGGTACTTGCGCGCAATGACGGTGCCAGGCGCAATCGTGTAGACGTTGTCAGCCTTCGGTTCCCCCGGGCCGAGCGGAAACGCAGCCGTCTCCGGGCCGACCGAGACTTCTCCTTCGGTCGAGTCCGGCTCACCAGAGGAGGGCGCCATCGAGCTAAGGTATACACGTCGCGCTTCTCCGAAGCGATTCCCCTCACGCCGCAGGAATGCAAAGAGCTGCGAAAAAACGACTCCCAGGTGGGACGCGCGCGTGGAACAGGCGGAAGCGAGCGCAACCCAGGGCCAGCCTGCGCTCCTCACGCACCGCCACACCGCGGACGAAGCGCCTCCACGGTCCGTCGGTGAGGCGCCGACGACCGCCCGGCCGTTCCTTCAGGTTCGGCTCAGCGGTCGGCCTGCGCTCGTGGCCCCGCAATGCCAGTTGACAGCGAGCTCAGCGGGTGCGCGCTGGCGGGGTCCGGGAGCGACGCATGTTCGCCGTCGAGGAGGTCCGGTGCGGTCCCTCGGTGCCGTGCGCCGGGGTTTGCCGCGTCGCCTTGAGGTTGCCGAGATCGGCCTCGATCTCGACGCCTAGGGCGCGGCAGCGCCGGATGAGCCGCTCCAGATCGACACCCGCCTCGATCAGCAACCCCGAGGGGGGCGACGGATCGACGAACATCTCGGCCGCCGGCCGTCGCGTGCGGAGCAGCTCGCGGATCTCGGGATCCTCGATCCAGAGGAAGCCGGAGGCGCCGACGAAGCTCGCCTTGCCGATGACGACGCTCGCCTGGATGAGCATGCGCGAGATGGTGTCCGGCAGCGGCGCGACCGCCTCGATGCGAGAGCGCAGGGCGTCGCTGTCGAGGCCCACCGACAGCGCGCGCGCGATCGACGGCGGCGTGAGCAGGAGATCGACATGATCGCCGACGCGGCCGATCTCGGCGAACGCTGAGAGCCCGAGCACGGCAGCGACCCTGGCGCTCGGGCCGACGCGCAGCGCGTGCGCCTCGACGAACTTGCTCTTGCTGTTGTCCGAGCTCGGCGCGGAGCCCGCGAGGAGCGCCCGCCCGCGCGGCGTCAGCCGGAGGGCCAGCTCCGCGCTCGCCACGTCCTCGGCCCCGCCGAGATCGATGATCCCGAGCGCCGGCAGCGACTCCAGCGCGATCCGGCGCGTGATGTCGGGGACCTCCGGCGCCTCGACCGAGGCGCGCTCGGCCCAGCGACGGACCAGCCGCTCGACCCCCGCGATGCGCTCGTCCGCCGCCAGGTAGCCTTGCAGCGACTGCCAGGGGACCCAGCGGCCCTCGCCGAGGTCGTGCAGCGCGTCGAGCACCATCTCGCGGAGCGCGCCGATGGGGCTCGCGTCGCGGTTGTCCGACGCGACCCGGAGCACCTCCCGCTCGGCGCGCGCCTCATCCCACGCGCCGCCGCGGCGCCACGTCGTGAACAGGAGCGGCGTCAGCTCCTGCACCAGGAGCGAGCCGGGCGGCGTCGCGGGCGACGCCGCCGAAGCGTCCCAGAGCCCGACGGCGCGCGACAGCGCGGCGACGAGCGCGACGCCATCGACGTCCCGCCCGAAGCGCTGCGCGAGCCGGACGAGCAGCGACCGCGGCGTCCCGACGCCGGGGCGCACGTCGCTGCCGGGCTCGCGCACGCAGTACGCGAGCGCCAGCGCGAGCATCCCGGGATCCGAGGCGAAGCGGGCGCGCCGCGGGGCGTGATCCTCCTCCAGGACGAACGACCGGATCTGCTCGCGCCGCTTCTCGCGCATCCGGCGGCGATCCGCGCCGACGATCGCCGCTACCTCGGTCGGCACGACGTGCCGGTTCGGATGGATCGGGATGAGGAAGGCGCGGCGCTCGAGCGCGAAGCCCGCGCCGCGGCGGCTCGCGGTCACCCCGCTCGCGCTGCGCAGGCGCATCGGCTCCCGCTCCAGATCGAGCAGCTCCTGCGTGTCCACCTCGCCGCCGACGGCCTCGATGGACTCGAGCAGGCGGCGCTCGACGGGCGCGAGGCGATCGATCTCCTCGCGGAGCCGGTCCGGATCGCTCAGCGTCTCCCACGCGTTCTCGAGGGACAGCGCGATGGGCGGCGTGGCCGGGCGGCCGAGGTAGTGCGTCGCGATCGCGCTCATCGTCTCGAAGGGCGCCTGCGCGAGCAGCGCCCGGATCGCCCGGGGGTCCTCGCTCTCCCAGCTCTTCAGCTGGACGAGGAACGCGGCCGGGAGCACGAGCTCGATGCCCTCGTCGGTCTTGCGCGCGTAGACGACGCCACGGGCGATGAGCGGCTCGAGCCCGGCCGGGAGCGACGGGACGACGAGCACGCCGCCCGCCTCGGCGATGCGATGGAGCAGCTCGCGGCTGGCGGTCGGGAGCCGCGACGGGTCGCGCACGTCGGGGAGGCCGACCAGCGCCCGCGCCGCCTGAGAAGGCGCGTCGATGCGCTTCGCGGCGTCGATGCGGATCCCCATGCGTGTGATGAGGCCCTTGAGCTCCGACTCTGGGAGGGCGCGGAGGATGGCGTCGAGCCGCCTCGGCGACTCGTCGAGCTCAGCCTCATCACTGCTCGCCATGCCTCCCGATTCGCGTGTCACCCGACCTTGCTCCTCATCTGCAGGATGCCCCCGCCCCGACTGTCGTCCGTTGGTTGTGGTCATGCGCTCGACTTGATCTCCCGGATATCCGATGACCCACGTTAACCAGCGGAATAGTCAGCCTCCTACCGTACACCAGGATGCTCGTCCAGCTTCAAGAAATCGAGCACTTTCCTCCGTCGATCACAATTTTCTCCGATCGCAATTTCGCTCGCTGGCCTCGCGGCGCCTCCTTTTCGTCGGTTCTTCGTTTGTTCTTCGCCGGTTCACCTCGGTTCACCTCGGTTCACGTCGGTTCACGTCGGTTCACGTCTGTTGTTCGTCGGTTCACCCCGCTGTGGTTCGCGTCGTCCTCGCACGTTCCTCGCACGTTCGTCGCATGGTCACCCGCTGTTCGCCCGATTCATCTCAGGCATCTCAGCCCGTATCTCGAGCGCTCGTCCCGTGTACCGCGGCCGCACGAAACCGCACGCAACCGTACGCAATCACACGCGCTCGTACGCAATCGCATGCGGCCGCGGGACCACGCTCGCGGTGCCGTGATGCGCCGCGCGCGCGTTCGCCTCACGCGGCGCTCGACACGATTTGCCGCTCGCTCGACGTTGGCGACGTCCGCGACGTCGGCCGCTCGGCGTCCGCCGCGCGATTCCGCCTCGGCGTGGCTGGCCCCGTCGCATGAATTCCGTCGCGCGCCACGCTCGCGGCGTCCCGATGCGGCGCGCCTGTCGTCCTCGTCAGGGGGAGCTGACCGGCTCGCTGGATCGCTCACGAAGAAGGCTCGGCGACGAGCCGCGCTTGCCTTCCCGCGGGCCCACGTGGGAACGTCGCACACCTCCTTGATTTCCCGCCCCTGTTCGAGGCGCACCATGCTGTGCTCCACACCGCACGCCCGAAGCAATGAGCCCTCTCCCCCGCGCACACGCCCGCGGATCGACGCCATCAGGCGACTCCTGAGTGACCCGGCGCCGTTTGCGCCCATGGCGTCGAGTGGAGACCCATCTTGATTCTGCGCGACCCGGTCCACGGCTTGATCGAGTTCGAGAGCGGCGAAGCGGCCATCGTTCCGCGCCTGCTCGGCGCTCGCGAGGTGCAGCGGCTGCGGCGCATCCGTCAGCTCGGGCTGACGTCGCTCGCCTTCCCAGGCGCCGAGCACACCCGCTTCTCGCACGCGCTCGGGGCCGCTCACGTGATGCGCCGCCTGATCGCGAGGCTCCGTCAGATCGATCGCGACCTTCCGTTCTGGCAGAGAGTGACCAGCGACCGCGCGCGCGACGCGATCGCCGCAGCGTTCCTGCACGATCTCGGCCACGGCCCGCTGTCGCATCTCTTCGAGGAGGCCATGCCGGGAGCGCTCCACCACGAGCGCTGGACCGAGCGCATCCTGCTCGACCCGTCCTCGGACGTGCACCAGGTGCTCGTGCGCCAGGATCCCTACCTCCCGCAGCGGGTCGCCGACCTCATCGGCGGACGGCACGAGCTGCCGTACCTCGCCAAGGCGGTGAGCGGGACCTTTGACGTCGATCGCTGCGACTACCTGCTCCGCGACGCGCACGCGACGGGCGTCAGGTACGGCGAGTACGACCTGCCGTGGCTGCTCCGCAGCCTCAGGTTCAGCGACGTCCAGGTGGAGATGCCCGGCGGCGGCGCCGCGTCCGCCCCGCCAGCGCCCGCGCTCGCCATCGACGGGACGAAGGGGATGAGCGCGATAGAGTCGTTCCTGCTCGCCCGCTTCTTCATGTTTCAACAGGTCTATTTCCACAAGACGACGCGCAGCGCGGAGTGGATGATCGGCGCCATCCTCCGGCGCGTCGTCGCCCGCCTCGCCGCCGGGGACCGGATCCCCGAGGTCCCCGCCGCGGTCGCCGCGATGGCCGTCGGCGAGATGCCCACCCTGGAGCAGTACCTCGAGCTCGACGATCAGGTGCTGCTCGGGGCCATCCACGCGTGGGAGGCGGCGCCCGATCCCGTGCTGTCCGATCTCGCCCGCCGCCTGCGCGTGCGTTCGCTCTTCAAGTCGGTCGAGCTGTTCCCGGAGCCCGGCGAGTCGCCGGCCGAGCGCGACGCCCGGCGCGCGGCGGCGCTGGAGACCGTGCGAGAGATCGCGCAGAGCGGCGGGCTCGACCCGGATGTGTACGTCGGCGTCGACGTCGCCGAGGACACGCCCTACGCCGAGGACGAGTCGCTCATGGTCGTCTACTCCAAAGGGCGCCCGCGGCGCCCCGCCGAGGTGTCCTTCTTGCTGGATCGGCTGCGCAACGAGACGATGACGCGCACCCGGATCCTCTTCGCGCCCGAGCTGCGGGATACGGTGCGGGAGGCGCTGATACGCTGATGACCACCAGGAACAAGGCCGCCCGGGGATCGTCCGAGCCCGCGCGCGCGCGCCGCGCCATCACCAGAGCAGTCGCCGGTATTGCAGCGCTCGCGGCGCTCGCGGGGGCGTCCACGGCGCACGCGGAGGGCGATGGGGCGTACGGCCGGCTGGACGGAGACCTCGATCTGCGCGCGGGCGCTGGCGCCTCGTTCGCGGACGGCGGTCCGGCGCTCTGCGCGCGCGGCGCCGCGGTGTACCTCTCGACCGCCGGCCTGTATGCGCACTACACCGACGCGCTCGGCGCAGACGGGGCTCCCGTCGCGCGCTCGATCGCGGGCGGCGTCTTCATCCAGCCGCTCTTCCTCGCCCGCTATGCGAGCGATCTCGAGCGCAGCGCGCCCTGGCTCGACCTCTTCATCGATTCCGTCGCGCTCGGCGTGGGCTCGTTCTGGGAAGCGCCGCCGGGAGCAGGGCTCGCCGCAGAGCCCGGGCTCGAGCTCTCGCTGTCGCTCGACGTGCCGCTCCTGGGAGACGCCACGGGCCCGTTCCTCGGCGTGCGGGGTGCGCTCCGCTTCCGCGGGCCGGAGCTCTCGGGCGACGAGGGCCCGCGCGACGCGCAGCGGGCGATGGTGTCGGTCACGCTGGGCTGGCACCACGTGCTCCGCGCGCACCTCGTCGACGCAGGCGATCGTGCCCCCGCCCGGGCGGCGGTGCAGCGCGGCGTGGTTGGCGCGAGGACCCGTTGAGCGCTGCGCTCGGCGAGCTGCGCGCGGCGCTGGTGGCCGCGTTCCGCGCCGGGCTGACGGAGCTCGACCCAGCAGGGCTCGTCGAGCGCGCGCTCGACGCCGAGGCCGGAGCGCACCGCGGCCGCGTGTTCGTGATCGCGGCGGGGAAGGCGGCGCCCGGGATGGCCCGGGGGGCGCTCCGCCGCTGGGGTGACAGGATCGCCGGAGGGCTCGTCATCACGGTCGCGGCCCCGGCGCTCGCCGCGCGCGATGAGACGACATCGCCGACCGACCCCGAGGAGACCGCGCTGCGCCCGCTGCGCGTGATGCGCGCGGCGCACCCCATCCCCGACGCGCGCAGCGTCGACGCGGCCGAAGCGGCCCTCGCCATCGCGGCCGCGCTCGGGCCCGAGGATCTCCTGATCGCCCTCCTGTCCGGCGGCGCGTCGGCGCTGATCGCCGCGCCGCCTCCGGGCGTGTCCCTCGCGGACAAGCAGGCCGTCGTCGCAGAGCTCCTGGAAGCAGGCGCGCCGATCCAGGACGTCAACCTCGTTCGCCGCCACCTGTCGCGGATCAAGGGTGGGCGGCTCGCGGCGGCGGCGGTCCCGGCGCGCGTGCTGACGCTGCTCATGAGCGACGTCGTGGGTGGACTCCCGCACGACGTCGGCTCGGGCCCCACCGTCCCGGACCCGACGCGCCTGGAGGAGGCGCTCGCCGCCCTCGAGCGCTGGGCTCCCCGGTTCGCGCGGCTCACGCCCGCGCTCAGCGAGTCGCTGAAGCCAGCGGACGCGCGCCTGCTGGAAGCGCGCGTGCTCGCCGATCCGGACAAGCTCGCCGAGCGTGTGGCGGCGGCCCTCGCCGACAGGACAGGGCTCCGCGCCGCCGCCGCCCCCGCCGAGGACGGCGATGCGCGCACGATCGTGGAGCGCCGCCTCGCGCTCGCGCGCACCCTCGCTCCCGGCGAAGCCGCTGTGATCCCCTGCGAGCCGACGCTGGCGCTGCCGGCCCACCGCGGCGCCGGCGGCCGCGCAGGATGGATCGCGCTCGCCGCCCTGCGCCGCTTGCCGCCCGACGTCGCGCTCCTCTGCGCGGCCTCCGACGGCGTCGACGGCAGCTCCGGCGCCGCGGGGGCGGCCGTCGCCCGCGGCGCCGGAGCTGCCGCGATGGACGACCGCGCGATCGACGCGGCGCTCGCGCGCTTCGACGACGCCGTCGTTCATCGCGCGCTCGGCACGCGTGTCGAGACCGGGCCGACAGGTCACAACCTCACGGACCTGCACATCGTTGCGCGAGACTTCCAGAGAGGCGCGCACGCGTGAGCTCACGCGGCAACGCGCGCTGAGGCGCGGCGGCGCGCATGAGCTCACGCGGCAACGCACAGCCGCGTGAACTCACGCCGCAGCGCGGACTACGACGCGAGCTGGCGCGCGCAGGCGCGATGAGCGGGATGGACGCCCCGGGGGCGGCGCGCCCTCACTGCGGCTCGGCGACAGCGGCCGTCGTGTCGCCCATCGCCTCGCGCACCGCGAGAGCGAGCGCGCAGCTGTTCGCCTGCCGCTGCCGCGCATCGAGCACGCTCCCCTCGATCGAGGGCGTCCCGCCGATGAGATTGCCGCTCGCTTCGCGGCGCACCCGCAGGATGGGCTTGCCGTCCGACAGCCGCCACACCCCGACCCGCGCCATGTGCGGCACGCCGAGCAGCGCCTCGGTGCTCGCCGCCCCCTCGGCCGGCTCGTCGAGGACGAGGAGGTAATACTGCGCCCGCGTGAGGAGCTCCGCCGCGAGCGGGACATCGTCTCGGATCGTGTCCTCGAAGCTGGACTCCAGCAGCCGCAGGCGGAGCTCGCTCGAGGCATCCTGTGCGTCACGCACCCACTCGTCCGAGAGGACCTGCATGGTCCGGTAGGCGACGCGCAGGTTGAAGGGCTGCGCGGGCCTGGAACAGCGCTCGGCCTCGTTGCAGTACTCGCCCGCGGGGCAGTCCCGCGTGCGCTTGCACTCCGCGCCGGCCAGCGGGTTCGGGTTCGGCACACGCAAGAGACACGCGGTGAACGCGTCGCGGAGCGACTGCTGCGCGTTCTTCCGGACGGCGTCGACGCCCGTGGCCTCGTCCACCCGGAGGCGGAGGTAAATACCCGCAAGCTCACGGAAATTCCACGTCTTGAGCGCTTCCCGATCCACGAGATCGGCGCCAGCGCTCCGCGCCAGATCGAGGGTCCAGCCCTCCACGCGCTCGCGCATGGGGAACCAGCGCGGGCCGAGCTCGACGGCGACCGCGCGCTGGCGCGCCATCAGCTTCTGGCGCGCGCTCTCCATCTGCCCCTGCGACCACTTCCAGTGGAGGATCGCCGAGACCGCCAGGACGAGGGCCGTGTAACCCCAGAACTTCGCCGGGGGCCAGCGCATCTTGGAGCGCGCCTCGCGCGCCTTGTAGACCGACGGCAAGCCGCGCTCGCGGGGCGGCTGTTCAGAGGACATAGCAGAGGCTCCACGCAGGAGGCCCCAGCCCGATCACCCGAGCAAGGCAGCCTCCTCCACGCGAGCCGCGTAGAGGCGAAGGCCGCGCCGAGCGCGCCGCTGGAGCCACCACGTTCCATGGTGACCGAGGCCGCCGGGGGTCGCCCGGCGTGCCCCATCCTTCTGTGCTCGATAGGTCAAGAAGCGGGGATCACTGCGACTTCGGGAGCTTGCTGACCATGAAGCTGACGTTCGGGTAACCGGCGAACGCCGCGGTCTGGAACACGCTCTTCACGACCAGCGCGGGCACGTTCTGATCGACCTGGAGGATGCACACGCCGGGGAACGGCTTGTTCGGCTGCACCTGCTTCCACAGCTCGCGCTTGTTCTTGAGCAGGTTGAAGAGCTCGTCGATCTTCTGAAGCCGCCCGAGCTCCTCGATCGCGCGGGTCGACCCGGCAAGGGCGCCGTCGACGAGGATCTGGTTGCCGTTCACGGCGACCATCGGCGCGTCGATGACGTCCTCGACGTTCTCCGCCTTCGGGAGCTTGACGTTCTTGTCGACGGCGATCTCGCCCGACGCCGAGAAGGACATCAGGAGGAAGATCACGGTCACGACGAGGAAGTCGATGAAGCTCACGAGGTTGAGCCCCGCGTTCGGGCTGCGAGCGCCGTGCCCGGACACCTTGTTCCACACGAACCGGAGCGGCACGCCCTTCATCAGCCGGCGGCCCGGCTGGTGGATCACGTGGGCGTGGGGGTTCTTGTGGTGCTTCGGATTGAACCTATCCATGTGCGCGCTCCTGCCTCAGCGGACCGAGAACGTCATGTTGAACACGGGGACCTGCTTGTTCCCATCGGGCAGCCGCATCTCGCGCTTGGGCGCGTAGAGCGCGTCGAGCACCGCGACGATCTCCTTGAAGGGCGTCCGGTTGTCGGTGTGGAGGATGGCCTGGTCGAGCTTCTTGTCGCTCGGGTCCCGGTGGCCGCCGTGGGTCTTCCACTCCTCCTCGATCCGCTTCGCCAGCTCGGGGTAGCGGACGATCTTCGAGCCCGCCTCGCCGATCTCGACGGGTGACTTGTTGACCTTGACCTCGTTGACCACCGTCGCGCCCTGCTTCCACACGAGCCCGAACTCGCTCTCGCCGATGTGCAGGTTCAGCACCTTCTCCGGCGTCTGCGGGGTGAGCTCCTTGTTCGGGTCCGGAGGGCCAGGGACCTGGGCGTCCGCGTTCATGCGCGAGTTGGTGACCCAGACCGCCGTGATCAACAGGAATGCAATCGTGACCATCAGCAGGTCGATGAACGGGATCATGTTGATATCGCTGTTCGTCGACCGCTTCTTGCCGCCACCGTCGCCGACGTCTACGCCGCCCATATTGCCTTCCCAACGTGAGCCTGAGCTCACCTATCCAAGTTGTTCCGGGGAACGCCCTGCCCGCAGCTCGCGGTGGGCCACCATGCTGGGTCTGACTTCGTCGCTCTTCCGAAGTTCCCGGGGCCCCGGCGGCGGAAGCCGCCGTCGGGGGCTTCGAGGCGCGAGAGCGGGCCCAGGCTGCATCGCGCGCGAAGGGCGCTCGACGACCCGGGCCCGCCGAGGACCATCAGGCAGCCGCCTGACCTACTGCTGCGACATTCACCTTCTGACGGTTCGCGACGACGAGGTTGAGGATCTGCACCGACGCCTCGTTGATGTCGTCCTCGATGTGCTGCGTCTTGCCGTTCAGCACGGCGAAGCCGATGAGGCCGATGATGGCCACGCCGAGGCCGAAGGCGGTGCAGTTCATGGCCTCGGAGATCCCGAGCGCGAGCACGCGGGCCTTCTGGCTGGGGTCGACCGACTCGCCGGCGACGGAGCCGAACGACTTGATGAGGCCCGTCACGGTCCCGAGGAGGCCCGAGAGCATCGCGAGGTTCGCGAGCAGCGCGAGGTACGAGGTGCGCGCCGAGATCTTCGGCAGCTCGCGGAGAGCCGCCTCGTCCATCGCCGCCTGGACCTCCTCGTCGGGACGGTTCACCTTGACGAGGCCAGCCTGGACGATGCGGGCGAGCGGGGCGTTCGCCGCCGAACACATCTTCACGGCCTTGGCAACGTCACCCGCCAGGATGCACTTCTGCATGGTGGCGAGAAAGACGTCCTTGTTGATGGACGAGCCGAACAGGTAGAGGGCGCGTTCGACGATGATGCCGATCGTGAGGATCGACCAGAACAGGATGGGCCACATACCCCACCCACCCTCTTTGAAAGCTTCATACGCTCCGTGCATTGCTTCTGTCCTCCAGTTCGCCTCGCGTCCCCGGGATGAGGTTTCGCGCAACTCGATCGGTTCCCTTTGTCAGACTCGTGTTGCCGAGGGGCGGCAGTCTTTCACTCACACGTAAAGACGGATGAGAGGCCTGTTTTTGCTTGGCGGCGCTGGCCGTGGACGGCGTGCTGCTGTCGCTCTCTGGCGAGATGCCCACGGGACGCTAGCCGAGCGGCGCTGACCTCTGCAAGAGTCCTGATCGTCTCTTCTGGTGCCGGCGCCCTGCGCCGTCCCAGCTCTCCCACCTGTCGTCCAAGACTGACTTCGCGTCGTCGCGCCAGGGGCCCTTCATGGCTCTGGGCGCGGCTCCCCGTTCACCGCAGAGCGTGCCGCCTTGTGGCCGAGCTACGCCGACGCGCCCGGGGGACTCGCGCATCTTCGCGATTGAGACCCGGCGCCGTCAAGAGAGATTTGGCCACACGTGAGCGCTCTGATACGGGCAAAACTTTACAACAATCGCGGGGTTATGTCATGATCGGCCGGGCGCGATGCGGGTCGACATGCGGCAGATCCCGCGAATTTCAGGGGGCGCAGCGCCCGCATGACCACCGCCGGCCCGATCGCGCGGCGCGGCAGCGCGAGCCGCATCACCCGAGAGCGAGCGCAGCGGCTCATCCGCCCCGGGGGACGCGGCATGGCGGAGCACGGTGGCCCGCTCGGACGCCGGCGGTCCGGGCGATTCAGGGGTCTCCGGACCTCCCTGTCCGGCCTCGACACCGCCGGCGCCCGTCCGCGTGGCCGGGGTGAGCTCGCCGTGAGATACGCTGGTTCTTGCGGGGATTTTCGGCGATCCCGGCCTCGCGGCTCGGGGCGCGGCAGCATCGCCGAGCTTGCGCACGGGATCGGGCGGCAGTTATAGTCGCCGCGCCTGGAGATTGTCGGGCTTCTGACGACGCTGAGAAAGGGACTTCGAGGATGCGTCATCTGCTGATGTTGGCGGCCGAGGGTGGTGGCGAAGGTGGGATGTGGGAGGCCATCAAACACAATCCGACCTTCCTGATCGCGAACCTGGTCGTCTCCGCGGTCGTGGTGACCATCATCATCGAACGAACCGCGTTCCAGCTCGGACGCTACCGCGTGAACTCCAAGGAGTTCTTCGCGCAGGTCAAGAAGCTGGTGGCGGCCGGCAACATCGACCGCGCCATCAAGCTCTGCGACGCGAGCGACTATCCGATCCTGCAGCTCGTCAAGGCCGGCCTGACCCACGCGAACAAGGGGGCCGACGAGATCGACGCCGCCCTCAGCGAGAAGCTGTCCGAGCTGAAGCCGGCCGTGGAGAAGCGCATCGGCGCCCTGTGGTCGCTCGCGAACATCGCGACGCTGATCGGCCTCATCGGGACGGTCTCCGGCCTGATCAACACGTTCGCCTCCATCGCCGCCCAGGGCCTCTCGCAGGCCGACAAGCAGCGGATGCTCTCGAACGGCATCGCGGAGGCCATGTACAACACGGCGTTCGGCCTCGCCATCGCGGTGGTGTGCATGATCGCGCACGTGCTCCTCCACACCCGCTCCAAGAACATCCAGCACGATCTCGAGTCGACGACGGAGCGCGTGTTCAACCTGCTCACGATCAGCAGCAAGCCTGGCTACTAGCCCATGGCGGACCCGCAAGACGTCCCGCTCAGCTCGGCGCAGCGATCGAAGATCCGGCGCCTGTCGCAGCCCAAGGAGCCCGAAGCCGGGGAGGAGGCCGGCGAGCTCAACGTCGTTCCGTACCTCGACATCATCACGAACATCCTCATCTTCGTGCTCGCCAGCGTGTCGGTGACATTCGTGTCGTCAATCGACACGACGCCGCCTTCCATCGGCGGGGGCAAGGTGCGCAGCGAGCTCTCCAGCAAGGCGTTGAACCTCTCCGCGTTCATCACCAGCCAGGGGATCTCGCTGAAGACGTCGAGCGGCAACATCGCGACCGGCTGCCAGGACGTGGGCGGCGGGGTCACGGTGCCGAAGGTGAACGATGGCTATGACTATCCCGCCCTCACGGCGTGCGCGAAGCGCCTCAAGAACGCCCGCTCCGAGTTCAAAGAGGAGACGCAGGTGACGATCACGGCGAACCCGGGCATCGACTACAAGACGATCATCGACGTGATGGATGCGCTGAGGAGCGACGACGGGGAGGTGCTGTTCCCGGAGGTCCACTTCGGGGTGGCCCGATGAGCGCCGAGCAGCGACCTGCCCCGCGGCCGAGGGCGAGCGTCGTCCGCTACAAAGCGGCCCTCCGGAAGGCGATCCGAAGGAACCGGCGGGAGCCCGAGATCGACTTCTTGAACATCACGGCGATGCTCGACCTGATGACGATCATCCTCGTCTTCTTGCTGAAGAGCGTTGGATCGTCGGCGGCATCCATCCCGCAGTCGAAGGATCTCACCCTGCCGAAGTCGGTGATGCAGGCCGAGCCCTCCCAGGAGGGTGTGGTCGTCATCGTCTCGAAGTCGCAGATCCTGGTCGGCGAGGATCCGACCCCGATCGTCATGCTGCCCAACCGCGAGCAGCTCGCGCAGTCGGGCGTCGACGCAAAGTACAAGCGCAGCGGGCCGAACGATCTCTACATCGTGCCGCTGGCGAACGCCCTGTCCCACGCGCGCGAGACGGACAAAGCCATTCGCGCGGCGAAGGGGCTCGATCCGTCGTCGTCGGAGGCGATCATCGTCGCCGACGCGACCACGCCGTACCGCCTCCTGATCGAGGTCCTGTTCACCCTGGGGCAGAGCGAGTTCGGCAAGTACCACCTGATGGTCCTGAGCGGCAGCCGCAAGCCGTAGCCATCCTTCCCCGCCCTGCGGTGCCCAAAGCCCCCCATGACGGCCACTCCGAGCGCCGTCATGGATCCACCCGTGCTCCCATGAGGGAGGGGCGCGCTCCCCTGCGCGCCCCCATGGATCGGCCGGTGCTCCGCGACCGGCGCGCTCCCCCTGCGCGCCGTCGTTCGTTCAGTCCACCGCGAACAGCTCTTCCAGGTCGGCCTTGGTGAGCTTCTTCGCGCCGCCGGCGTCCTCGCTGAGGACGGACGCGACGAGCTGGCGCTTCTTGTCCTTGAGCAGCAGGATCTTCTCCTCGATCGTGCCCTCGGCGATGAGCCGATAGGCCGTCACCACCTTCGTCTGACCGATGCGGTGGGCGCGGTCCGTGGCCTGCTGCTCGACCGCCGGGTTCCACCACGGATCGAAGTGGATGACCGTGTCGGCCGCGGTGAGGTTCAGGCCGGTGCCGCCCGCCTTGAGGCTGATGAGGAAGACCGGCACGCTCGGATCGCTCTGGAAGCGCTCGACGCGCTCCGCCCGGTCCTTCGTGGAGCCGTCGAGGTACTCGTAGGCGACTCCATCCTCCTTCATCGCCTTCTCGATGAGCCTCAGCATCATCACGAACTGGCTGAAGACGAGGACCTTGTGCCCGCCCTCGACGGCGTTCGCGATGAGCTCCCGGACCGCGACGAGCTTGCCCGAGTCGTCGTCGCCGAACTCCCGCGGCAAGCCGAGCAGCCGCGGGTCGCAGGCCGCCTGCCGGAGGCGGGTGAGGCCGGCGAGGATCTGCAGCTGGCTCTTCGCGAGGCCGACGCGCTCGACCTCGCCGAGGACCTGCGCCCGCACCTCGCGCGCGACCTGCAGGTAGAGCGCCCGCTGCTCGCCCGTGAGATCGCAGATCTGATCCATCTCGATCTTCTCGGGAAGATCCTTGGCGACCTCCTGCTTCGTGCGGCGCAGGATGAACGGGTGGATGGCGGCGCGCAGGCGCTGCGCGGTCTTGTAGTCGCCCGCCTCGATCGGGCGCGAGAAGCGCGCCTCGAACTTGTCGAGCGAGCCGAGCAAGCCCGGCGAGACGTAGTCGAAGATGGACCAGATCTCCGAGAGCCGGTTCTCGATGGGCGTGCCCGTCAGCGCGAGCCGGCGCTTCGCGCGGAGCCGCTTGGCCGCCGCGGCGGTGGCGCTCATCGGGTTCTTGATGTGCTGCGCCTCGTCGAGGATGGCGTAGCTCAGGTCGAGCTGCGCGAGGAAATCCTCGTCGCGACGGAGGAGCGCGTAGCTGGTGATCACCACCTCCGCGGCCTTCACCTCGTCGATCTGGTCCTTGCGATCGGCGCCGTGCCAGAGGGCGACCGACAGCGAGGGCGCGAACCGGGCGAGCTCGCGCTCCCAGTTCGTGACGACGCTCGTCGGGGCGACGATCAGCGCGCGCATGTGCTTCTCCTCCTGCTTGACGGCGAGCAGGAGGGCGAGCGTCTGGACCGTCTTGCCGAGGCCCATGTCGTCGGCGAGCACGCCGCCCGAGCCGATGTCATGGATGAACTTGAGCCACGAGAGGCCCGCCTCCTGGTAGGGGCGGAGCGTCGCCTTCAGGTTCCTGGGCCGCTTGGTGCTGCCGATCTCGTCGATGTTGCTGAGCTTCTGGAACAGCTCGCGCGCGGACGCGGTCACGCTCGATCCGCTGGCGTGCTGGAGCAGCTCGTGCACCCGCCCGGCCTGCGCGAGCGGCAGCCGGCCGCTCTTGCCGGCCGCCATCATCAGCTCGACCTCGCGATCGAGCATCGCGCGCACGGCGTCGGGATCGAACGCGGCGAACGACCCGTCCTCGAGGCGGACGTAGCGCTTGCCCTCGGCGAGGCAGCGGCGCAGCTCGTCGCGATCGACGCCGACGCCCTCGCTCTCGAAGCTGAGCTTGACGTTCAGCCAGTCCATCCCCGAGGTGACCTTGGCGAACACGCCGATGGGCCTGCCGCGCACCTGCGTGTCGACGAGATCCTCGGGGACGAAGAGGTCCCAGTCGTCGGGGAGCTCGGCGAGCCCCTCGGTCCAGAAGGTGAGCGCCTGGTCGCCGTTCGCGATGAAGCCCTGGCCGGTCTCGTCCGGCTTGAGCCCGAGGGCGAGCAGCTTGCTCGCCGCCTCCTGCTGCGCGGCGATG